>JBBQGI010000150.1:0-4301 GCA_038322875.1 Candidatus Limnocylindria bacterium | reverse complement strand
ATGGACCTCCTCGGCGGCTGGATGGCGGGGGGCGCGCTGCTCTCGGTGATCGTGGCGGTGTACCTGGTGGCTGTCGATCCCCGGACCAGCACCTGACCGATGCTCGATTTCATCGATCGCACCGTCATCCCGTTCTTCCTGGGCCTGTATGACGCGGTCGGCTATGCGGGGGTGGCCATCGCGATCGGCCTGGAGACCTTCGTGCCCATCATCCCATCGGAAGTGATCGTGCCGATGGCCGGCTGGAAGGTGAGCCAGTCGGCGCTGGATCCTGCAGTCCTGGAACCGCTCACCCATGCGCCGTGGAGCTGGCTGGCGGTGCTCGTGGTCGCGACGGTGGGTGCGGTAGCGGGGTCACTGGCCGGCTACCTGATCGGTGCCTGGGGCGGTCGCCCACTGCTGGATAGGTTCGGGCGTTACGTCCACATCAAGCCCGATGACCTCGACCGCGCCGACGCCTGGTTCGCCCGCTATGGCGACCGGGCCGTCTTCTTCGCGCGGCTGGTGCCGCTGCTGCGGGCGCTGATCAACTATCCAGCAGGGGTGGCGCACATGCCGGTGGGGCGTTTCCTGCTGTTCTCGGCACTGGGGTCGTTGCCGTGGAACGCCGCCCTGCTGCTTGGGGGCTTCCTGCTCGGGGAGAACTACAAACGCCTGTACGAGGCGATCCGTCCGTTCGAGGTGCTCATCTACGCGGTCGTGATCGTCGGCGTGGCGTTCGTCATCTACCGCTGGCTGCGCGGCCGCGGCGGTGGCTCAACCGATGTGGCCGCAGCCTAGGCGCCGGGTTGACCCGTTTCTGCATCGGTGACACCCTTACCGCAACTGAACAATTCATCGCCTTCGGGGCGGGGTGAAAGTCCCCACCGGCGGTCGGCTCGCTGACGCGAGCCAGCCCGCGAACCCCACCAGGCCCGGACGCCGAGGAGCGGCGGTCGGGGCAAACCTGGCGGGGCCGACCTGACCCGGCGAGCGCGACGCTCGACGGCAGACAGGGCCGACGGTCACAGTCCGGATGAGAGAAGGCGACCGCGAGGCGTTCTCCGACGCATCGACAGACCGATGGCGCGCGCCGGCGCGCCTGAGAGAGTCGAGCCAGGGGATGCGTTCCGCGGCCGAGCCCCGCACGCGATGCCAGACAGGGCGCAAGGGGAGCGGACCGATGATCAGCGAAGCGCGGACAGAGTCGAGCGGGGCGCGCATGCCCGTCGCTCTGCCGGTTCGCCTCGAGGACATCAGCGTCTCGTTCGCCTCTGCCGCGGGTCCGGTCGAAGCACTTCGCGGCCTGACTCTCGATATCCCCGCCGGCAGCCTGACGGTGGTCATCGGGCCGAACGGATGCGGCAAGAGCACCCTGCTGCGAGTCATCGCCGGGCTTGTTCCGCCGACGACTGGACGCGTGCAGGTCGGCAGCGAGACAACCTCTCCACGCGCCGGCGACGGTCGCGTGGGACTCGCCTTCCAGCAGCCGCGCCTGGTCCCCTGGCTCTCGACTCTCGACAACGTGGCGCTTCCGCTGTCCCTGGCCGGCGTGCCGGCTGCCGAGCGGCGTGAGCGGGCACTGGCAGGGCTTCAGCGCGTGGGCCTTTCCGACGCCGCGGGGCTGCGGCCCGCCCAGCTCTCGGGTGGGATGGCCCAGCGAGCGGGCCTGGCGCGGGCGCTCATCACGGACCCGCCCGCCCTCCTCCTGGACGAGCCCTTCAGCGCGCTCGACGCGCTCACGCGCGAGGGGTTCGACGGCGAGCTGCAGCGGCTCTGGATGGATCGGCCGCGGACGGTGGTCCTCGTTACGCACTCGGTCAGCGAGGCGGTGCGTATGGCGGACCGGATCGTGGTGCTGACCGCTCGCCCTGGGAGCGTGGCACGGATCATCCCGGTCGACCTGCGGCGACCAAGGCCAGCCACGCTCGCCAGCAGCCCGGAGGCAGCCGCGATCGATGGGACGGTGCGCGCCGCACTTGCCGAAGTGCATCCGGCCGAGCTCATCCCGTGGCTCGCCCGATGACACGCCTCGCCGCTACCCTCATCTCCCTCGCCGCGTTTCTGGCCGCCTGGAAGCTGGTCACTGTCATGGCCGGCACCCCCGACTACATCCTCCCCGCGCCGGAGGTCGTCGGGGAGCGAGCGCTGCGGGCCATTCGGGACGGCATCCTATGGGAGCACACGGCGGTTACGCTGTCGGAGATCCTGCTGGGCTTCGCGCTCGGAGCGGTGTCAGCGATCGCGGTCGGCATCGCGCTGGGGAAGAGCGTGGTGATCGAGCGCGTCCTCTCCCCGTACATCGTCGCCGCGCAATCGGTCCCGATCCTGGCGCTTGCTCCGCTCCTCGACATCTGGTTCGGCGGCGGCCTGCTGGCGCGGGTCCTCGTCTGCGCCCTGATCGTCTTCTTCCCGATCGCCATTGCCACCATGGTCGGCATCCGCTCGGCCGACCCGCTGCTGCGCGAGATGTTCCGCTCCCTTGGCGCCGGCTCCGGTCAGCTCACTGCCCGCCTGGAAATCCCATCGGCTCTGCCGGTCATCTTCGGTGGCCTCCGGGTGGGCGTGACGCTGGCTGTCATCGGTGCCGTCGTCGCCGAATGGGCCGGCGCGAACAGCGGGCTCGGCGTGCTCATCAACATCGCCAACCAGGGGCTGTTTGACACCCCGCTCATGTTCGTTGCGCTCGCCACCCTGGCCGTGATCGGCATCACCCTGCACGGCCTGGTGGTGGTCGCCGAACGACAACTGGTCGCCAGATGACCCAGAAAGGAAGACCGATGCGTCCCCGCCCGATCCTCGCCCTGCTGCTCGTGATTGGCCTGCTGACAGCCTGCGCACCCGTGCAATCGGCCTCGCCTTCGGTCGCCCTCCGGCCAGTCAAGCTCCTGCTCGGGTTCCAGCCCGACGTCCAGTTTGCGCCCTTCTACTACGCCCAGCAGGAAGGCCTCTTCGCGAAGTACGGCCTCGATGTCACCATCGAGTACAAGGGCGACGCGGACCTCGTGCGCCTGGTGGCTGACGGCCAGGCGGAGCTCGGAGTGGCCGATGCCACCGACGTGATGATCTCCCGCACCGCCGGAATCCCGATCAAGTACGTAGCCACCATCTACCGCCTCTTCCCGGTGGCGCTCATCGGTCCCCGGGGGACGGTGCCCGGCCATCCCGCCGAACTGGTGGGCACTCGGATCGGGACACCCGGCCGCTACGGATCATCGTGGCATGCCCTGCTTGCGCTCCTCGACGCCGGCGGCCTGACCGCGGATGACATCACCGTGCGCGAGTATCCGCAGTTCAACCAGGTGGACGGCCTGCTCAACGGCGACGTCGACCTCATCACCGGCTTTCGAAACAACGAGCCGCTGCGGCTCGCCGCCCAGGGCATGGACACCGATCTGCTCACGGTCGAGCGGATCGCGCCGTTGCCTGGGCCAGGCCTCATCGCCGCTGACGAGCTGCTGGCTGCGGATCCGAGGCTGGTCCAGGACGTCGTGAATGCGGTCTTCGAGGCCATGGCGCCGATCGCTGCCGACCCGCAGGTCGGCGTCGATGCCGCGGTCGTCGCCGTGCCCACCATCGCGTCGGACACCGCCACGGCGCTGGCCGTGCTGACCGCAACGGTCAAGCTGTGGACGCAGGCCGACGGCGGCGTCTCGCCGCAGATCGACCGAGCGATCTGGACCAGCGGCTACGACCGCATGCAGCGGCTCGGATTCATCGACGGCTCGGTCCCGCTGGACGAGATGATCAGGGAGGACATCGTCCCCTCGCTCTGACGGTCAGCGCTCGGCCGGCGTCGTCTGCGGCGTCGGTGACGTGGGCGGCGGTACGGCGTATCGGTCCAGGGCGGGCTCATCATGCGACTCGGCGCGTTCCGCGGCCTCGACTGTCTGCTCCAGCAGCATCATGGTGGTGACCGGGCCTACCCCGCCGGGGACCGGCGTGATGGCGGTGACGACGGGTCGCACGGCGGCGAAGTCCACGTCGCCGACGATCCCGGCAGCCGTGGTGTTGATGCCGCAGTCGATCACTACCGCCGAGCGGTTGACCATGTCGGCACGCACCAGGCCGGGGACGCCGGCCGCGACCACCAGGATCTCGGCGCGTCGTGTTTCGCGCGCCAGGTTGCGGGTGCGGCGATGGCAGATCACCACCGTCGCGTCGGCCGCCACGAGGAGGGAGGCGGCCGGCCGCCCGACGACCGCGGAGCGCCCGATCACCACCGCGCGGCGGCCGGCGATCGGCACCTGGTAACTGCGCAGGATGGCCATCACCGCCAGGGCGGTGGCCGGGACGAAGGTGCGCTCGCCACGGGCGATGCG
>JBBQGI010000149.1:0-4311 GCA_038322875.1 Candidatus Limnocylindria bacterium | reverse complement strand
GTAACGGCCGGCTCCAGTTAGCCCCGACGTCGCACGTGCCCACCGCCGGACGGTGAGCACGCCTTGACGAGGTCGAGGGCCAAGTGCATAGTACGCGGAACGCTATAGCGGACCACGCTATAGCGCGCCACGAGTCATGGGAGCGCAGAGCATGCCGGGCGACGGACCCACCAGCGATCTCGGACGGTTCGCCGAGCCGGCCCTGCTCATCTTGGTCAGCCTGGCGGAGGCGCCGAAACACGGCTACGCGATCATGACCGACGTCAACGGCTTCGCGGCGAGCGCCATCGGGCCGGGCACCCTGTACGCCGCACTGGCCCGCCTGGAGAAGCGCGGCCTGATCGAGCCGATGGGGCCTGAGGATCGGCGGCGTCCGTACCGCCTCACCGCGGCGGGCTCGCAGGCACTGGCCACCCACCTGGCGGAGATGCGGAGGCTGGTGCAGGTCGGCCACGCACGCCTGAGTGCGGCGGACGGCTGACTCATGCCCGCTCCTGGGCCGGCGATCAGCCTTGTCATGCGGGCGTATCCGCGTGCTTGGCGCGAGCGCTACGGGGCGGAGATGGCGGCGCTGCTGGGGGAGCGGCAGCCGGGCTGGGGCGACCTACTCGACCTGGCTCGTGGCGGATTCGACGCCCGGTTGCATCGGCTGGTGCGACCCCCGGCTCAGCTGGTTGCGGCGATGCCGCGTAGGGAGGTTGTGATGGCGGTACCGGCCCGGCCGACCTACGGCGTGGTCGAGAAGCAGCCAATCGGTGAGCTCAGCCGGCGAAGGTTCATGCGCCGCATGCTGGGCGTGGGCGCTGCGATCCTGAGCCTCGAATTCCTGAGTGGGACGATCGCGTTCCTCTGGCCGCAGCTGCGCAGCGGGCTGGGTGCCAAGTTCCCGATCGGGACCGTTGCCGACATCGTCGCGAAGCAGCCGTCGTTCGCGAACGGCTGGCCGTATGCCGTCGGACCGGCGCGCACCTTCCTGATCAACGTGCCGGCAGGCAAGGAGCTTGCGCTCGGCCACGAGGCATCGATCCCCAATCCATCGGCCGACCAGATGCTCGCCCTCTATCGCAAGTGTCCCCATCTTGGTTGCCAGGTCCCGGGCCTGTGCAACGAGCTGAAGCGATTCACATGTCTCTGCCACGGAAGCACCTACAACATCCTGGGCGAGAAGCTGGAGGAGGGTCCGGCCGCGCGCGGCATGGATCGCTTCGCCGTGTCCATCAACGCCGCCGGGGTGGTGGTGATCGACACCTCGCAGTACACCTACGGCGCGTTGAACCGTGGTCTCGATCACCTCACCTTCGTCGACGCGGCGCCCTACGACCGCAAGTGCCAATAGCCCGCCGGAATTCCTCGCGCGCGCCCTAGATGACGTTCAGCTCGCGGTAAGGCTCGTTGGCCGCAATTCGCTCGTAGCCGAGCGGCCGCACGTCGATCGTCTCGTAATTCCCGGTGGCGATCCACTCGGCGAGCGCCCGCCCCGCTGCCGGCGCCTGCTGCAGGCCGTGCCCCGAGAAGCCGTTAGCGAACAGGAAGTTGTGCAGGTCGGGGTGCGGCCCGATCACCGCGTTGTGGTCGAGGGTGTTGACCTCGTAGTGCCCCGCCCAAGCGTCGAGCAGCCGGATCGCCTCGAACGCCGGCACGCGGTGCGCCATCGCCGGCCAGATGACCTCCTCGAACCAGGACCGATCGACCTCCAGGTCGAGCGTATCGGGGTCCGGCTGTTCGCCCCGCGGCGACGAACCGGCGATGTAATTCGGGCCCTCCGGGCGGAAGTAGACCCCCGACGTGTCGATGGTGAGCGGGCTCTCGACCCTCGTCCGGCAGTCGAAGTGGAAGACCATCCGCTTCCGCGGGCAGACCGGCAGCTCCAGCCCGGCCATCGCCGCCACCGCACCGGCGCGCGGGCCTGCCGCGTTGACTACCCAGTCCGCCTCGATCTCGCTGCCGTCGGCGAGGCGCACGCCGGTTGCTCGCCCGCCGTCACGTTCGATCTCGACGACCTCGCCGGCAACCTCCTCGACCCCCAGTGAGCGGGCCTTGCGTCGGAACGCCTGGAGGAGGGCGTAGGCGTCGAACCAACCCTCGTCGGCCAGCCCCAGCGAGCCACCGGCCAGGTCATCGACCCGCAGCCAGGGGAACCGCGCCTGCAGCTCGCCCGGGGAGAGCAGCGCCACCTGGACGTCGTGCTCACGCTGGACGGCGTGATTGCTCTCCAGGATCGGCAGCCCCGCCTCGCTGGCCAGGAACAGGTAGCCGCCCTCGACGAAGTCGACCTCGGGCCGTGCCTGCCCCTCCACCGCGAGCCAGGTGTCGAGGTGCTTGATCACCTCCACCCCAAAGCGGCTGATCTCGATGTTCAGCGGTGTGCTGAACTGCAGCCGGATCGATGCGGCCGAGAGGGTCGTGGAAGACGTGCGGAAGGTCTGGTCACGCTCCACCACCACGACCCGCCCATGCCAGTCGGGTCGCCTCGCCAGGAAGGTCGCCACCGCAGTGCCCACGATCGCACCCCCAACGATCACCACGTCAGCCCGGTCCGGATTGCTCACGGGCCGATGCTAGCGCGTGGCTACTGCGCTTGATGCGGCTCGCGCTCCGCATGTGCAGCCACACACCGTAGACTCGACCCCATGGCCACCAGACCGGTGATCCTGACCGTCGATGACGACCTCCCCGTCCTGCGCGCCGTCGAGCGCGATCTCCGGGTCCGGTACGGCGGGGCATACCGGATCGTGGCCGCCAATTCGGGGGGTGACGCGCTGGAGGCGGTGCGCCAGCTCACCCTGCGGGGCAACACGCTTGCTCTCTTCATGGTCGACCAGCGCATGCCTCAGATGACCGGCATCGAGTTCCTGGCGCAGGCCATCGAGCTGCAGCCGGATGCGCGTCGCGTCCTGCTCACCGCCTATGCCGATACCGACGTGGCGATCCGCGCCATCAACGACATTCGCCTCGACCACTACATCCTCAAGCCGTGGGATCCCCCCGACGAGAAGCTGTATCCGATCCTGGACGACCTGCTCTCCGACTGGAGCGCCACCTTCCGCCCTGCCTTCGAGGGAGTCCGGCTGCTGGCAGGGCGCTGGGCGCCCGGCGGACACCTGATCCGCGACTACCTGACCCGCAACCAGGTCCCGTACGCCTGGCTCGACCCGCTGGCCGATGCGGCGGGCAAACGGCTGGCTGCCTCCCTGGAGCACGGCGAGGCGATCGACCCGGCGATCCCGGTCGTCCTGTTCGCAGATGGCTCGATCCTGCGGGACCCCTCGACTCGCCAGATCGCCGAGAAGGTCGGGCTGCAGACCCGCGCCGCCCTGCCGTTCTATGACGTGGTGATCGTCGGGGGCGGGCCGGCCGGGCTGGCCGCCGCGGTGTACGGTGCCAGCGAGGGTTTCAAGACGATCCTGGTCGAGCAGGAGGCGCCCGGAGGGCAGGCAGGAACGACCAGTCGGATCGAGAACTACCTGGGCTTCCCGGCCGGCCTCTCGGGCGGAGACCTTGCGCGCCGTGGGCTCGCACAGGCTCGTCGCCTCGGGGCAGAGATCCTGTCGCCCGACCAGGTGACTGGCATTCGCCGCGAGGATCCCTACCGGGTGGTGACCCTCGCCGCCGCAGGCGATGTCTCGTGCCAGACCGTGGTGGTGGCAACCGGGGTCAGCTATCGCCAGCTCGACGTGCCCGGCGCCGCCGAGCTGGCCGGGGCGGGGATCTACTACGGCGCGGCCACGACCGAGGCGGTCCTGTACCGCGACCAGGAGGTCGGGGTGGTGGGGGGCGGCAACTCGGCGGGCCAGGCGGCGGTCTACCTCTCGCGCTTCGCGTCACGGGTATGGCTCATCGTCCGCACCCCCGAGCTGTCGGGGATGAGCCAGTACCTGGTCGACCAGATCGCGGCGATCCCGACCATCGAGGTGCGCTACCAGACCGAAGTGCGCGCCGCGCACGGCGAGGGTCACCTCGCGTCGATCTCGGTCAGCGCTCCGAGCGGCGAAGAAGAGCTCGCGTTAGCGGCGATCTTCGTCTTCATCGGCCAGCAGCCGCGTACCGATTGGCTGGAGGGCACCGTGCTGCGTGACCCGGGCGGGTTCGTGATCACCGGGGCCGCGTTGCTGGAGGGCGCCAAGCCACCGGCGGGCTGGGGCCTCGCTCGTGACCCGTTCCTGCTGGAAGCGAGCCTGCCGGGGATCTTCGTCGCCGGGGACGTGCGACATCGGTCCGTCAAGCGCATCGCCAGTGCGGTTGGCGAGGGCGCCATGGCGATCCAGTTCGTGCACCAGTACCTGTCCGGGTTGTAGCCCGATGGCACTCGAC
>JBBQGI010000148.1:0-4332 GCA_038322875.1 Candidatus Limnocylindria bacterium | reverse complement strand
ATGGACCTCCTCGGCGGCTGGATGGCGGGGGGCGCGCTGCTCTCGGTGATCGTGGCGGTGTACCTGGTGGCTGTCGATCCCCGGACCAGCACCTGACCGATGCTCGATTTCATCGATCGCACCGTCATCCCGTTCTTCCTGAGCCTGTACGACGCGGTCGGTTATGCGGGGGTGGCCATCGCGATCGGCCTGGAGACCTTCGTGCCGATCATCCCCTCCGAGGTGATCGTGCCGATGGCCGGCTGGAAGGTGAGCCAGTCCGCGGCCGATCCATCCATCCTCGAGCCACTGACCCATGCGCCGTGGAGCTGGCTGGCGGTGCTGGTGATCGCGACGCTCGGCGCCGTGGCCGGGTCGCTGGCCGGCTACCTGATCGGTGCCTGGGGCGGCCGCCCGCTGCTGGATCGGTTCGGCCGGTACGTCCACATCAAGCCCGATGACCTCGACCGCGCCGACGCCTGGTTCGCGCGCTACGGCGATCGGGCCGTCTTCTTCGCGCGTCTGGTGCCGCTGCTGCGGGCGCTGATCAACTATCCGGCTGGGGTGGCCCGCATGCCGGTGGGGCGTTTCCTGCTCTTCTCGGCCCTGGGGTCTTTGCCGTGGAACGCCGCGCTGCTGCTCGGGGGCTTCCTGCTCGGAGAGAACTACAAGCACCTGTACGAGGCGGTCCGCCCGTTCGAGCTGCTGATCTACGCGGTCGTCATCGTCGGCGTGGCATTCGTCATCTACCGCTGGCTGCGCGGCCGCGGCGGTGGCTCAACCAAGGTGGCCGCAGCCTAGCGCCGGGTTGACCCGTTTCTGCCTAGGTGCCACTCTTTGCCGCAACTGAACATTCATCGCCTTCGGGGCGGGGTGAAAATCCCCACCGGCGGTCGGCTCGCTGAAGTGAGCCAGCCCGCGAACCCCATCGGGTCCGGACGCCGAGGAGCGGCGGCCGGGGTGAACCTGGCGGGGCCGACCTGACCCGGCGAGCGCGACGCTCGACGGCAGACAGGGCCGACGGTCACAGTCCGGATGGGAGAAGGCGACCGCGAGGCGTTCTCCGACGCATCGACAGACCGATGGCGCACGCCCGCGCCCGAGAGAGTCGAGCCAGGAGATGCGTTCCGCGGCCGAGGCCCCGCGCGCGATGCCAGACAGGGAGCAGCGGGAGCGGACCGATGATCAGTGAACCGCGGACAGAGTCGAGCGGGGCGCGCGTGCCCGGGGCTCTGCCGGTTCGCCTTGAAGACATCGGCGTCTCGTTCGCCTCTGCCGCGGGCCCGGTCGAAGCCCTCCGCGGCATGACCCTCGATATTCCCGCCGGCGGCCTGACGGTGATCATCGGGCCGAACGGATGCGGCAAGAGCACCCTGCTGCGAGTCGTCGCGGGCCTAGTCCTCCCGACGAGCGGGCGGGTGCAGGTCGGCAGCGAGGCGACGCCATCGCGGGCCGGCGACGGCCGTGTGGGACTCGCCTTCCAGCAGCCCCGCCTGGTCCCCTGGCTCTCGACTCTCGACAACGTGGCGCTTCCGCTGTCGCTGGCCGACGTGCCGGCTGCCGAACGGCGGGAGCAGGCGCTGGCAGGCCTCCAGCGCGTGGGCCTGGCGGACGCCGCCGGGCTGCGGCCAGCGCAGCTCTCCGGCGGTATGGCGCAGCGAGCCGGGCTGGCGCGCGCGCTCATCACGGACCCGCCAGTGCTCCTGCTCGATGAGCCGTTCAGCGCACTCGACGCCCTGACCCGCGAGGGATTCGACGGCGAGCTGCAGCGCCTCTGGATGGATCGGCCGCGGACTGTGGTGCTCGTCACGCACTCGGTCGCCGAGGCGGTGCGCATTGCCGATCGGATCGTGGTCATGACGGCTCGGCCGGGGAGCGTGGCGACGATCATTCCGGTCGACCTGCGGCGGCCTCGGCCGGCGACCCTGGCCGGCGACCCAGCCGCTGCCGCGATCGACGCGGCAGTACGCGCCGCACTCACTGAGGTTCATCCCGCCGAGCTGAGCCCGTGGCTCGACCGATGAGAGGCATCGGCACGGCGCTCCTCTCGCTGGCCGGCTTCCTGCTGGCCTGGAAGCTGATCACCGTCCTGACCGGCACCCCCGACTACATCCTCCCCGCCCCCGAGGTCGTCGCGGAGCGCGCCGTGCGAGCGATCGGCTCGGGGCTGCTGTGGGAGCACACGGCGGTGACGCTGTCGGAGATCCTGCTCGGCTTCGCGGTCGGGGCAGCCACCGCCATCGGCGTCGGGGTCGCGCTCGGCAAGAGCGTGGTTGTCGAGCGTGTCCTCTCCCCGTACATCGTGGCGGCGCAATCGGTCCCGATCCTGGCCCTCGCCCCGCTCCTCGACATCTGGTTCGGCGGCGGCCTGTTTGCGCGTGTGCTGATCTGCGCCCTCATCGTCTTCTTCCCCATCGCCATCGCCACCATGGTCGGCATCCGCGCGGCCGATCCACTGCTCAACGAGATGCTCCGCTCGCTGGGCGCCACGCCCGCTCAGCTCACGGCGCGGCTCGAGATCCCATCGGCGCTGCCGGTCCTGTTCGGTGGCCTGCGGGTGGGGGTGACGCTCGCCGTCATCGGCGCCGTCGTTGCCGAATGGGCGGGCGCCCGCAGCGGCCTCGGCGTCCTCATCAACATCGCCAACCAGGGGCTCTTCGACACGCCACTCATGTTCGTCGCGCTCGCGACCCTGGCCGTCATCGGCATCACCCTGCATGGGCTGGTGGTGGTCGCCGAGCGACGGCTGGTCCAGACCTAGGAAAGGGAGACCGATGCGTCCACACCGATTCACCACCGCGCTATGCGTCGTTGGTCTGCTGGCGGCCTGCAGCACAACCCAACCCTCGCCATCAATTCAGCTCCGGTCGATCACGCTGCTGCTCGGCTTCCAGCCCGACGTCCAGTTCTCGCCGTTCTACTACGCCCAGCAGCATGGCGAATACGCGGCTGCGGGGCTCGACGTGACGATCGAATACAAGGGCGACGCGGACCTTGTCAGGCTGGTGGCCGATCGGCAGGCTGAATTCGGCGTGACTGACGCGACCGACGTGATGATCTCCCGCACCGCGGGGATTCCCATCAAGTACGTCGCGACCCTGTACCGGCAATTTCCCGTAGCTCTCATCGGTCCGAAGGGAACCGTGCCCGCGGAGCCAGCCGAGCTCGCCGGAAGGCGCATCGGGACGCCGGGCCGTTACGGGTCGTCGTGGCATGCATTGCTGGCGCTCCTCGACGCTGGCGGCCTGACCGCGGAGGACGTGACCATCCGGGAGTACCCACAGTTCAACCAGGTGGATGGGCTTCTGAACGGGGACGTGGACTTCATCACCGGCTTCCGGAATAACGAGCCTCTGCGGCTCGCCGCCCGGGGCATGGAGACCGACCTGCTGACGGTCGAGCAGTTCGCGCCGCTGCCTGGTCCCGGGCTGGTGGTCGGGGACGGGCTGCTGGCCGCGGATCCCACGCTGGTCCAGGACTTTGTGAACGCCACGGTCATGGCTCTGGCTCCGATCGCCGCCGATCCGCAGCTCGGGGTCGACGCCGCCGTGGTTGCCGTCCCGTCGATCGCCTCGGATACGGCCACGGCGTTGAAGGTGATGACCGCGACGGTTCCGTTGTGGACGTTTGCCGAAGGCGGCATCTCGCCCCTCTTCGACGAGGAGGCGTGGACCAAGGGCTACGCGACGATGCTGCGGCTCGGGTTCATCGATGGCTCTGTGCCGCTCGCGGAGATGGTCGCTACTGGTCCGTTCGACGAACCGTCAACGTCTCCGGTGACCTCGCGGGTGACGTTGCCCTCGACCTCCCCCTGACAGCTCAACGCTCCCGTTGGCTCGGCTGCGGAGTGCGGTCGGGGAGGGCATATCGGTCGAGGGCCGGCTCATCGTGCGACTCGGCGCGCTCGGCGGCCTCGACCGTCTGCTCCAGCAGCATCATGGTGGTCACCGGCCCGACGCCCCCGGGGACCGGGGTGATGGCGGTGACCACCGGCCGCACTGCGGCGAAATCGACGTCCCCGACGATCCCGGCGGCCGTGGTGTTGATGCCGCAGTCGATCACTACCGCCGAGCGGTTGACCATGTCGGCACGCACCAGGCCGGGGACGCCGGCCGCGACCACCAGGATCTCGGCGCGTCGTGTTTCGCGCGCCAGGTTGGGGGTGCGGCGTTGGCAGATCACCACCGTCGCGTCGGCCGCCACGTGGAGGGTGGCGGCCGGCCGCCCGACGACCGCGGAGCGCCCGATCACCACCGCGCGGCGGCCGGCGATCGGCACCTGGTAACTGCGCAGGATGGCCATCACCGCCAGGGCGGTGGCCGGGACGAAGGTGCGCTCGCCACGGGCGATGCG
>JBBQGI010000147.1:0-4345 GCA_038322875.1 Candidatus Limnocylindria bacterium | reverse complement strand
GCCAGCACGAGCGTGCAGAAGATGCCAATTGGCAATCCGGCGCCGTGCGTGATTCGAGATGGTCGCATGGTGTGTCTCCTGTTCGAGTCCCGCCCGGGCCTCCAGCACGCCAGCGACGCAGTGCGACCAGAACGATTGAATGTGGTCGGGGCGAGAGGATTTGAACCTCCGGCCTTATCGTCCCGAACGATACGCGCTACCTGACTGCGCCACGCCCCGACCGAGCCACCGGGTACCGATGGAGTCGAAAGTCTACCAGCCGCCCTCGCTACCGTCGATTTCAGACAGGGCGATGCTCAGCAGCCCGCATCGTCGAGTGCCCCGGCGATCGCGATCTGATGGCCCAGGAACTCGGTGACCGTCCCGACATTCAGGTTGTAGGCGTCGATGGCGGCCTGGGTCATCGGCACAGTGGCAAAGAGCACCTGCGCCGCCTTCCCGGCCTTCTCGTAGATGTCGATTGCTGCCTTCGGATCGCCGAGCGGCGAGGCATGCGAGTCGAGCGCATGCAGGTCGTGCATGGCGGCCAGGAAGACGTCCAGGTCGAGGTTGCCGATCGACTTCGTCTTGATCGACTCGATCGTGTCCGGGTTCTTGAGCTGAGCGAGGAATTGGATCGCCAGCAGCTGTTGCGCCGCGGTGTTCATGGCGGTGCAGTCGACTGAACCGGATCCCTGGCCGCTCGAGGCCTGGGCAATCGACGCGTTGGCGCTGGACGCCGGGCCGCCACCGCTGCAGGCGGCGAGGAGGACGACCAGCAGGACGGGTGAGACGAGTTTGATTCGCATCGCGGGATGGTACCTGACCGCCGATAGGTCGTCAGCCGGTGATCGAGGCCACGGCGAGCTGTGCCAGTCGGTCCCATTCGCTGGCATGGGCGACCGGGACCACCGCCCAGGCCTTCATCGGGCGACCCAAGCCGGAAGGATCGAAGAGGTGCGCACCGTCGAGGCGCAACGCCTCGGCGAGCGCGTCGCTGCCGAGCTTGAAAGTCATCGCGTCGCCGTACAGGCCGGCCACGGCCTTGCCGTCGAGCTTCAGCGTGGGCATGCCGAACATGCTGCTGGCCTTGACGCCCAGCGCGGCGAGGCGCGAAGCGACCTGCTCGTACTCGCGCAGGGTCTCCGAAGAAGCCTCCGGGCGGTCCATCGCCTAGGCCTCCAGGATCCGCTTCAAAGCGTCGAGGTTGCGCACCTCGGCGTCCATGGTGGCCTGCACGGGACGTCCCATCAGGAGTCGCTTCCACCCGCTCAGGATCACCTCCAGCGAGAAGTCGACCTTCGTCCCGCCGACTTCCGAGCTGAACCGATACTCCCCATGGGGGCGAACCGGTCCCGCGATGGTCTGGAAGGCGAGCCTGCCGTTCGGCTCGTAGGCGGTCACCTCGTAGTCCGCCGCGATGCGCCGGCCGCCCGGGCCCTTGACCCCCTGGCGGTAGACGGCGCCAACCACTTCCCCTGAGAGATGCGCCATGTCGAGCACGCTCGGTCGCCATTGCCGCGCGTTTTCGCCATCCGCCACGAAGGCGAAGACATCGGCGACCGGCCGGTTGATCGTCACCGAATGCTGTGCCGATGCCATCTGCCACTCCTCTGCACAAGCTGACCGAGCGCTGCAAGGGTACGCCGCCCCTACACTGCGCCGCATGGCATGGCTGGAGCCCACCGATCGGCGCCTGATCGGCCTTACCTGGCTGGTCAAGATCGGGATCCTGGTGGTCGGGGCGACGGCCTACGTGGTCTTTCGCCAGGGCGCGCTGGATCCGGAGCACCTGCTCGGCATCTGGAGCCGCTGGGACGGCCCGCACTACCTCGACCTGATCGTATTCGGCTACCGGGCCACCGATGCCGGCAACCTGGTCGGGCCAAATGGCTACCGCCCGGTCTATCCAGGCGACCTGCCCCTCTTCATCGTTTTCTTCCCACTCTTTCCGTGGCTCGGCTCACTCGTGAACATGGTGATCAACGACCCGCTGATCAGCGCCTTCGTCGTGACCACGCTGGCGTCGATGTTCGTCGCGCCGCTCCTCTACCGCCTCGTCCGCCACGACGAGGAACCCGCGGTGGCGATGCGCGCCGCATGGTTCCTGCTGATCTTCCCGACCGCTTACTTCCTGCATATCGGCTATACCGAGGCGCTCTTCATGGCGCTCGTGCTGGGCTCATTCCTGGCAGCGCGCAACGAGCGCTGGTGGCTGGCCGGCGCCCTCGGCGGCCTGGCCGCCCTGGCCCGCGTCAACGGGCTTGTCCTGGTTCCAGCATTGGCGGCGGAGGCGTTCGCGCAGTGGCTGGCACGCCGGCCCGAACAGCGGCGGATCCGGGTCGAGTGGCTGGCGATCGGGCTGGTCGGAGTTGGCTTCGGCGGCTACCTCGCCCTCAACCAGGTCGTGTACCACAACGCGTTCGCCTTCCTGCGCATCCAGGAGGAGCACTGGTTCAAGTCCCTGGCGCCGCCATGGGATGGGATCGCGGGGGTGTGGGGCTGGACCCAGAACGAGAATCCCGACAACGCCCTCATGATCGGCTGGATGGAGCTGGTCTTTGTCGCCATCGGACTGCTGGGGACCATCCACGCGGCGATCCGCTTCCGGCCTTCGTGGTTCGCCTGGATGGCCGGCAACTGGCTGCTGTTCACCTCGACCGCCTTCGTGATCTCGGTGCCGCGGTATTCGCTGACCCTCTTCCCGCTCTACGTTTCCCTGGCCGTGATGTCGCGCCGCACCGCGGTCCTGGTGATCCTGTCGGGGATCAGCATCGTCGGGCTGGTCTACTTCGCGGGCCGTTTCGCGACCGGCGTCTGGGCCTTCTAGAGCGACGGCGGGCACAAAAAGTCCCGAAGGAACCGCGGCGACCGTTGATGTAATCTCCAGTCGGCCAGCTGCCCCTCCGGGACGCCGTCAGCATGGCAGCCGGGCCGGGGCCGGCACAAGGGGTGTTATCCACGACTTCTGGCCACCTGCGGGAAGTTATCCACACGCTGTCCGCGTTCGCCGGGCCCCGGCGGCGCTAGCTGCCGATCGCCCTCGCCATGATCCCCGGCAATGCGTCGACCGCCTCGGGCCGGGGGAGCGGGATGCGAGCTGCCAGGTGGCCGTCGGGGCGGATCAGGAAAGCCGACGCCCCTGCCGCACCGTATGCGCGCCGGATCTCGCCGCGTGGGTCGTCGAGGACCGAAACCCCGCTGAGTGGCCCCTCCGGCCCGAGGGCGGCCACGTCGCATGGCGCCGGCCACGAGAGGCGCGAGGCGCGAACGGCGGCAGCGGCCGCCTCGC
The DNA here is from genome assembly GCA_038322875.1 of Candidatus Limnocylindria bacterium. Classification (GTDB taxonomy): domain Bacteria; phylum Chloroflexota; class Limnocylindria; order QHBO01; family QHBO01; genus CF-167. Next base: position 1,074 of record JBBQGI010000147.1, on the reverse strand, counting down.
GCGGCCCGCCGCCCACCTGCAGCACCACGAAGTGCGCGCCGAGCAGGTCGCGAAGTCGTGTGACGGCTCTCCCGTTGCCCATGACCCCGCAGGCGGCGTCGGGTGCCACCGCACCGACCACGGGAAGCCGCGGATCCGGCGGGCCCGGGACGACGATCGACGACGCCGCGTAGCTGGATGGCTGCGACAGGCGTCCGGAGTTCACCAGGCGTCGCAGGCGCGGCACGCGCAGGCTGCCGCGCAGGATCGCGTTGCGCAACGTGCGTCGCAGGCGGCTGCGCGGGACCATGAATCGCATGCTGGCATCGGTGACCGCCAGGTTCTCGAGTGCCGCGGCCCGGCGCTCATCGTGATAGCTCTGCAGCAGGCCGTCCGGGGCGTCGCCGGCGAGGACCGCAGCGAGCTTCCAGGCCAGGTTCTCGGCATCGGCCACGCCTGAGTTCAGCCCTCGTGCGCCGAAGGGGCTGACCAGGTGTGCCGCGTCGCCGGCCAGCAGCACGCGCCCCAGGCGGAAGCGTTCGACCAGCCGCTGGTGGAAGCGATATGGCGTCAGCCACAGCAGCTCGTAGGGCGTAGCGGCACCGATCACGGCGCGAATGCGGCGCTCGAGTCCGCCGCTCGTGCGTTCGGCCTCGACATCGGTCCCAGAGGGGACCTGCCAGTCGATGCGCCACGTGTCGTCGGGTTGCGGATGGATGAGGACCTGGCGGCCCGGATTCCAGGGCGGATCGAAGAAGAAGCGCCGCTCGTTTGGGAAGGGCAAGGTGGCACGGATGTCGCAGATCAGAAACAGGTCCGCGAACGAGTGCCCGGGGAAGCCCATCCCCAGCAGGCGGCGCACGCCCGAATGGGAGCCGTCCGCGCCAACAAGGTACGCGACGCGGGCCGTGGTGGTCCCCGAGGGCGTTTCGGAGGTGACGGTGACCCCGGCGGCGTCCTGCGCAAGGCCGACGACCTGGTGGCTCCAGCGCAGGTCGACCTGGGGCAGATCGCCGAGGCGGGCAAGGAGCATCTCCTCGACCTCGGTCTGGTTGATGTTCACGAAGGGCGGGAAATGGTCGCCGGCGGCGCTCG
>JBBQGI010000146.1:0-4348 GCA_038322875.1 Candidatus Limnocylindria bacterium | reverse complement strand
CAACTCGAGCAACTCGGTCGGATCCAGCGGGTCGTTGTAAATGTCACGGAACAGCTCATCGATCTCACGATCAGTGAAGCGGAGCGCATCGGTCCTGATCTCCGCATAGCCGTCGTGCGTCTTGAAGCGAGCAAATTGCAGTTGCGGCTTGGCGCGGGACAGGAAGATGAAGCGGCAGGTCGGCGGGGCATCGCGCAGGATCTGATTCCAAAGGCCGCGCACCTCGGTCACCGATGCCACTGCCTGCCAGTCGTCGATGATGAAGGTGCAGGGCTCCGTGAGACGCTGGTACATCTCTGCGAGGAGGTAGGCCGCTACACCTGGACGCGACGATCCGGGGCCGCCGAGCTGCTGGAGCATCGAGTGGGCCCGGCGGCCGAATCCGGAGTGACGCTGGCTGATCGCCTCGATCAGGTAGCTGATGTGCAGCGACCAGTCCCGGTCATTGCGGTCGAGCTTGTACCAGTAGCAGGGGAAATCGACCTCACGCTCCCATTGCCAGAGGAGCGTCGTCTTGCCGTAGCCGGCATCTGCTGCGATGACCGTGGCGCGGCAATTGGCATTGTTGGTCAGCCACTGGAGCAGCCGCGGTCGCCGCAGCGTCGGGGTCACGTAGTGCGGTGGCGTGACCTTGTTGTGGATCAGCGGGTAGACGTACTGGATATCCGACATCGGATCGGCCGCTCCCGCTTCCGCATGATGACGATGACGGATCCAGCGGACGCCTCGACCCCATCCGCTTCCGGCGAGGCTACCCCGCCGCCGATTATCAGCGCATTACTGACCGATGGTCTAGAGTCGGATTCGAACAATGCGAGCCTTCATCGGTCTTGGGGGGAACATGCCGGGCACGCGCGCGGCCTTCGCCAGCGCGGCGGGCGAACTGGGGATGATCGGTCAGGTGGTCAGGGCATCCGGCCTCTACCGTGCCGCTGCCCGAGATCTTTTCGACCAGGCCGATTTCACGAACGCCGCCCTGGAGCTGGAGACCGAGCTGCCACCGGTTGACCTGCTCTTCGCCCTCAAGCGCCTCGAGGCGACCCTGGGGCGCGATCCGCAGGGGATTCGCTTCGGCCCGCGGCTGATCGACCTGGACATCCTCTCCTTCGACGGCCAATGCGTGGAGGATGCGGAGCTGGACCTGATCGTGCCGCACCCGCGGCTGGTGGAGCGGCGTTTTGCCCTCGAGCCCCTGGCAGAGCTCGACCCCGACCTGCGCCCGTGGCGCAACTGCGCCGACCTCCGCGTGGACGTGACGGTGGCGGATCTCCTGCCAAGCGTGGCGGAGCAGGACGTGGCAAGGATCGACGGGCCGGACTGGGCGGACTGATCGCTCCCCGGACCCCGGCTTAGAGGCGCACTCGCGGCGGCTGCTTGGCATCCCACATGTGGACGGTGTCGATGAAGCGGACGACGCCGCGCGAGTGGCTCATCAACAACGAATGGGTGCGCGCCCCACCACCGAAGAAGCGGACGCCGCGCAGCAGCTCGCCATCGGTGACGCCGGTGGCGGCGAAGACGACGTTCTCGCCGGGCGCCAGGTCATCGGTGAAGTAGACGCGCTCGGTGTCGTCGACGTCGACGCCCATGGTCCTGGCGCGTTCCTTCTCCTCGTCGGACCGCCAGCGGAATTGCGCCTGGATCTCGCCGCCCAGGCACTTGAGCGCGGCCGCGGTCAGCACGCCCTCGGGCGCTCCGCCGGTCCCCATCACCGCATGCACGCCGGTGCCGGAGACCGCGACCGAGATGCCGGCGGTAAGGTCGCCATCGGAGATGAGCTTGATCCTGGCCCCGGTGGCGCGGACTTCCTCGATCAGCTCCGTGTGACGCTCCCGTTCCAGGATCACCACGGTGATGTCAAACGGGGCCCGTCCCAGCCGCTCGGCAATGGCGCCGATGATGACCGCGGCGGGGTCGTTGATCGACACGTGCCCGGCCACCTGCGGGCCGACCACCAGCTTGCGCAGGTACGTGTCCGGTGCGTGCATCAGGCCGCCCGGCTCCGCGGCGGCGAGCACCACCGTGGCGTTGGGTGACCCGGTCGCGACCAGGTTCGTCCCCTCGAGCGGGTCGACCGCGATGTCGACTGAGGTGGCTGCATCCGGGTTGCCAACTTGCTCACCGATGTAGAGCATCGGCGCCTCGTCCCGCTCGCCCTCACCGATGACGATGGTGCCGCTGATCTCCGCCTCTTCCATCGCCCGGCGCATCGCCTCGACGGCGGCGTGGTCGGCGGCCATACGGTCGCCACGACCCATCAGGCGGGCAGCCGCGATGGCTCCGGCCTCCGTGGCCGCGACCGCCTCGACGGTGATCAACTTGTCCATTGGTCAGACCTCCGGTTCGAGCTGTTCGAACAGGGTGAGTTGAAGGCCCGCCGGCGCTTCGATCCGCGCGTTCAGCGAGTGCCACGGTGTCTCTGTGGGCGGCGCCAGCAATTCGCTGCCGGCGGCGAGCAGACGATCAGTTGCCGCGCTGGCGTCGGTGACTCCGAACGCTACCCGAACGTGGCCCGCCACCCGCCGACCGACCTCGACCTCGTCAACGTAGGCGGCGTGGCCCGGTTCCGCAAGTTCCAGAGTGGCCCGGCCGGCGGTCAAGATGGTCACCCTGCCACCCGGCGAATCGAAGCGACCCAACTCCGGCAGGCCGAGCGCGTCGCGGTAGAAGGCCAGGGCGGCGTCGTAATCGGGCGCGGTCACCACCAGGCGCATCTCCAGCACCTTGGGTTGCATCGGTCTAATGCTTGAAGTGGCGGCGGCCGGTGAAGACCATCGCCATGTGGTGCCGATCGGCCACCTCGATCGCCATCTCGTCGCGAATGCTGCCGCCCGGCTGGATGATGGCGGTCACCCCTGCCTGGGCCGCGATCTGGATGCCATCGGGGAAGGGGAAGTAGGCGTCGCTGGCCATAACTGAGAGGGGAGCTCGTTCACCGGCCTTGCGCAGCGCCACTTCGACTGACACCACGCGGCTCGGCTGCCCCGCCCCCATCCCGATCAGCGCATGCCGCTTGGCGAGCACGATGGCGTTGCTCTTGACGTGCCGCACCGCGCGCCAGGCAAAGAGCAGGTCGGTCAGCTCGTCCAGGGTCGGGCGCCGCTGGGTGACCACCTGGAGCTTGTTGCGGTCCTCCTCCAGGTTGTCGAAGGTCTGCACCAGCAGCCCGCCACCGATCCGCTTGAAGTCGAAGTTGCCGATCCCCATCTCTGGGCCATCGGCATCGGCCTGGGGGACCTCGATGATCTCGAAGCCCTTCTTGGTGCGCAGGATCTCGAGCGCCTCGGGGGTGTAGCCAGGGGCAACGATCGCCTCGAAGAAGCCCGGCCTGATCGCCCGCGCGGCCGTGTCGTCGACCACCCGGTTGGCACCGATGATGCCGCCGTACGCCGACACGCTGTCGCCCTCGAGGGCCAGGCGGAACGCCTCAGCCAGGTCGACGACGCTCGCCAGCCCGCACGGATTGCCGTGCTTGACGATGCAGACGGTGGGTGTCTTGAAGTCGCTGGCGATCTGCCAGGCTGCGTCCAGGTCGAGCAGGTTGTTGAACGAGAGGTCCTTGCCGGCGATCTGCCGCGCTCGGCTGATGGAGGTCTTCCGCTGCGCCGGATCGGCATAGAAGGCGCCGAGCTGATGCGGGTTCTCGCCGTAGCGCAGATCGGCCTTCTTCTCGACCACCAGGGTCAGCCGGCTCGGGAAGAGGGTGCCGGCCTGAAGGTTCAGGTACGACGCGATCTGGGCGTCATACGCCGCTGTAAGCGCGAACGCCTCGGCGGCCAGCTTCTGGCGGGTCTCGGGGCTGACGGTGGCGTGGGAGCGAATGTCGCGCAGGACCGATGCGTACTGCGTCGGGTCGGAGACGGCAGCCACGCCAGGGAAGTTCTTGGCCGCGGCCCGCAGCAGCGCCACGCCACCGATGTCGATCTTTTCGAGCGCCTGGTCGAGGGTCGTGCCCGCCTCGGCGACGGTCTGGGCGAACGGGTAGAGGTTGACCACCACCATGTCGATCTGCTCGATGCCGTGCTCGGCCAACTGGGCAAGGTGGTCCGGCTGGTCGCGGCGGGCCAGCAGCCCGGCGAAGATCTTGGGATGGAGCGTCTTGACGCGGCCACCCAGGATCTCGGGCGCATCGGTCAGGTCGGAGACCGCCCTGACCTCGACGCCGGCCTCGGCGAGATGGGCACGGGTGCCGTCGGTGGCGTAGCAGTCGACGCCGGCCTCGATGAGGCCCTTCGCCAGCTCGACGATCCCTTCACGGTCAGAGACGGAGAGGATTGCGCGCAACGGGCGACCTCGTGCGGGAACGTTGCGAGGTTGTCGAGGCGCTGTGGGCGGCCCTGCTGCCTCT
>JBBQGI010000145.1:0-4437 GCA_038322875.1 Candidatus Limnocylindria bacterium | reverse complement strand
CCCAATGACGCCTCCCTGCATCCACGGCTTCCGTACTGAAGAGTGCACCGCCTGCCGATCTTGTCCCCACGGACTCGTCACCAGCAGATGCAGCCGCTGCATCAAGGCCTCAAGCACGCCGGCCGGCCGTAAGGCCCTCCTGGTCGCCCACGGGGACCACCCATCCGAGGAGCGCGCCGGGTTCGAGATCTTCTATGTCCCCGAGTTGAATGGATGGCAGGTTCGCGGCGACGGCGAGGCGCCCTCGGCCGAGTCGTATCGGTCCATCTTCCTCGCCCGCAAGGCGGTCGACGACCTCGCCGCGGCTGGCGCCGCCAGGGAAGCCAAGCGCAGCTCCTAGCCCCGACCGTCAAGCCGGCAGGCCGGCCTTGAACGCCTGGATCCGGGCATACGACTCGTTGATCCGCCCCTCGCTGAGACTCCCATCGTGCACGAGCCCCTCGACCAGGTCGATCGTCTGCGCAACGATCCCCACCTCGACATCCCAGCGGCAGATCGGACGAAGGTGAACCAGGTGCTGAACCAGCACCTCGCCGATTCGTTCGACCTGCTGACCCAGGTCAAGCAGGCCCGCTGGAATGTCAAGGGCCCGGACTTCTGGCCGCTCCATACGCTCCCCGAGTTCCCGACCGACATCACCGACAGCATGGAATACGTCAAGGCCGTGGCAGCCCGCCTCTCGGCCTTCACCAACTCCGCCCGCAAGGCCATCGACCAGACCGACAAAGTCGGCGACGCCAACACCGCGGATCTCTTCACCGAGATCAGCCGCTGCGCCAACAAGTACCTCTACTTTCTGGAGGCGCACCTGCAGGACTAGCTTCACCTCGCCGGGCGGATGGACGCCCCGTACACTGCAGCGCGTGATGCGCTGCCCGAATTGCGGCGAGGAGAACTCGGAGCGGGCGAGGTTCTGCTCCCAATGCGCCAGCCCGCTGGGGGCGACCGCCCCGGCCGGCGAGGTCCGGAAGACGGTGAGCATCCTGTTCGCCGATATCGTCAGCTCCACCAGTCGGGCGGAGCAGATCGATCCGGAGTCGACCCGCCGGATGCTGGCCCGCTACTTCGACGCCATGCGCCGGGTGGTGGAGCGGCATGGCGGAACGGTCGAGAAGTTCATCGGCGACGCGGTGATGGCGGTCTTCGGCATCCCGGTCCTCCACGAGGACGATTCGCTTCGGGCCGTTCGCGCTGCGCATGAGCTCGGCGTGGCGGTCGCAGCCCTCAACGACGAGCTGTCCGGCGGCGGGTGGCCTCCCATCTCGCTGCGCATCGGCGTCAACACCGGGGAGGTCGTCGCCGGCGATCCGGCCGCCAGCCAGACACTGGTGACCGGCGACGCGGTGAACGTTGCCGCGCGGTTGGAACAGGCTGCCGGTCCGGGCGAGGTGGTCATGGGCGCGAGCACCTATCGGCTGGTGCGCGAGGCGGTCGACGCGGAGCCGATTCCCGCGCTCGAGCTGAAGGGCAAGGCGGATCCGGTCGAGGCGTATCGCCTGCTGGGCCTCAAGGAGCAGCAGCCGACGAGGCGCCACGACACTCCGTTGGTGGGGCGGCAGAGCGAGCTCCGCATCCTGACCGAGGCCTTCGAACGGGCGAAACGTGAAGAGGCGTGCCACCTCTTCACGTTGCTGGGCACTGCCGGGGTCGGCAAGTCGCGACTCGTTCACGAGTTCCTCCAGCAGGTGCGAGCTGATGCGCAGGTGTTGCGTGCCCGATGCCTGCCGTACGGAGAGGGGATCACCTTCTGGCCGATCGTCGAGCTGGCCCAGGCGGCCGCCGGAATCAACCCGGCCGACGCGGCCGAGACCGCGCGTGGAAAGCTCGGAACGCTGCTGGCGGATGCCGACGAGCACGACGCCATCATGGAGCGCGTGGCCGCCGCCATTGGCCTCTCGGAGTCCGTCGTGCCGTCCGAAGAGATCTTCTGGGGCGTTCGGAAAATGCTCGAGACGATCGCGCGGCCTCAGCCTCTGATCGTCGTCATTGATGACCTGCACTGGGCTGAGCCGACCATGCTCGACCTGATCGAGCACCTCGCCGACTGGTCCCGCGAAGCTCCGATCCTCATGCTCGCGGTGGCCCGGCCAGAGATGCTCGATGTACGACCCCACTGGGGCGGGGGCAAGATGAACGCCACGACGATTCTGCTCGAGTCACTCAGCGCGGGCGATTCAGCTGCGCTGGTCGGCAACCTGATCAATGACGAGACGCTCGCTCGGGCCGTGCAGAGCAGGATCGGCGAGACCGCAGAGGGAAATCCTCTGTTCGTCGAGGAGCTGGTGGCGATGCTCGTCGACGAAGGCGTGCTGCGCCGCGTGAACGGAGGCTGGCAGTCGGACGCGGACCTCAGCCAGGTGAGCGTTCCGCCCACCGTCTCCGCCCTGGTGGCGGCGCGGCTGGACCGGCTCGAGCCATCCGAACGCGACCTGATCGGACGGGCGTCGGTTGTCGGCAAGGTGTTCCAGCGGTCGGCGGTCACCGAGCTGTCACCGCCGGAGAGGCGAGAGGAGCTCGGATCGCGGCTCATGACCCTGGTCCGCAAGGAGCTCGTGCGCCCCGACCGTTCGGGACACACCGGCGACGAGGCGTTCCGATTTCGCCACATCCTGGTCCGGGACGCAGCCTACGGCTCCCTCCCCAAGGAGCAGCGCGCCGATCTCCACGCCCGCTTCGCGGCCTGGCTCGAAGGCATCGCCGGCGAGCGGCAGCTCGAGTACCAGGAGGTGATTGGCTATCACCTGGAACAGGCGCATCGCTACCGAGCCGAGCTTGGATTGACCGATGAGCTGACCCGCTCGCTGGCCGTAAGGGCAGCCTCGCACCTGCGAGCCGCGGGGCTGCGGGCGCTCGGTCGCCACGATCCACCCGCTGCGGCGAATCTCCTCTCGCGCGCAGTGGCATTGCTCGAGGACGATCGCGAGCGTGGCGAGCTGCTGATGCACCTCGCGGCTGCGGCCGTCGACGAAGGCGACTTCCCTCGAGCGACCGCACTGTACGACGAGGTCAAGGCAGCGGCCCGCTTGGCGAATGACGATCTCCTCGAGATGCGCGCCGATCTTGAGTGGCTGCAGGGGCGGCAGCTGATCGATTCGTCGATGGACCAGGCCGAGATGCTCATCCTCGCGGATCGTGTCGAGACGCTGGCGGTCGAGCGGGGCGAGCGGTCCGGGACAATCGCCGCCGAGATCGCTCGCGCGGAGGTGTACCTCTTCGTCTGCCGCTGGATGGATGAGCTGGCCGCACTCGAGCGGGCACGAGCGCTGCTCGACCCGGGCGAGGACCCCCGACTGTGGGTGCGGTCCACCGTCATGATCTGCAACAGCCTGCGGTGGGGCCCCGTTCCCGCCGCCGAGGCGATTGCGCGGATCGAGGCGTTGAATTGGGGTGGGGATACCGCGGGTGTGGGCCGTGTGGGCTTCACGGCACCGTTGCGAGCCATGCTCGGGCAATTCGACCACGCACGCGACGAGGGACATGCTGCCCGCCACTACCTCGAGGAACGCGGCATGCGCATGCGTGTGGGGGCCAGCGCCATGCAGCTCGGTGCCGTGGAAGAGCTGGCCGGCGACTTCGAGGCCGCTGATCTCATCGTGAGTGACGGCATCGACATCCTCCAGTCGATCGGCGAGAAGGGCGTTCTGTCGACGCTCGCCGGGATGCGAGCCGCGATCCTATATCGCCTCGGCCGCCGCGCCGAGGCGGAGGCGGCGATCCTGTTGGCGCGTGAGGCCGGTTCCCCGCAGGACATCGCGACTCAGGTCATGTGGCGCGGTCCCGCTGCCCAGCTAGCCGCGGACGACGGGCGGCTGGCGGATGCCGAGCGACTCATCCGCGAGGCCGTCGACCTTGTCGAGCCGACGGACTTCCTTGAGCTGCGCGCTGCGACCTACGAAGCAATGGCACACGTCCAGGCCCGAGCCGCCCGACCAGACGGCTGGAAGGCCGCGCTCGAGAGAGCGCTCGCCGAGCACGAGCAAAAGGGCAACCTCGTCAGTGCGACGCGCGTCCGCGATCAGCTGCTCGATGGTCCCCCGGAGCCTGTCGCCGCTGTCTGATGCATGGGACGGCGAAGCGGGGCACCATCCTGCTGAAGTGCCCGGCTGAGAGGTCGGGTCAGCCCCGGGCGAGCATCGCCGCCAGGCGGTCCCAGGTCTCCATCGCGCCGCTGACCATGCCGGTCGCCAGCGCCCCTTCGATAACCTCCGGCGAGCCCATGTGACCGATGGAGGTGACCTTCGTGCGGCCGTCGAGCTCTTCGAGGATGAAGGTCTCGGGGCCGCCCTGCGGACCAACGCCTTCGACGTCGAACATGAACGTCCACTTGTAGCCCCTGGGCGGATCGACCTCGAGGTACTCGCCATAGAAGGCGACGTCGTCGCGATCCGGGGCACTGCTGACGTAGCGCCACTTGCCGCCCGGCCGGACATCCATCTC
>JBBQGI010000144.1:0-4452 GCA_038322875.1 Candidatus Limnocylindria bacterium | reverse complement strand
CGACGGCAGCGAGTTCCACGAGTTCAAGCAGCGCTACGGCGAGACGCTGGTGACCGGCTTCGCCCGCATCGAGGGCTACCCGGTGGGGATCCTGGCCAACAACGGGATCCTCTTCAGCGAGTCGGCGCTCAAGGGCGCGCACTTCGTCGAGCTGGCAAGCCAGCGCCGTATCCCCCTCGTCTTCCTGCAGAACATCACGGGCTTCATGGTGGGGCGCGAATACGAGGCCGGCGGGATCGCCAAGGACGGCGCCAAGCTGGTGAACGCCGTGGCGACGACCGCCGTGCCCAAGTTCACGGTGATCATCGGCGGGTCATTCGGGGCCGGGAACTACGGGATGGCGGGTCGTGCCTACTCGCCGCGTCAGCTGTGGATGTGGCCGAACGCGCGGATCAGCGTGATGGGCGGGGCGCAGGCAGCGCGCGTCCTCTCGACGGTGAGCGGCGACTTCCCATCTGACGAAGAGCGCGAGGCCTTCGAGGCCCGGATCATGGCTGAGTACGAGCGCCAGGGCTCGCCCTACTACTCGACCGCGCGATTGTGGGACGACGGGGTGATCGACCCTCTCGACACGCGACGGGTCCTGGCGATGGGGATCAGCGCCGCCCTGAACGCGCAGATCCCCGAGACGAGGTTCGGCGTCTTCAGGATGTAGCAGCGGGGAACGTCGCCGGCACGATCTCGAAACGCACTCCGCAGGCTGTGACGCTGCGCGAGGCGCCGATGCCAGCTCCAAGGGTGACAATCGCGCTGGGCTCTCCAGCGACCAACCGAATGACGTGCCTGCCGACCGAGCAGACAGCGACATCGCCCACGGCCCAGAACTCGAGGTCGAGGTCAGCACGACAAACCGCAGCCAATGACTGCGGTTCCGGCGTCGCGACCTGGAGCTGCTCCAGCAGGACCGGCGACCCGATCGGGTGGACGAAGGCACGTCGGGCGGCCAGGGCATCGGCCCCCCATTCCGCCCCGGCAGCCAGATGCTTGATCAGGAGTGGCGGACGCTCCGGTCCGAGGAGCGGCGGGGAGGCGGTCCACCACTCGACCCGCTCGCCGTCGGGGCGCTCGCGGCCGCCTTGCGTCACCAGCCCGATTCGGCTGCCGTTGGCCTGCAGTCGCGCCACGCTGATTCGGATAGCGTCGTCGACCAGGGCGTAGGTCGCGAAGCCGCCGCCGCGCTCGAGAGCGCGCATCGCGGCCGCCCCGATGGCCCAACCCCCCGCCAGGCTGGCATCCTCGACACCCATCAGCTCCAGGTAGGCGTCGCCCAGGAAGGCGATCCGGTTGAACGTGCCGAGCCCGGCGTGTCGACCGCCCCCGGAGAACGCCAGGCCGATCCGCTCAGTGAGCTCGGCAGCCGCGGCATCTGGATCTGCCACGGCGATCACGATGTGGTCGATGCCGGTGGCCATGGTGCGGATGGTACCGCCGCCCCGGTGGTACGCTCCCGACCATGGTCCTGGACGGTCCCGCCCCCGGCTCGCACGACCGCTCGACGCCGAGCGGCACGCTCGAGGAGAGCTCCCTCGCCGTCTTCGAAGCGATGCTCGCGGCGCGCGACGCGGAGGCGAGCGACGAGCCGGGACGGAAGGCGCTCGACGCCTTCTATCGGACCCTGATGAGCGGGACCCTCCTGCTGCCGGTCCCGCCCGATCACGGCGACGAGGCGAGGTCGGCACTTGAGTCCGCGGTCAACGACGACGAGGAGGTCGAGGTCAGCGTCCTGCTCGCCGCCGACGCGGACGGGAAGCCGACCAGCGTCTGCTTCGCGTCGGTCGCGGCGCTCTCCGCGTGGTCGCCGCGCGGAACCGCCAGCCTGCCGCTGCCGGCACGGATCGCGATCGGCAACATGGCGGCCGCGGGCGTGCCCGCGATCATGGATCCGGCGGGGCCGATCCCCTATCGCTTCGAGCCCAATGAACTCGCCGCCCTGGCTGCGGGGCGCCTCCCCGGCAGCGATGAGCCGTTGGCGCCTCCGTCCGTGAGCCGCTCGATCCGGCTGCGGCTGGCCGGGCGGGAAGCGGCCGTTCTCGAGCCTGCGTTGCGCGACGCTCTGCGCTCGACCGAGGTCGAGGCCGCGTGGCTGGTCGAATCGGAGAGCGAGGGCACGGGACGGCTGATGCTCGGGCTGCTTGGCGGCGACGGGGCCGCCGCGGTCGTTGACGTTCCGGACGGCACCGATGTGGTCTGGCTCGAGGAACCGCTGCTCGGATCGGTCCGCGCGGTGAGCGACCCGTTCTACCGTCGAGGGCGTGGATGAGCGAGGTGCTGCGCGTTCACCGCGACGGCGTGGTGGCACGGGTCACGCTCGCGCGGCCCGAGGTGCGCAACGCCTTCAACGCGGAGCTGATCGCCGCGCTGCGCGAGGCGTTCGACCGCCTGAGCGTCGAGTCGCCCGAGACGCTGCGTGCGGTGGTGCTGGCCGGCGATGGCAAGGCCTTCTGCGCCGGGGCCGATATCGAGTGGCAGCGCGCTGCCAGGGCGCTCTCCATGGAGGAGAACGAGGCAGATGCGGGCCGCCTCCAGCAGATGCTCGCCGCCGTCGACGAATGCCCCGTACCGGTGATCGCCGCAGTGCATGGGGCGACACTCGGTGGCGGCATGGCGCTCTGCTGCGTGGCGGATCTCACGATTGCCACGGCTGACGCCCTCTTTGGCTTCACCGAGGTCAGGCTCGGCCTGATCCCGGCGGTCATCAGCCCCTTCGTGCTGCCGCGGATCGGCGAGGGGGCGGCGCGCGCGCTCTTCCTCACCGGTGAACGCTTCGGCGCGGAGCGGGCGCTGCGCATCGGGCTGGTGTCGGAGGTCGTCCCCGACCAGCGGGCGCTCGACAGTCGCGTCGACGCCGTGATCGCCGAGGTGCTCAGCGCGGGTCCCGAGGCGACCCGGAATGCCAAGGCCATGATCCGCGAGCAGCGCGGTCTGGCCCGAGCTGACACCCTGGCGCGTACGGTCGGCTGGGCCGCCAGGCAGCGGGTCTCGCCGGAGGGGCAGGAGGGGCTCGGCGCGTTCCTGGACAAGCGACCGCCCGGCTGGATCGGGGACTAGCCCGCCGCTCTGCGACAATCGCGACATGTCCGATGAGATGCTCACCCCGCGCCACGTGGCGGAGGAGTTGGGCGTCACCGTCCGCACCGTGCAGCGCTGGGTCGCCGACGGCAGGCTGGCAGCCACGCATGTGGGTGGCCGCGTTCGCGTGTCGCGCTCGTCGCTGACAGCCGTCGTTGAGCCGGCCGAGCGGGAGCCGTCGACCGCCATCCGCGCCCTCCTTGTTGCCAACCGCGGGGAAATCGTGGCGCGTATCGCGCGCACGGCCCGCCGGCTCGGCATCCGCACCATCGCCGTCCACGCTCTGGATGACCGGCCACCCGACGAGGTCGACCTTGCCCTGCCGATCCCCGGCTACCTCGATATCGACGCGATCCTGGAGGCTGCCCGCAGTGCGGGTGCGGACGCCATCCACCCCGGGTACGGCTTTCTGTCGGAGAACGCCCGCTTCGCTGCCAGGGTCGAGTCAGCAGGACTGACGTGGGTAGGTCCGCCCTCGGCGGCGATCGCGGCAATGGGCGACAAGGCCGCCGCGCGACGGATCGCCGCGGCCCACGGCGTGCCGGTGGTGCCGGGCTACGACGGCGACGCACAGGACGACGCGACCCTGGCCGCCGAGGCGCTGCGAATCGGCCTTCCGGTCCTCGTCAAGCCGTCCGCCGGCGGTGGCGGGAAGGGGATGCGCGTGGTCCGGGAGCCGGCCACCATCGTGGTTGAGCTGGCGGCTGCCCGCCGCGAGGCACGCGGCGCCTTCGGTGACGATCGGCTCATCCTGGAACGGCTCCTCGAAGGGGCGCGACACGTCGAGGTGCAGGTCCTGTTTGACAACCACGGCCACGGGATCCACCTCGGCGAGCGGGACTGCTCGGCCCAGCGCCGCAACCAGAAGATCGTCGAGGAGGCGCCGGCGCCATCCATGTCGCCTGAGCTGCGTGCCCGCATGGGAGCTGCGGCGCTCGCCGTGGCCGCTGCCGTCGGCTACGCCAACGCCGGAACGGTTGAATTCCTGCTGACCGATGCTGGCGACTTCTTCTTCGTCGAGATGAACGCGCGCCTGCAGGTCGAACATCCAATCACCGAGGCCGTGACCGGGCGCGACCTCGTCGCCGACCAGCTGCGGATCGCCGCCGGTGAGCCGCTCGGCGTGACGCAATCGGCGATCCGTTGGAGCGGGCACGCCATCGAGGTTCGCCTCTACGCCGAGGATCCCGACGCCGGCTTCCTGCCCGCTGCCGGCCGCATCGTGCGCCTGCGCTGGCCCGATGGCGTCCGCGTCGACACCGCACTGCGGGAAGGTGACCTGATCTCCGACCGATACGACCCGCTCCTCGCCAAGCTGATCGCCCCCGGCCGGACTCGTGACGAGGCGCTCGACCGCATGCGCGCGGCGCTCGGCGAAACACT
>JBBQGI010000143.1:0-4485 GCA_038322875.1 Candidatus Limnocylindria bacterium | reverse complement strand
CGTCTCCATCAGCCAGGCGCGGATCTCCGGAGTGATGGTGGTCGCGGTGCTCATCGATGACGCCATGGTCGCCATCGTACCCGGGCTAGACTTGCGGGGCATGCGCATCGGCTTCAAGACCTCCCAGACGAACGTCGCCTGGCCGACCCTGAAGGCCACCTGGGAGCTTGGTGACTCGCTCCCGGTCTTCGATTCGGGCTGGATCTTCGATCATTTCGTAGCCCTGGGCGCCGATGGCGGCGGCAGCCACGAGGCGTTCGCGTTGATCGGCGCGCTGGCCGCCGTGACGAGCAGGCTGCAGCTCGGCCACCTGGTGCTCGGCAACACCTACCGCCACCCGGCCCTGGTCGCGAAGTCGGGAGCGACGATCGACCACGTCTCGAATGGCCGGTTCGTGCTGGGCCTCGGCGCCGGCTGGCACGAGGCTGAGCACGAGATGTTCGGCATGCGGCTGCCGCCGATCGGCGAACGGATCACCATGCTCGACTCCTCGGTGCGCCTGATCAAGGCTCTGTGGGAGAGCCCCGCCGGCGTCTCGCTCGATGCGCCCCCATACGAGCTGCGCGACGCTGTCTGCGACCCACCGCCGCTCACTCCCGGAGGCCCGCCGATCTGGCTCGGAGGGCAGCGCAGCCGTGGCCTCCGCATCGTCGCCGAGCGCGCGGACGGCTGGAACCAGACGGAGGATCCGTCGACCTTCGTCGGGAAGCGCGACATCCTGCTGCGCCATTGCGAGGCGGTTGGTCGCGATCCGGGTGAGATCGAGATCAGCGCCCAAGCCTTCCTGCGCGACGGCGACCACGCCGCGATGCTCGAGGTCGCTGCCGGGCTCGCGCAGGCAGGGGCACAGCACCTGATTCTGATCGTGCCGGCGGGAGACGGCCCAGACGGCCTCCAACTACTGGCCAACCGAGTGGCGGTGCCCTTGCGCGAACGCTTCGCCTGACCGATGGATCCGGCGCGCGACGGCCCCAGCGCCGAGTTGCTGAGCATCGGCTCGGAGCTGCTCGCGGGGGAGACGGTCGATACCAATGCCGCCCACCTCGGATCGTCGCTGGCAGGGCTGGGCATCCCCCTCCGCAGCGTCCGCCTGCTGCCCGATGACCGCGCCGCCATTGCTGCGGCATTCGCGGAGGCACGGACGCGCGTGCCGCTCGTGGTGGCCACCGGCGGACTCGGCCCGACCCACGACGACCTGACCCGCGAGGGCCTGGCCGATACGCTCGGCGAGGAGCTGCGGCCTGACCTTGAACTAGAGGCTGTGCTGCGCGATCGATTCGCGGCGTACGGCGGGACGATGCCCGAGTCGAACCTGCGACAGGCGCTGCGCATCCCCTCGGCAGAGGCGCTCCCCAACCCGATCGGCTCGGCGCCGGGCTGGTGGGTCGACCGCGATGGATGTGTCGCGGTGCTGATGCCCGGCGTGCCATCCGAGATGCGGCGCATGTGGACCGAGCAGGTCGTCCCACGCCTCGCGGATCGCTTCGCTTTGCGCCCCGTCCGATCGCGGTCAGTGAAGACCTTCGGCATCGGTGAGTCCGCCCTGGCCGAGCTGCTCGGCGGCCTGCTCGAGTCCCCCGGCGACGGGATCGAGGCCGGCATCTATGCGCACGACGACGGCGTCCATCTGCGCTTCTGGACGCGCGGGGATGCCGCCATCCTGGACGCGCCGGTCGCTCGCGCCACGGCGCTGATCGGCGAACACGTCTATGGCACCGATGACGACGACCTCGCCGACGTCACGCTCGCCGCGCTGGCACGCCACCGAGTGCGCAGCCTCTCCTCGATCGAGTCCGGCACGGACGGCACGCTGCTCGCCATCCTCGCCGAAGCGGCACGCATCGAGGGGTCGGCTCGCTATGTCGGCGGCCTGCTCAAGGAGGGCGGGGAGACGTCGGCAGTCGCCCCCGGCGCCGATGCCACCCTGCATATGGATCTGGGCCCGTCGGACGAGCGCGGCCGCAGCCGTATCGAGGTCACGCTGAGCGGCGTGATCGTCCTCGACCCGCTGCAGACCCGCGTGCATGGCAGCGGCGCGCAGCGTCTACGTCGCGCCGCGTTCGCCGCGCTGGACCAGGTCCGCCGCGCGCTCCCGTAGTCCCGCTGGGCACATAAGGAAGGCCGGACCCGCCGCCCGGAGGCGACGAGCCCGGCCAGATGCTTCCGAATTGGACTTAAGGCTTGACCTTGCCGATGGTCGTGCCCCAGTTCGCCAGGAGCGTGCGGGTATCGCCGCACGTGAACCCGGAGTTCATGAAGTCCTTGAACGAGCATGACTGGTTGATGCTCTCGGTCGCGAACCAGATATTGCCCGACTCGTCGGCAACAGCCGCGCTGTAGTCACCCCAGCGCTCGACGCCGTTGTCCCCTGGATCCTGGCTCGGATAGCCCGTGAAGCCGTCGGCCGGTCCCACGCCCCAGGACACGACCTTCACGTCGCCCGCGCCGTGCGATGGGTCGATCCAGGAGTACGCCGCGCTCGGGAAGTAGTTCGGGCCGACGAGCGAGAACCCGACCAGGACCCTGCCGCGGGCATTGGCTGCGATCGCCGGGAAGGCGAGGTTGTTCCGCGCGACAGAGACATACCCCTGCGCGGAGACCGTGCCATTCAGCTTCTTGTCGCCAGACGGCGTGACCGCGAACCAGGCGATTCCGGAGCGCTGTCCGGCGCCGGAGCCGACTACCGTGTTGAGCGCTCCCCAGATCTGGCCCTTGACGTAGACGGTCTGGTTCATGCGGTCATCGTTCGAGTTCAGAGTGGGGAGCTTCTCCTTGACCGGGTCGGTACCCAGGATGTCCGGGGCAAACTTCGACTTGATCAGGTCCCGGAGCGGGGTAGGCCCGTTGCGCTGCGACATCACCGGAGGCAAGCCATAGGTCTCGCTGCCGAGGACCTTGACGCTCATCTTGAGCTTCGGGTGCGAGGACCCCAGGCTCGACGAGTTGGTGAGAGACCAGAGGGCGATCCGGTTGTCCAGCCCACCCGTGAACTCGAGCGCCGAGAGGAAGTACTCGCTTCCACCGTTCTCCGTCGCGAACCCGGCACCGGGCGGCGTCGTGGCCGGCTGGAGGCTGTACGCCTGCCCCTCGGCAAGCGTCTTCTGGAAGAAGAGGGTGGCGTTCCCGCCGGCGCCGCTGCTCAACGCAGCCTTGCTCATGGCGTAGACGTTCGCTCCGTTGAAGCCGGAAACGAAGACCGGGAACTCATTGGTGGTGACGTAGATGCCGTAAGCATCTGCGCCCAACAGCGGCTGGTCCCCGAAGCAGGGGCAGTCCTTGTGCTTCGGCGTGCCATGGTGGCCGTCATTCGTGGTGTTGAGCGAGAACAGGTTCCAGGAACGTGTCGGATCGCCCGTCGCGCTGACGGCGATCAGCAGGTGCGACCCGCCGGTGAAGCCACCGGTCGGCGGATCGACATCGAGCTCGAGCAACGTGACGAACCAGCGGTTGGCCGCTTGGTCGAAGTAACACTTCGGGTCGCTGGTGAAGTCACCGAATATCACGTTAGTGCGGTCGATCTCGGGCGCCAGACCAAAGAACTGGTTGAGCGGCGTGGCATCAGCCAGGACGGTGCCCGCAGCGTTCCGAGCGCGAATCGCGGTGTTGACAGTTTCGACCACGAACCCGTTGCCCACGCACAGGCCCTGGTCCGGGGGCTCGAGGCTGAACTGCGTGTTCGCAAAGACGCCCGTCCCGGCGAAGCGCTGGTCAAAGTGATTCAGGCCGCCGAAATGGGTGGTTCCGGTCGCGTCAACAACCTTCTGTGGCGCAGGGGCCGGTGCAGAGGTGGGCGGAGTTGGAGGCGGGACGTGCCCTCCGTGGACGTTGCCGCCGCCGCCGGCCGCGTCCGGATCGGTGCCCTGCTCCAGGGCCGTCGCTGATGCGCCGGATCCGGAGGGACGCGGGGCGCCGATATGACCGGTTCCGATTTTTTGCAGCGCCTGCGAGGTCTGAATGCCCACGCTATCGGGCGTGTCGGCCGATACGGTCATCGCTGACGTGGACAAAAGCATGGCGCCGGTGGTCATCGCCACGAGCAGCCTGCGCAGGGTCTTCAAAGCGGACTCCTTCGATTCTGTTGGGCGGCCTGCTCCTGCTCGCGGATGCATCGGCCAGTGGTGCGGCCACTGTAGCCATCAGCGGTAGCGGCCCGCAAGGCCTGCGCAGCTCTGTGGTGCGCCCGGTCACCACCGGCCGATGAGGCGCACCGCCGCAGGCCGGATGACGAGCTCCCACGTCTCTCGCTCGCCGACGAGATCGCCATCCGCCTGGACCGGAATCGGCCGGCCATCGAGGGTGGTAAGCACCACGCGTTGCGCGTCGACGCGGGGCGCTGACGGCAGGCGTCGCGCGATCCAGCGCATCGCCTCGGCGGCCTGTCGCGGCGCGGGGCCGGGATAGACGCGCAACGTCATCCGCCCCCGGTCGGGGCGGGCGCCGGGATTCACGAGCAGGCCCCGCCCGTAGAACGGGGTGACGCTCGCC
>JBBQGI010000142.1:0-4485 GCA_038322875.1 Candidatus Limnocylindria bacterium | reverse complement strand
TACGGCTACAGCGATGAGTACCCGGTCGAGCGCTACCTGCGCAACAGCAAGGGATCGGTCATCTACGAAGGAACGAGCCAGATCCACACCCTGATCCAGGCCGACTACCTGCTCGGCTACCGGCAGGACCACGCGCTGCGGATGCCCCAGCCCCCGTTCGAAGGCGAGATGTAGCCCTTCAGCTCGTTGCCGTGACTTGCCGAGGTCGCCTCGCCGTCCGGGCCAGGAATGCAATGAGGTTACGGCTCGAGGTCGGGCGGTTCTTCCCCGCGGGGTTCAGGTGCCGGCACGGGGCGCATTTTCATGCGGGGGACGCTCGGCCCGGGTCGCGTCAGGGCCAGGACCGCCAGCAGGGTCGCCGGCATCAGGACCAGCAAGGCTGCAGTGGAGGGGAGCGAGTAGGCGAAGGTCACCGGATCCGGGCCGTGGAAGCGGGGGGACGGGATCACCCCGAGTGCCGTCAGCCACCACAGCCCACCAGCCACGAAGGCCGGCACGAGCAGTGCGCGGCGCCACCAGCCGCCCTCGATGGCGATCGCCACGGACCCAGCCAGCAGGCCCCCCACGCCTCCCGCCAGGGAGGTCACGATGCCGATGGGGGTCCAGGGAGTCCGTCCGATCCCGTACCCGTCGACCAGGGTGAGGCCTGGGTTGTTGAGCACCTCGACCCACGCGTAGATGAGCAGAATCGACGGCCCGACGACGAGCAGCACGAGCGCCAGGCGAGCCCAGGTCCTGGCTCCGGAGACCAATCGCAGGCCGAAGGAATCGGGCATGGCCGGCACTATACTCGCTGCCATGAGCCGCGCCGTCGAGCTGCTGCTGGGCCTGATCCTGCTCGTGGTCGGCGTGCTGGTGCTCGCCAGCGAGCCCCTCGGCAACTGGTTCTCCGGGCTCGGCATCAGCGAGGAGCTCCTCGCCTGGTGGCCCGCCATCGTGGTCATCCTCTCCGCCTTCTTCCTGGTCCCCGCCGCCCTGCCGGGCCCGAATCGACGCCTGCGCGCCGGCATGGTGATCCCCGGCGCCTTCCTGGGCGGAGTCGGCGGAGCGCTGCTGTACACCAGCCTCAACGACCGATGGGGCGCCTGGTCCTACCTGTGGACGGTGGTTCCCTTCTCGATCGGCATCGGGCTGTATGCCGCCGGCTGGATCGCCGACCTGCCGGCCTTCAAGTGGATCGGCTCGGGATTTGCCGTTGGGGCGGCGATCGCCTATCTGGCCTTCGCCACCGCCTTCGGCGGGGAGGCGTTCCGGCTGGTCGGCGCGGTGGCGATCATCGTGCTCGGGCTGGCGCTGGTGGCCGGGGGACTGGCCGATCGCCTGAGCCGCAAGGGGACCGCTTAGGCGGGCATCTCGGGGGGAGAGAGACAGCCCTAGGCGGCGAAGAGGTTCGGCAGCAGCGCGACGGTCACGACCGCTCCGAGTGCCGCCGCGGCCACGGCGCGCGTCAGCCGCGACCAGGATCCCGCCGCGGCGCCGGCCAGCGCGGCGGCCGGCGGGACGCCGGCCAAGCCGGCGACGGAGGCAACCACGGCGTGCGCCAGCGTCGGCGAGGCGGCGCCGACCTGTCGCTCACCCGCGCTCACGGCCCCGACGGCAACCACCAGCAGCGCACCAAGGAGTCCCGCGCCAACGGTTCCCGTGAACGCGCGCAGACGGCCGATCTGGGTGCCGCCGGCGGCGGCTGCGCCAATCACCAGCGTTAATGCCACGGCCCAGGTCCCGACGAGTGGGCGATCGCTTCCCTGGGGTGCAGCCAGGGTGTACCACCCCAGCGCCACGGCCGGCGCCGCCAGCATGCCGAGCGCCGCCACCCAGGTGAGCGGTCGCGTCCAGTCTTCCGGGTCTTCAGGGGGCACCACTGTCCCCAGCCGCACGCTGACCGGGACCAGGTCATCGGATTCGGGCGTCGGCGGCTCGGTCACGTGGGCACGGCCTCGCCCACCTCTTCGAGGCTCGGCACCGTGGCCAGACGCAGCCCCAGGATGCGCGCCCCGAGCTCGCGCACCATCCAGCCGGCCTCGACCTGCAGTCGCGGCTCGCCCGCCTCAAGGGCCAGGCCGGCGAGCGCGTAAAGCTCCAACACGGCCGTGGGCGTGTCCAGGTCCAGGTCCATGGCGGCCAGAAAACGGTCGCGATGCTCGCGCACGGCCGGGGTGAGCGACGCCGGATCGGCGTCGGCCGGCGCGAACGGCTCGATCTGCTCGGCGAGGAGGCAAGCGCCGCGAAGTCGCGCCGCCGCGATGCTGGCCGCCTCGAGATCGGTCTCGCGGAAGGTGAGCTCGTCGCGATAGTGGTGGCTCACCAGGTACAGCCGGATGGCGTCGCCGCTGTACGAGCCAAGGAGGTCGCGCACCAGCACCAGGTTGCCGAGCGACTTGCTCATCTTCTCGTCGCCGTATCGCAGCATCCCCGAATGCATCCAGAACTCGACCCATGGGCGCTCACCCGTGCCTCCCTCGGTCTGCGCGATCTCAGACTCGTGGTGCGGGAAGGCAAGGTCGGCCCCGCCGCCATGGATCTCGAAGTGGTTGCCCAGGTAGGCGCTGCTCATGGCGGAGCACTCGATGTGCCACCCCGGTCGGCCGGCGCCCCACGGCGAGTCCCATGCCGGCTCATCGGGGAGCGAGGGCTGCCACAGCACGAAGTCCAGCGGATCGTGGCGTCCAGGCATCTCGGGCCGGCTGCCGCGCTCCATGGCGATCGGCAGCATCTCCGCGCGCGACAGCTTCGACAGCTCCCCGTACGAGGGCCACGAGGCGACGTTGAAGTAGACATGGCCCTCTGCCGCGTAGGCATGCCCGCGGGCCACCAGCTTCCCGATCAGATCCAGCATCTGGGCGATGTGCTGCGTGGCGCGCGGGAAGTGGTCGGGCGGCAGCCAGTTGAGCGCCGCCATCTCGGTCAGGAAGGCGGTGACGTGCCGGTTGCCCAGGTCGAGGTAGTTCTCGCCGGTCTCGCGTGCCTTGCGCAGCATGTCGTCGTCGACATCGGTCAGGTTCTGGACGTAGGTCACCGGATGGCCAAGGTACTCGAGGTATCGGTGCAGGACGTCGAAGCTGAGGTAGGTGAACGCATGACCCAGGTGCCCTGTGTCATATGGGGTCACGCCGCACACGTACAGGCCGACCGGGTCGGGTCCGATGGGAGTGAAGGGCACCAGCTCGCCGCGGCGAGCGTCGAACAGGCGGAGGGTCACGGCGGGGATTCTAGGCGCTGCTAGAATCGGGAGTCCGACCACAGGAAGGCCGGGGACACGCCAACCGCACGGGAGCCGAGGCCATGTGGGACGTTCTGCGCTGGTTCGCCGTCTTCGTGGCTGCCGTCCTGGTCATGGTGGCGGGCATCTACCTCGTGCTCGGCAAGCCGCTCCCGATCCCGCACCTCTTCTGATCGCCTACCAGAGCGCCGGCTTGGTGCTCATCAGGAACCCGATCAGCCCGGTCGCGACCGCCATCCCGTAGGCCAGGTAGCGCACCCGCCGCGCCTGGTCGCGCCACCTGTCGGAGTCGGGATTCGAGAGACGCATCAGCCTGCGCAGGTTCGGCCGGGAGATGAAGGCGGCCAGCAACAGGTTCGCGGCGTAGACCCCGAGCGCCACCAGCAGCCACGGCTTGCTCAGGATCTCGGTCCCCAGGCTGAGCACCAGGCCGATGCCGGTTAGCGCCAAGGCGAGCGCAATCACCAGGGTCCCGGTGCCCTGCATCCGCATCAGGACGAGCGTCGCCGCGCCCCGCCGGCCCTCGCCCGCGTTGTCGCGCAGGAGGAAGGGCAGCACCAGGCTGGGTGCCAGCAGCGAGATCGCCAGGGCGATGTGGACCACCAGGAGGATCGGGAACCAGTTCACGTAGCCATGCCTCGATGCGTGGCCCGGCGGCATGCTGCCGACCGTCGCGCCTGCCGGCGTACCTTACCGCGCGGCGCCGTGGCTCTGCCTTCCCGGACCCATCTCGTTCCCTTCCCGGCGCCAGCGGGCTAGCATCCACCCGATGCGCTTCGTGAATGCCGACCAGGTCCGCGCCGCCGCCCCCATGCCCCAGCTGCTCGACACGATCGAGGCCGCCTACCGGGATGTGGCGGCCGGTCGGGATCGGTCTCCCATTCGCACGCGCGTCCCGATCGGAGACGGCAACCTGATCCTGATGCCGGGGGTGCGGGCCGGAGGGGCAGGCGCCTCGGTCAAGCTGGTGACGGTCATGCCCGGCAATTCCGCGCGCGGCTTGCCCACGATTCACGCCACGCTGGCCTGGTTCGACGCCGAGACGGGTGAGCCGCTGGCGATTCTCGACGGCGCCACGCTGACCGCAATGCGCACTGGAGCCGCCTCCGGCGTCGGCACTCGGCTGATGGCCCGACCCGATGCGCACGTGCTGGCGCTGTTCGGGGTTGGAGCCCAGGCGGCTTGGCAGGTCCGCGCGGTCATGGCCGCGCGGCCGATCACCGAGCTGCGCGTCTTCGCGCGCACCGCCGCTCGCCGCGAGGCAT
>JBBQGI010000141.1:0-4487 GCA_038322875.1 Candidatus Limnocylindria bacterium | reverse complement strand
GATGGAACGCAATCTGTTCGGCAAGGTCGCCATTGTTACCGGTGGCGCCCAAGGGATCGGAGCCGCCACTGCCGAGGCGCTGGCCGCGGCCGGCGCCTCGGTTGTCGTCACTGACGTGCTCGACGAGGCAGGGGAGCGGCTTGCGGCGCACCTGCGCGACGACGGCTGCACAGCCCGTTACGAGCACCTCGACGTCAGTGACGAGGCGGACTGGGAGCGGGTCGTCGCCAAGACGGTTGCGGAACTCGGGGGCCTCCATGTGCTCGTCAACAACGCCGGCATCGGCACGATGGCCGACATCGAAGCCGAGACCCGTGATGGCTGGGACCGCCTGATCGCGATCAACCAGACCGGCGTCTGGCTCGGGATGAAGACGACCGCGCCTCGCATGCGCGCGTCGGGCACTGGTTCGATCGTGAACGTCTCGTCGATCTTCGGCGCAGTCGGCGGGTTCGGCGGCTCGATTGCCTATCACGCCAGCAAGGGTGCAGTTCGGTTGATGACGAAGAACGCGGCGATCCGCTACGCCAAGGAGGGGATCCGGGTCAACTCGGTACACCCCGGCTTCATCGACACCCCGATGATCAAGCAGGTGAAAGACACGCCGGTCGAGGGGGCGATCCTTGCGAACACCCCGATGGGCCGGCTAGGGACGGCCGCCGAGATCGGCGCGGTCATCGCCTTCCTGGCGAGTGACGCGGCGTCGTACATGACCGGATCCGAGGTCTACGTCGACGGCGGTTGGACGGCTCAATGAGCCACACGCCGATCGAACCATTTCGAGGGAAGGCGGCGAAGCATGGGCGGTGATGACTTCGGCGGCGGGCTCTGGATTCTGGTCGCGATCAACTCGGTGATCTTTATCGCGTTCGCCGCCAGCTTCTTCCACCCACGGAGTGGACGGGACTGGAGGGTCATGGGCGCCTACTCAGCGTTTATCGTCGCCCTCTTCACCGAGATGTACGGTTTCCCCCTCACGGTCTACGTGCTGTCCGGCTGGCTCGGGTCGAGCGTTCCGGCGTTAGTCCCGACACACGCTGGCGGTCACCTGCTGAACGACCTGATCGGCTGGCAGGGCGACCCACACCTGAGCCCATTCCACCTTGCCAGTTACGGGGTCATGGGCGCCGGCTTCATTGTCCTGGCGAGGGCTTGGCCGGTGCTCTGGGCGGCCCAGCGCCGGCCCCACCTGGCCACGACCGGGCTCTACGCGCGCATCCGCCATCCGCAGTACCTCGGGTTCCTGCTGATCATGGCGGGCTTCCTCCTCCAGTGGCCGACCCTGCTGACGCTGCTGATGTTCCCGATCCTCGCCCTCGCCTACACCCGACTTGCGATCTCTGAGGAGCGCGAACTCCGGACCCAGTTCGGCACCCAGTACGAGCAGTACGCGGCCAGGACACCCCGGTTCATTCCACGCTTCGGACGCCGCCGGCCCTCGCCCACGAGTGCCCATGGCCTCGGCGCTTGACACTCCAGTCACAGGAAGGTCGATCGTCCCGGACATACAGATCGGTGAAGTTCGCACGCTGGGCGGGAGCCGTGGGCGATCGAGCCATCACGGCGTCCGGACGCGCCGTTGCTACCACGCGGCCGTGGCTGGCGCGGCGGATCGTGTGGTCGTCTCAGGGCTCGTCAGCGCCCGGGCCCATGCTCCGGATGCCTTTCAGGATCGCCCGGAGACCGTACTCGAAGTCCTCGTCCTCCTTGCCGATCATCTGCGGAAAGATGGCCGCGGCATTCGAGTAGGCATGCGCTGGCAGGCTGCTGAGATATTCGCCGAGCAGCCTTCGGTACTCCGGAGTATCAGTGCCTCCGGACCCCCGGAGACCGCGGACGAGCTCGAGCACCGTGAACCCGACGGCATAGTCCGCTCGACGACCGCGAGCGTGGACACGGCGGTCGATGGGGGGAAGTCGGTCGACACCCTCGATGGGCATGACCCCGCTCGAGGGCCTCATGATGGGTACGCGGCCCGGCTCGATGGACCCCGGAATCGTCCTGGCCGTGCTGCGCTACCCGCGCCTGACCCTCACCGAGCTCGAGGAGGTCGTGGAGCACGGGTCCGGTCTCCTTGGAGTCTCGGGGCGAACCACCGAGTCCAGGAGCTGCTGGCGGCTTCGGCCTCCGGGGACGCCGAAGCCTCCCTCGCCCTGAACCTGTTCACGCGTCGAGCGGCGGCCGGCATCGCGGCGGTGGCGACCAGCCTGCCCTCGATTGACGGCGTCATCTTCACCGGCGGGATCGGCGAGAACTCCGGGGAAGTTCGGGCGCGGATCCCCGCCGGCCTGGCCGTTTTGGGGCTCCGTCACTACCTGCCATGGATGTCGCCACCGATGCGGTGCTGACCCCACTGCGCGTTCGACCAGCCATCCTGCGGGTCGCCGCCCGCGAGGACGTCATGATTTCCGAGGCGGTTGGCACTCTCCTAGACGGACACGATCGCTAACCCAGGCACCGATGAGCACCGCGCGAGCAACACGCTCCTACCACGGAGGCTCAGTCGTGGCCATGCCAGCGCTCGTCGCAGTGGCTGGGGCCCCCAATGAGGTAGCGATTGGGTTCGGCCACGAATGAGTCCGCGCAGTGCTCACACTTCATCAGGTATGCCTTGTCCCGATAGGTCCGTCGAATCCCCATCCCTTCGGGAATCCCCTTGCCGCAGACAGGACACGTGGCTGGCGCCAGCTCGGGGGTCATCATGTCAGCCGTCTTCCTCATACCAGAAGCGTGGCGCGCCGCCATGAGATACACCTGAGGACCGCCTGAAGGGACCCTGTGACTCTCGAAGGAGCCCTGCGACTGAGCCTTGTCTCAGCCGGTCGTGAAGAGGCGGTAAAGGATCGCGCCGAGCGCCACGAACGCCGTCAGGAGGACCGCGGCTGTTCCTCGGTCGCTCACCCGACCGAGGAACGATCGAGCCAGCGGAATGAGCCCAATCGCGATCAGTGCGTAGAGAAGGTGAAGAGCATCTGTCGGGCGAGTCCCGGATGCGAGCAGGATCGCCCCGCTCGCGGCGCCGATCACCAGCAGGCTGGCGACGGCGGCCTGGAAGCGCTCGAACGCTGGTCCGCCTGATCGGCGGCGGATCACGATCAGCACCGACCACCCGATGGCGATGGTGCTACCACCAACAGTGGCATGGCGATGAGGCGATGGATCATGTCCACGCTCGTGCCCTCTCGCTCGTGTACAGTCAAACAACCCTGGTCGCAGATCGGAGGGGTAGGATGCCATGGTCGCGCGTCCCGCGGCCGGCGCGCCGAAGTTTGGTCCCGCTCAGGAAGTTCTCGGACTGTCCTCAGCAGGGTCTCAGGTGGTGCAGGTCCACTGGGCACGAGGGCACGCGCCTTGGCGCGCGCTGCATGCAGGAAGGGAGATCGAGATGACGGCCGGCGGGACTGCTGTCGGGGGTGGACGCTGGCGCCGGGCATGGGAGGCGATCGACGAACGCGTCGGCCTATCCAGCCTGGCGTATCCGGTGCCGGCCCACGCTAACGGCATCGGCTACATCCTAGGTGGGATCACGTTTTTCGGATTCCTGATCCTGGCCGCCACCGGAATCTGGCTGGCCCAGTTCTACCATGCGACCCCGACAACCGCGCGCGAGAGCGTCGTCTACATCATGAACGTGGCGCCCGCCGGAGACATCATCCGCGGGATCCACTTCTGGGTCGCCAACATCGTGATGGCCACCGTGCTCCTGCACATGGGTCGTGTCTTCGTCACCGGCTCCTATAAGCGGCCGCGCGAGGTGAACTGGCTGATCGGGCTGGGCCTCCTTGGGGTGACGCTGGGGCTGATCTTCACCGGCAGCGTGCTCAAGTGGGATCAGGAGGGCTTCGAGGCGCTCGGCCATAACGTCGAGATTGGGGATCTGGTCGGCGCGTTTGGCTTCTGGTTCTCCGCCGACTTCACGACTAGCCTGCCGATCCTCGGCCGCCTGTACATGGCCCACATCGTGATCCTGCCGGCACTGGGGGTGCTCCTCCTCATCGCTCACTTCCTTCTCGTCAAGCTGCACGGCATCTCGTCGCTTCCCGCGCAAGCCGATGCCGCGGTTGACGGCGGTCCGGTTCCCGCGAAGGGTGGGTCTACATTCATGGTCCACCTGGTGCGGATGGCTGGATTCGGCCTGCTGATGCTCGCCGTGGCCACGGTGCTCACCCTCATTTGGCCAGCGGGCCTCGGGCCCCCGCCGGTGCCTGGCGTCGAGGAGACGAAGCCCCCGTGGATGTTCCTGGCCTTCTATCCATTCGAGGACTGGTTCGGGCTGAGCGCCCTGCTGTGGGTTCCAGTCATCCTCTTCGGAGCGCTGGCGCTGGTCCCCTTCGTCGACCGCAGCCCGTACCGCGCGCCGAGCCGCCGGCGGATCGTCGTCGGCATCGGACTCTTCGTGGCGGTCGCGCTCGCCGGGCTCGTGCTCTACGCATTGTTCACCGTCCCAGCGGCGCACCTCCAGGAGGCAATGTGATGGTCGCAGTTCT
>JBBQGI010000140.1:0-4513 GCA_038322875.1 Candidatus Limnocylindria bacterium | reverse complement strand
GCATTGGCCAGCCCAAAGATCGCGAACATCACCAGCAGCACGATCGCCCCGAGGACGACGGCCTGGTTGCGGCTCATCTTCCCCGGCGGGAAGTCTGGCTGGCCCGTCGCGAGAGCCGGCCACGCAACGATCAAGAGCGTGGCAAACGGGCCGACGATCAGCGAGATGAACCACCACTGCAGCCCGCTGCGGCCCTTGCCCTGCGCCAGCCCGGCGTTGATCAGGCTGAGCGTGAACCATGCAGCCGAGAACGAGACGTAGTCTCCGGGCATCGAAGGGAGTCTGCGCGCCGTCGTCCTGGTGGTCAATTGCGTCAATCCGCCGCGACGGGAACAACCACGATGCGCCTGGCCCCCACGGTCGCCACGGCGATCCCCGCCAGGATCAGCGCCGCACCCACCAGCTGCACGGGATCCAGGCGCTCGCCAAGCAGGGCCGCTGAGATCAGGAGCCCCGAGATGGGCATCAGGAGCAGGAACGGCGCGGCCCGGCTTGCCGGCAGGCGGCGCAGGGTGGATGTGACCAGCACATGCGGCAGGGCAGATGCCGGCAGTGCCAGCCAGAGTAGCGCCGCCCAGCCGCGCCCCGAAAGGTTCAGCGCCAGTCCGGCGGGGGAGACGATCAGCTGCAGCCCTGCGGTGACGGTCATGGACGCGATCAGCAACCAGAAGGCGATCGTCAGGAACGGCAGCCGCTCGGCCGATCCCCACAACCGCGTCAGCACCAGGTAGAACGCAAATGAGACGGCCGCTGCGAGACCGATCAGCACGCCCAGCATCTCGACGTGCGCTCCGCCGGGGCGCGCCAGCAGGACCAGCCCGACGGCCGCGATCGCCAGGGCCGCCAGCACGCGACGCCCCAACACCTCGCCGAGCAGGAATCCCGCGACAACCACCGCTAGCAGGGGGTAGATCCCTGTCACGAACGACGCGATGGAGGCGCCGGTCAGCAGCACCGAGACGTTCAGGCCAATCAGGAAGAGCGGGCCGCCGAGCAGCGCCAGCGCCAGAAGGCGGCCACGAACCGCGGGCGCAGGACGGAGCGTCCCGAGTTCGCCGCGAGCGGCTGCAAACGCAGCCACGGCCATCGCAGCCACAAGTGTCCGCCACGCTGCCGCACCCAGCGGCGGCATCTCCTCGAGCAGCACACGGGTGACCGGATAGGCAGAGCCCCAAACGATCGCCACCACGGTCATCAGGACCTCTCCGGGGATGACGATTCGTGAACGCATCGGGCTATGCTAGGCCGCGTGTCCGCCCAGCACATCCGGCCCGTGAGCGACCTCGACCCGGCCGCTCTGCGCCGCTTCGCGGTCGAGCTCCTCGACGAGACTGACCCCCTGGTGCTGGACCACGTGCGAACCGGCCTGCGGGTCACCACCAAGCCGGACGCCTCGCTTGTCACGCAGGCCGATACCGACGTCGAGACGCTCCTCCGCGAGCGGATCGCGGCGGCCTTCCCGCACCACGGCGTGGTGGGCGAGGAGTTCGACGATCACGCCGGCGACGGCGAGACGCGCTGGATCATCGACCCCATCGACGGGACCCACAACCTGGTGCGCGGCATCCCTGTCTTCGCCACCCTCCTGGCCGTCGAGCGGCACGGGCAGCTCCTCGCTGCCGCCGTATCGGCCCCGGCACTGGCCCGTCGCTGGCACGCGGCCGCCGGCCAGGGCGCGACCGTGCGCGACCTGATGGGCGAGCGGCGGCTCCAGGTCTCCGCCATCTCCCGCCTGGCCGATGCCCAGGTGGTGTGGTCAGGCCTGCGCCCACTCGAAGCGTCTGGCTTCGGGCCGGCCGTGCGAGCCATCGCGTCGAGCGTATGGCGCGATCGGGGCTTCGGCGACTTCTGGGGTTACATGCTGGTGGCGGAGGGAGCCGCGGAGGCGATGCTGGAGATCGGTCCGGCCATCTGGGACCTGGCTGCGCCGGCGCTGATCGTGGCCGAGGCGGGTGGTCGCCTCACCAACTTCAACGGTCGCGAGTCATACGAGGGACCGCAGGCGCTGGCGAGCAATGGTCGCCTGCACGAGGAGCTGGTGGAGCTTCTCCGCGGGTGACCCGGCTATCCTGTCCGCCATGACAACCCTGAGAATCAACGGCGTTGAAATCGGCTACGACGAGGCCGGGACGGGGCATCCGTTGCTGCTGATCCACGAGGCCATCGCCGATCGGCGCATGTGGGACGCCACATGGGAGGCATTCTCCAGCCGATTCCGCGTGATCCGGATGGACATGCGCGGCTTCGGCGAGACGCCCAACCCCGACGGCGAGTACGCCAACTGGCGCGACATGGCCGAGCTGCTGCGGGCGCTCGACGCCACGCCGGCCCACGTCCTGGGTGCCTCGAGTGGAGCGGGGGCGGCGTTGGCGCTGACGCTCCAGGAGCCGGCGCTGGTGGATCGGCTGGTGATGGTCGCCCCCGGCCTGCCCGGCTGGAAGTGGGGAGCCAGCATGAATGCCGCCAATGCCGCGGAAGAGGCGGCCTGGGAGGCGGGCGACATGGACGAGGTCGCCTGGGTCAACGTCCGGAGCTGGATCGACGGACCGTCGCGCGGGCCACAGGAGGTCCCGAGTGAGATCCGGCAGGCGGTCTTTGCCATGCAGCGCCATGCCCTCGATTACGACAACGACAACGCGATCCAGGTGCCGCTCGACCCACCGCCCGGCGAGCGCCTGGGCGAGGTGCAGATCCCGACCCTGGTGCTGGTTGGCGACCTTGATCAGCCGGACATGGTGGACATCGCCAAGCACCTCGAGGCGGAGATCGCCGGGGCGCGGCTGGTGATCATGCCCGGCGTGGCGCACGCACCGATGATGGAGGCGCCCCTAGCCTTCCTCGATTCCGTTCTGCCCTTCCTGGAGGCATGACCCGCACCGCTGTCCTGGGCGGGGGAGCGCTGGGGCTGACCGTGGCGCTGCGCCTGGCACAGCAGGGCGACGAGGTGATCCTGGTCGAGCGGGAGAATGTCCCGGGCGGGTTGGCATCGGGCTTCGAGATCGAGCCGGGGATGTTCCTGGATCGCTTCTATCACCACCTCTTCCGGTCCGATACCCACGCCATCGGTCTCATCACCGAGATGGGGCTTGGAGAGGAGCTGGTATGGCGGCGGCCCCTGACGGTGACCCTGCGGGACGGCGTCGTCCATCAGCTGGACTCGGCCACGTCGCTGCTGCGGTTCAAGCCGCTGCCCTTTGTCGATCGCCTGCGGCTGGGCCTGTGGCTCGCCTACCTCCGCTTCCTCTCCTCGCCCGAGCGGCTGGAGGGGCAGACCGCCGAGGCCTGGATCCAGCGGCGGATGGGGAGTGCGGCGTATCGGATCCTGTGGGGGCCATTGCTGCGCGGCAAGTTCGGCGACCTGGCCGACCAGATCGCGATGCCCTGGTTCTGGGCTCGCGTCCACGATCGGACCGCGTCGCTGGGATACCTGCGGGGCGGCTTCCAGCGGCTGTACAACGCGTTGGCGGAGCGGATCGGCGAGCTGGGAGGGGAACTGCGATTCGGGATTGAGGTTCGAGAGATCCACACCGCGCCGGGCGGCGGGATGGTGGTCACGACGGATGGCGAGCCGCTGACGGTCGATCGAGTGGTGTCCACCCTGGCGGTGCGGCTGACCTGCCGGTTGGCGCCGGAGCTGCCCGACGCCTATCGGTCCATGCATGAGTGGGGTGTCGCCTACGGCGCCCACTGCCTCGTGCTCGCCCTCGACCGCCCCCTGACCGATACCTACTGGATGAACGTCAACGACCCGGGCTTTCCGTTCATGGCGCTGGTGGAGCACACCAACTACATGTCGGCCGCCGATTACGGCGGGCGGCACCTCATCTACCTGGGCAACTACCGGCCGATGGACGACCCGCTGCTCCGTCTGCCGATTCGCGAGGTGGTCGACGCCTTCGCGCCCGCGCTCGCGCGCATCAACCCTTCCTTCGACCGATCGTGGGTGACCGATGCCTGGGCTTTTGCCGCTCCCTTCGCCCAACCGATCGTGACGGTGGACTACCGCTCCCACATTCCGCCCTTCGCCACGCCGGTCCCCGGCCTATTGGTGGCGTCGATGTTCCAGGTCTATCCCCACGATCGGGGGCAGAACTACTCGATCGACCTGGCCGAGCGGCTGGTAGGGGAGATGGGCTGACTCTCATCGGCTCAAGGCTGACCAATCTGATTGGTCAAATGACGGGGGAGAGGTCAGCCGGGGCGGTCCAACCGGCACAAGGCCGATCTGATCGGCATCCGCCGGACGGTACATCGGCTCGTCGCGTCAGCGAGGCCGCATCGGCTCGAGTGCCAACCTGATTTGCATCCCGGACTGGGTCGCAGGGTCTCAGGGGCGCAGATTGAGCCGACGCAGCAGCTGGGCATTCGCCGCGACCACGATCGTCGACACGCTCATGGCGATGGCACCGACCGCCATCGGCAGGTCGAAGCCCCAGGGGACCAGTAGCCCGGCGGCGACGGGGATGGCGACGAGGTTGTAGCCGGTCGCCCAGACCAGGTTCTGGATCATCTT
>JBBQGI010000139.1:0-4534 GCA_038322875.1 Candidatus Limnocylindria bacterium | reverse complement strand
GTGGATGAGCGCATCGGGCTTGCAGTACTCGCCCACGCAGTTCGCGTCCAGCTGGACGCCGAGCTCGGCGAAGAACTGGCCAAGGCTGTACGGCAGGTGATTGGCCTCGGGTGACTCCTCGTGGATCACCCCGTCCGGCTGGTGCGTATGCAGCGGGGAGAGGCACGGCACGTCGCACGTGGTGACGGAATAGAAGTGCTCGGTGCCGTCGGGCGTGGGCTCGTCCTTGACACCCTTGAGATCCATCGCGATGCCGATCCCTGCGGGGAGAGGCACGGCTCACCATCGACGAAGACGTGCAGATGCGCGTGGAGGTGGGTGGTCAGATGCTCGACCGCGTACGGGACGAGCCCAGCCTCTTCGGCCAGCGACATTGGATCGGCAGGAGCCATCCAGCTGGGCAGGGTCAGCGGGGCTGATGAGCCGTACGACACGACTGGTGCCTTCGCCTGGCACGCCGTCAGCGCAAGAAGGCCGGCGAGCGCAGCGGCGCCTGCCCCACACCTGGTTCGCCGCCTGTGCCGCATCTTGACTTCGTCAGTGAATCGCCCCGTCGTGAGTGTACGAGGTCACCTCCATCTTCATGATGCGGCCGAGCGCTCGAGGAACCGACCGGCTCCCCGGCGGCCGACGAAGGTTCCGTCACGGATCACCGGCTCGCCGCGCACGATGACCGTTCGCACCGCACCGCGGACGCTGCGGCCTTCATACGGCGTGAAGTCGCCCGTGTCGTGGAGATCGGCACGGCTGATCGTGCGACGGGCTTCCGGGTCGAAAAGCACGAGATCGGCGTCCCTGCCGCGCTCGACCACGCCCTTCGACCGGAGCCCGAAGAGACGAGCGGGACCGGTCGAGAGCAGCTCGACCATGCGCTCGAGGGTGATACGGCCGCCAGCCACGCCCTCTTCGTAGACGGTCGCGAGTAGGGTCTCGATCCCGGGGGCTCCGTTGCTGATCTGCGGGAAGGGCGGCGCCGGCACCCGCTTCTCCACTGCCAGCCGGTCCGGGACGTGGTCGGTGGCCACGACGTCGAGGCCCCCGGCGCGCAGCCCCAACCACAACGCCTCGCGATCCCCCTCCGAGCGCAATGGAGGGGAGATGACGCTGCGGATCACGTCGCCCTCTTCGGGGGCCGCATAGCGCTCCTCGGTCAGGGTCAGGTACTGCGGGCAGGTCTCAGCGTAGACGGGCCAGCCCCGCGCCTTGGCGGCGAGCACCTCGGCCAGCGCATCGGCGCATGAAAGGTGCACGACGTAGACCGATGCATCTGCCGCCCGAGCCAGCGCGATCGCCCGATGCGTCGCCTCGGCCTCGGCGTACGTTGGCCGCGTGAGGGCATGATGGCGGCAGGCGACATCGCCACGGGCGAGCGCGTCGGTCACCAGCGCATCGATGACCGTGGCGTTTTCGCAATGGACCTGGAGCATGCCGCCGTGGCGCCCCATCGCGCGCAGCGCCGCGAAGAGGCGATCATCGGGCAGGCGAAAGTCATAGACCATGAACGCCTTGGCCGTCGGCACGCCCGCTGCGATCAGGTCGGGGAGCTCAGCGACCGGGTCTGGCTGCTGGCCGGTGATCACCGCCGAGAGGCCGAAGTCGACCGCCGACTCCCCCGCGGTCCTGGATCGGAACTCGCGCATCCCTGCCAGCAGCGACGCCGCACCCTCCTCGCTGATGCCGGTGCCCGGGTTGTTGAAGGCGAGGAAGGTGGTGGTGCCGCCGAAGGCGGCGGCGACGCTGTCCTGGAAGAAACGATCCGGCTCGCCGTCGACGGGGAGTCGCGTGTGAGTGTGGACGTCCAGGCAGCCGGGCAGGACAAGGAGTCCCGTGGCGTCGATCGTGGCTGCCTCCGGAAAGGCCGCTGCGAGCTCCTCACCCACCGCCGAGATCTGCCCGCCGGTGATGGCCACGTCGGCCCGGAATGATCGCTCGGCGGTGACCACTGTGCCACCGGTGACGAGGAGGTCAGCCACCCTCCGCGCCCGTCCGGCGGCGTCGGCGACGGCGAGGCGGGCCGCTGCTCGGGGTCGTAGGTCTTCGCGAACGCGGCAGAGTCGGCAGCTGGTAGCGGTATCCCATGGTCGCGAGGTCGAGCGTGTACCCCCCGATCGCGTCCGGGTCGTAATGGCCCGCCGTTGATCCACCTCTCCGCCTGGACCGCCCACCGGTCATGACGACGAGAACCACTGCTCCGATGATGATCAGGAACACCACCATGCCTGGGCCGCTCATCGGCGGGCCTCCTCGATCTCGATCTCCTGCGCACCTTCCCAGAGGACCCGTCGCCCGAGCTCGGGAAGCCGGTTGAGACCCTCGAGGACCGTCGCGAAGTGGTTGCCGGCCAGCGGCCCGACCCGCGACGAGAAGCTGCAGGCACCGTACGGGAAGAGGATCTCGGATTCGGAGATGTCGCCCGCGTAGATCAGCAGCTGACCGGGCGCCGGGTGCGAGGTGTGATTCTCGTACCCAACGTCGGGGCGCCGGTCGCCGAACGGGATCCAGGTCGACTCTCCGCTCCACTTGCAATGGATCAGCTGCGCGCGGATCGGCAGCCAGGGCTGCAGGGCTTCGCGGGTGAGCGGGGCATCCGCTTCCCAGCGGGCAGTAAAGTGAAGGTCGCCAACCCGGATCGTCAGGTCCGCCATGCGTGGAGGATAGCAGTGGCC
Source organism: Candidatus Limnocylindria bacterium (assembly GCA_038322875.1). Lineage (GTDB taxonomy): Bacteria > Chloroflexota > Limnocylindria > QHBO01 > QHBO01 > CF-167. Next base: position 1,868 of record JBBQGI010000139.1, on the reverse strand, counting down.
GATCCCCGCCCGACCATCTCGACCCACGTGCTTGATCTGGAGCTGGGCGTACCCGCGGCGGGACTGCCGGTCGCTCTCTTTCGCCTGGAGGAGGACGGCCGGCCAGAGCTGCTGACCGAGCTCAAGACCGATGCGGATGGGCGCATTCACACGCTCCTGCACAACCCGCTCGAGGTCGGCGAGTACCAGCTCGTCTTCGACCTGGCCGCGTATGCCGCGACGCTCGATCGCGAAGCGGACTTCTTCGAGAACCTGGCGATCGGGATCAGGGTCGACGACGCGGAGCGGAGCTACCACGTGCCACTTCTCCTCTCGCCGTTCGGCGTCTCGACGTACCGGGGAAGCTGAGTGGAGCTGCCGGAGGTCGACGAGCTGAACACCCTTCCAACTGACGCCTTCGCCGACGCCCTCGCTCCGCTCTTCGAAGGCGCACCTCGTTTCCTGCGGCGCCTGGCTGATGCCCGACCATTCGACTCGGATGCCACCCTGCTGGCCGGCGCTCGCGAGGTGGCCTCGATCACCCCCGAGGACGAGGCGATCGAGCTCCTCCAGGCCCACCCGCGCATCGGTGCCTTGCCGGCCGAGATGTCGATGCAGTCGCGCGCCGAGCAGGAGGACGGGAGATTCCTCGACACCCTGGTGGAGACCGAGTTGGAGGCACTGAACAGCGCCTACGAGGAGCAGTTCGGCTTCCGCTACGTGGTCTTCGTGGCCGGTCGGCCGCGCGCGGAGATCGTGCCCCTCATGAAGGCGGCGTTGGGCAACGATCGCCCCGCCGAGCTCCGCCGAGCGATGAATGACGTCATGGTGATCGCCGCCGACCGGCTGGACGCCGCCCGCACCACCGCCCGACAACGAGAAGGAATTGGCTCGTGAAATTCGAGATCCGCTATGGGAAGGCCGACGTGAAGGTCTACCGCACGCACGGCACGCCGCTGCGTGGGGTGACCCCGATCCCGGAGTCGCCCTTCGTCGGCCGCGCGAACATCCTGATGGCGGCCGAGCTCGAGGTGGCCGTGCGCGGCACGGTCTTTCTGGATGCCTACACGCTCGGCGACAACCGCCTGGTGGTGGCGACCGACACGATGAAGAACTTCATGCACGCCGCCTCGCTGGAGTCAACCGCGACGACCCTCGAGGGCTGGCTCCACGAGGTCGGCTCGGCATTCCTATCGACCTATCCGCACATGGAACGGCTCACGATGCATGGACGCGAGCTGCCCTTCCCGGCCATGGTGGTCCCCGCCGCGGATGGCGACGGCTTCGCGGAATCCGCGGTCCTCTTCGCACGCGATCGCAATGACCGCTCGACCGCGTCGCTCGACCTCGAGCGCGAGGAGGGTGGCGGGGTGCGGATCACGGGGCACGCGGCCGGCCGCAGCGACCTGCAGCTGATCAAGATCACCGGCAGCGCCTTCGCCGACTTCGCGCGAGACGAGCACACCACGCTGCCCGAACGTCACGATCGGCCGCTGTACGTCTGGTGCGATATCGGCTGGCGCTACGCCGACCCTGCGGACTCGCTTGGAACCGATCCGACCCGCTATGTCGCCGGCGAGCAGGTGGCCGACCTGGCGGCATCGGTCTTCCATGCGTTCGTCAGCCTCTCCATCCAACACCTGGTCAACGAGATCGGTATGCGCATGCTCGAGCGCTGGCCGCAGCTGGACGAGGTCAGCTTCGAGGCCACCAATCGACTGTGGGATCCGGGCGCCCAATCGGAGACCGATCCGGCGGTCAAGACCTACGCCGATCCCCGCCCGCCATTCGGGCGCATCGGGCTCGTGCTCCGCCGCGACTGACGCTCAGCCGATCCCGAGCAGGGGCAGGTCGATCGCCGGGCAGCGGTCCATCACCACCAGGAGCCC
>JBBQGI010000138.1:0-4576 GCA_038322875.1 Candidatus Limnocylindria bacterium | reverse complement strand
ACGCTCAACGCCGCGCGGCACTCCGGCGCGACGGAGGTATCGGTCTACGTGGAGGTCGAGGACGACGCGACGACCGCCTACGTGCGCGACCTAGGGGCCGGTTTCGAACCCGACGAGGTCGCGGCCGACCGGCGGGGGATCGCCGACTCCATCGTAGGGCGCCTGGAGCGGCATGGCGGCACCGCCCACGTCACCAGCCGGCCGGGCGGTGGCACGGAGGTGGCCATGCGACTGCCGAGGAAGGCGCCGTGACGAACTCCAGCCTGACCGTCTTCGTGGTCGACGACCACGAGCTGTTCCGTTCCGGCGTGCGCTCCGAGCTGAGCGCCAGCTGCCGAATCGTGGGGGATGCGGGCACCGTGGAAGAGGCGATCGCCGGGATCGTGCGCGAGGCACCGGATGTGGTCCTGCTCGACGTCCACATGCCGGCCGGTGGCGGGCGCGGTGTCATTGATGCGGTGCGCGAGAAGGGCTCGAAGGCGCAGTTCCTGGCCTTGTCCGTGTCCGATGCGGCGGAGGACGTCATCGGTCTCATCCGGGCGGGAGCCCGCGGCTACGTCACGAAATCCATCTCCGCTGACGAGCTGGTCGCCGCGGTCCAGCGCGTCCACGGCGGCGACGTCGTCTTCTCGCCGCGCCTGGCCGGCTTCGTGCTCGACGCCTTCGCCGGCGAGGCCCATGAGCCGATCGACCCCGAGCTGGATCTCCTCACTGCCCGCGAGCGCGAGACGCTGCGCTACATCGCGCGCGGCTACACCTACAAGGAAGTGGCCGCCGAGCTCCATATCAGCGTCAAGACAGTGGAGACCCACGTGTCGGCGGTGCTGCGCAAGCTCCAGCTCTCGAACCGATACGAGCTGACCCGATGGGCATCGGAGCGCCAGCTGATCTAGGGAGCAGGCGAGGCCCGCGGCGAGGGTGATGGCGAGGCAGCGGCCGTCCCCAGCAGCGATTCACCGATGGCGTGGATCGCCTCGAGATCGGGGATCAGGATGTAGCCGGCCTTCGAAAACGGATCGGCTGTCATATAGAGCGGGGGCTGCAGCACGATCCGCTGCAGCTGCGACATGTCCGCCGCCTGGACTGCCTGCGCCAGCTCGGCGATCCGCGAGCTCGGCACGTCGGTGGCGATCAGGTTCTTGACCGCGTCGAGCAGCGCCGGAAGGGTGAGCAGCAGGTTGCCGGCGGTCAGCTGTGCCCGCAGCGCGGCCAGCAGCTGCTGCTGGCGATCGGCCCGGGTGAAGTCGCTCTCGCCGATCCCCTTTCGCGAACTGGCGAAGGCGAGTGCCGCATCTCCGTTCATGTGGTAAGTCCCCGGCTGAAGGTGGTAGCCCTCGACCGGGTCGTTGATGACGCGCGTGACAGTGATGGTTACCCCACCGACCGCATTCACCGCGGCCGCGAAGCCGGGGATGTTGATGGCCACGAAATACTGGATCGGCACGCCCAGCAGCCGGCCGATGGTCGCCTTCAGGGTGCCCACGCCGCCCAGCGGGAACTCGTCCGGCCGGGCCCCGGCGTAGATCATCAGCGAGTTGAGCTTGCGGTTGTAGGGCTGGCCGTTGGGCAGGGGAATGCCGTAGAGGTCCCGCGGCACCGAGACCATGGCCGACCGACTGCCATCGGTGTCCATGCTGACCACCAGCATGGTGTCGGTATTGGCGCTGGTGCGGCCGGGGGCGCTGTCGATGCCCACGAACAGGATGTTCACGCGCTCGCCGCGCGCCACATCGGGCTGGCCGGATGGCTCAGCCAGGTTTGAGAAGAGCGGAACGTGATCAGCCAGGTCGCCCCCGTCGCCGCCCAGCGCCACTGCATCCAGCGTGTCGATCGCCTTGGCCGCGTAGTACGCCGGCAGCGCATGCATGGCCAGCGTGGCGATCACCAGCAGGACGGTGGCCCACGTCGCCCAGCTCCTCAGCCTCGGTCGCTCGCGGCGGGCATGGGCCTGCAGGATGGCGATCAGTCGCCAGGCCAGCAGGACCAGGTCGAGGACGATGAGTCCGACCAGGAATCGCACGCTGAAGAGCCAGGCGAGCACCTGCGACCATGCGACCAGCACCAGGACGATCGCCGCGCCGACGAGGACCAGGGTCGGCGCCGCCAGCAGCCAGGCCAACCTCGGCTGCCCGTTGTAGGCCTGCCCTAGGCCGGGAAACAGGAATGACAGCAGCCCCGCCAGCGGGGCGCGCGGGTTCGGCGCGCGACCGGCCGGGTCCGTCATGAATGCCATTGTGGCACTACTGGCGCGCCAGACCGAATGGACGCCTCAGGATCGTCGAGCCAGGATGAGCGTGGCGGCCACGAGGGCGATCAGCGCGCCGGTCGCGTCGACACCGACGTCGAAGGCCGATGGATGGCGACCGGCCACCAGCCCCTGGTGCAGCTCATCGCTGGCCGCGTACAGGACGGTGAGGGCGAACGCGCACGCTGCCGACCTACGCCGGGCCATAGTGCCCGCCAGGGCGTGCCAGAGCAGCAGCGCCAGGATTGCGAACACCAGCATGTGCCCGATCTTGCGCACCACGAAGTCCAATCCTGCGTCTGACACGAAGCGCAGGTTCGGCTGCGCGGATATGACGAAGATCAGCGCCGCCCAGATGAGGACCGGAGACCAGGCCAGGAGCCACTGGCGCCTCTCATGCATGGCTGCCAGCATACCGGCGCTCACTGATTCCTCCGGCATCGCGGTTTTGGTGGTGCCGCGCCGCAACGGAGTTGGGTTAGGAGGGGTTCGAACGCCTTGACGTACCTGATGCCCTCCTGCACGATGCGCAGGCCCTTCTAGCCATAAGTACCGTCCCGGTCCTGAGTGGCATTCATCTCTCGCCATAAGTACCGTCCCGGTGCTGAGTGGCATTCATCCGGACGTGCTCATCCGCCCCAATCCGAGGCTTCATCCAGTGCCCGATAGTCAACGGGCGGCATCTGCCCGCCGCCCCACCTTCACTGTGGCGACCCTGTTGGTCGCGGCAGGCGTGGTGATGACCTCCCTGGTCACCATCCCCTCCCAGGTTCGAGGCGCCACCTTCACCTTCGCGCCGACGGCGGATGCCTATGTCAATAGCGCATCCGCGGGCACCAACTACGGGACCGCGATCACGCTCGAGGTGGGCACCGGGCCGACGCGCTGGAGCTACGTGAAGTTCAACGTGGTGGGTCTCGGGGGAGCTCCGACGAGCGCCTCGCTGCGACTATGGGCTGTCACCGGTGGCGGCTCGACAGCCAAGACTGCCGCCTCCACGTGGACGGAGACAGGCCTCACCTACACGAATAGGCCGTTGCCCCCCGCCTCGCCCGCCAAGAGCGCCACGAGTACGACGGGCGCGTATGTCACCTACGACGTCCTCGGCTTCTATACGGCCGACGGCAGTTGGACGTTCCAATTCTCCTCAAATGCTGGCGTGACGTTCGCGAGCCGCGAGGATGCAGCCCATGCGCCGCAACTCACGGTCGTCGGACCCGGTGCCCCAATCGCTCCGGCGGCACCTTCCGGCGTCAGCGCGGTTGCCGGAGCCGGACAGGCGACCGTCAGCTGGGCGCTTCCGGCGAACGATGGCGGCAGCCCCATCACCGGGTACACCGTCACGTCGTCGCCTGGCGGAATCACCGGCACCGCATCAGGCCCAGCTGCAACGTCGGCGGTGGTCAGTGGCCTGACCCCCGGCACGCCCTACACCTTCACTGTGCACGCCACGAATGCAGTCGGCAACAGCCCGGAGTCGGGACCGTCGAACTCGGTGACACCAACCGCACAAACCGTCCCCGGCGCGCCCACGAGTGTCAGTGCGGTAGCAGGCAACACCCAGGCGACCATCAACTGGACGATCCCGGTCAGCAATGGCGGGAGCGCCATCACCGGCTACACCGCCATCTCAACGCCAGGCAATAAGACCGGGACGATCGCCGGCGCGACCGCCACCTCAGTCACGGTCACGGGATTGACCAACGGCATCAGCTACACGTTCACCGTGCACGCCACCAACGGGAACGGCAATAGTCCCGAGTCGTCCCCGGCCTCGAACGCGGTGGTCCCCAACTCGGTGGTTGCGCCGGATGCGCCTACCAACGCCAACGCCGCAGGAGGCAACGCATCCGCCACGGTGACCTGGACCATCCCGGTCAACAACGGCGGCGCCGCGATCATCGACTACACCGTGAAATCCACGCCTGGCAACTTCACCGCCGTCGTCTCGGGCCCAACGGCCACGTCGGCCACGGTTTCGGGCCTGGCCAACGGCACCAGTTACACCTTCACCGTGCATGCCCGCAACACTGCCGGCAACAGCCCAGAGTCGACCGCTTCGAATGCGGTCATCCCGACTACGACACCGCCGGTCTTCCGTCGTCAGCCCTACCTGACCGATACCACCCCAACCTCGACCCTGGTCAATTTCGCCAGCTCGACCAATACGCCGGTGCCGGTCGTCAAGTGGGATCTGGCCTCGGGGAACTGCGTGAGTCCGCCGAACAGCGTGACCGCGGCGAACGTCGTGAGCTTCGCCGGCACCGTGGCGGGCACCACCGTCTTCCAGGACAAGGCCACCATCGGCGGGCTGAGCGCCAACACCGCGTA
>JBBQGI010000137.1:0-4583 GCA_038322875.1 Candidatus Limnocylindria bacterium | reverse complement strand
TCGTTGCTGACGATCCGCAAGTTTGCGGCCGACCCGTACATGGTGGAGGACCTCGTCGGGTTCGGGACGCTGACCCGCGAGGTCGCGGACTTCCTCGAGCACTGCGTCCGCGGCAAGCTCAACATCCTGGTCTCCGGCGGGACCGGCGCCGGGAAGACGACGACGCTCAACGTGCTTTCCTCGTTCATCCCGTCCAACGAGCGCGTGATCACGATCGAGGACGCCGCCGAGCTGCAGCTGCATCAGGCCCACGTGCTGCGGCTCGAAGCGCGCCCGCCGAACATCGAGGGGCGCGGCGAGGTGCGTATCCGTGACCTGGTGCGCAACTCCCTGCGGATGCGCCCTGACCGGGTCGTCGTCGGCGAGATCCGGGACGCCGCAGCCTTGGACATGCTGCAGGCGATGAACACCGGTCACGACGGCTCGATCTGCACCGTGCACTCCAACAGCCCTCGAGACGTGCTGTCCCGCGTCGAGACCATGGTGCTGATGGCCGGAGTCGACCTCCCTATGCGGGCCATCCGGGAGCAGGTGTCCTCGGCGATCGACCTGATCGTGCACCAGAGCCGCTTCAAGGACGGAACTCGCCACATCACGCACGTGACCGAGGTCGTGGGCATGGAAGGCGACGTGATCACCCTCCAGGACATCTTCATCTTCGACCACAGCATGGGTTTCGACGACGAAGGCACGGCGCTCGGCATCCTGAAGTCGACGGGCCTGCGACCGAAGTTCCTGGAGAAGCTGGCCGCCAGCGGAGTGCAGGTGGACCCCATGTCGTTCGCCTTCGAGACCTTCCTCCGATAGCCATGCGGTGGCTCTCGTGGGCACTCATGACAGTGCTGGCGTTCGTGGTGACGGCCTCCGCTGCCGTCGCTGCCGCCGAAGGACCCCTCCCCGGGCGCTTGGTCGATCCCCGGGTCGACGGCACGACGATCACTCTCGCCTTCCAGGCCGACAAACTGCCCGACGGCGTCCGGCTGGACCCCGACTCGGTCGAGGTCACCGTCGACGGCAAACCGGCGGCGGCCACGGCCGAGCCCTTTGCCAACGACCCCGCCTCGTCACGCACCACCGTGCTGGCCATCGACAACAGCGTGAGCATGCAAGGCGACCGGCTGGCCTCGGCCAAGACCGCCGCGCTGACCTACCTCGACCGGCTCCCTCCCGACGTCCGGGTCGGCCTGGTGACTTTCGGTGATGCGGCCACGATCGCGGTGCGTCCCACGGCCGACCGGGCGGATGTGCGCAAGGCGATCAGCGAGCTGACGCTCAACACGACCGTGGGAACGGCGCTGTACGACGGGGCCACCCTCGCTGCCGAGCAGACGGGGAACGTCGGCGGCCGCGACGTCCTTCTCCTGACCGATGGCAACGAGTTCGGGAACAGTCTGAACTCCCTCGAGGACGCGCTGTCCGCGGCACGCGACCGCAGCGTGAAGCTCAACTCGGTCTACATCGGGGACGGCCAGGCTCCTGGTGACCTCACGGACCTCATCGCCGCGTCGAAGGGGGAGGTCGTCACCAGCACGCCAGCCGGCCTCGACAAGGTGTTCTCCAAGTTCGCCGAGGCGATCGCCAATCAGCTGGCGGTGACCGCGGTGCTGCCGGCGGGCACCGCCGCGTCCGGCAACATCGTCGTCAGCGCTCGTGCCGATGGACGCCAGGTCATCGGTCGCGCCTTCACAACCTTCTTCACCAAGGATGATCCCAAGCCACCCAAGAACTCGGGCCCGTTGCCGGTCGAGGTCGGCGCCACGGCCTACCTCGTCGACAAGAACATCCTGCCCATCGTTCTCGGTGCGTTCTTCGTCGGCACGCTGGTGCTGCTCTACGTCGCCTTCGGCACGTTCAGCCGCGATGAGCGCAAGGGCCGTGTCCGCCGTCGACTTTCCCTCTACACCCTTCGTGGGCGGGGTCCGATCAAGCAGGAAGAGACGACGACGAAGCTGGGCGCCAACCAGGTGGCCCGGTCCGCGGTCGAGCTTGCCGGGCGGGTGGTCCACCGGCGTGGTTTCGACGAAGGACTCGCGCTGCGCCTCGAGGCGGCCGGCGTGCCGCTGCGCGCGGCCGAGTGGATGTTGATCCATGTCGGGGTCGCAGTCGCCACCGCCGTCATGGCACTGCTGGTCTCGGGCGGGGCCATCCTTCCCACCGCCCTCGGGCTCGCGCTGGGCCTCGGCGCCCCCTACGCGTACCTGACCGTCAAGCGGAGCAGGCGCACGTCGGCCTTCCTCGCGCAGCTGCCGGAAACCCTCCAGCTCGTGTCGGGAAGCCTCTCCGCCGGATACTCGATCCCGCAGGCGATGGACACCGTGGTCCGCGAGGGCTCCCAGCCCATGACCACCGAGTTCAACCGCGCCCTGGTCGAGGCCAGGCTCGGTGTGCCGATCGAGGACGCGATGGAGGGGATCGCCGAGCGCATGGACAGCAAGGACTTCTCCTGGGTCGTGCTGGCGATCCGGATCCAGCGTGAGGTCGGAGGCAACCTCGCCGAGCTGCTGACGACGGTCTCGGAGACCCTTCGCGAGCGCGAACGCCTTCGCCGCCAGGTCAAGGTGCTCTCCGCCGAGGGCAGGCTCTCTGCATGGATCCTGGGACTGTTGCCGATCGTGTTCACGGCCTACCTCCTGCTCGTCCGCCCGGCGTACCTCCAACCACTGGTGGGAGAGGCCTTGGGTTGGCTTCTGGTCGGCACCGGGGTCACCTTGCTCGTGGTCGGCGTCCTGTGGCTGAGCAGGGCCGTGAAGGTGGAGGTGTGACGTGGACCCACTGTTGCTCCTGACCCTCGGCCTCGGCGGCATCTTCGTGGCCATCGTGGTCTCCCTCGCCACCTTCGGGGTCATCACCTCCGAACGCCAGCAGGTGGGACGTTCGCTGTCCGCTGTCAGGGCTATGCGCGCCGCACCCACGTCCATGCAGCGCGAGCTGAACAAGCCCTTCGCCGAGCGGGTGCTGACCCCCGGTCTGGCGCGCTTGACCCGGCTCGGCCGCCGATTCACCCAAGGTGACCAGGTCTCGCGCATTCGGCACCGACTCGAGCTGGCTGGAAACCCGCCGCAGTGGGACGTCGATCGAGTCCTCGCCTTGAAGATGCTCGGAATGATCGCAGGAACTCTCCTGGCTGTTGCCGTCTCGTTGCTCCTCGGCGCTGTCCCGCTGACGTTGTTCGGCGTGGCCGTTGCGGCTGCAGTGGCCGGCTACTTCGGCCCGAACATGGCGCTCTACCAGATCAGCTACAACCGCAGTCAGCTGATCAGGCGCGAGCTTCCCGACGCCCTGGACCTGCTCTCGATCTCGGTCGAAGCAGGCCTCGCGTTCGACGCCGCGGTCTCCCAGGTGGCACGGAAGTCGACCGGCCCGCTAGCCCAGGAGTTCTTCCGGGTGCTCCAGGAGATGCAGATCGGCCTCGGCAGATCCGATGCCATGCGGGCGCTCAGCGAGCGAACCGATGTCGCCGAGCTGCGCAGCTTCGTCACCGCCATGGTGCAGGCAGACTCCTTCGGCATCCCCATCTCGGCCGTGCTCCGGGTCCAGGCCCGTGAGATGCGCGTCAAGCGAAGCCAGCGAGCCGAAGAGGTGGCACAGAAGGTCCCGGTGAAGATCCTCTTCCCGTTGATCTTCTGCATCCTCCCCGCGCTCTTCGTCGTGATCCTCGGTCCGGCAGCCATCTCGATCTTCCACTCGTTCAGCGGTCGGCTCTAGGCGCATGGCAGAGGTTCTCGTCGTCGCGAAGAGCAGCAGCCTGGCCATGGGCCTGCTCTGGGCCGACCATGCGGTGACCGAGCTCAGCCCGCACGAGTTCGGCGCCTGGATCGAGTCACCGCGTGAGGTGGACGCGCTCGTACTGGATCTGGGCAGCGCCGGCCACACGGCTGCCGCAGTGGCCAACCTGCGAGCCCACGGAAAGCTGGCCCCGGTCGTGCTGCTGCCCGCAGCCGAGGACGACGAGGTCGACGGCGATCTGTTGCGACAGCCGTCGGTCAGCCTGCTGAACGCCCCTGCGACCCGGCGCGCGCTCCTCGCCGCCGTCGAGACAGCCCTCGCCGACGTCGCGGCACAGGACGCAGATCCCGAGCCCTTCCTCCCGCCGGAGGACCTACCAGCGCAGAGGTTGGAACAGTTCAACACGGCGGCAGTGCTTGATGAGCTGATCGCCGATCCTGACGAGCCTGACGATTCACGCCAGGACAACGATCTGGACCCCGTCATCCACCAGTTCTCGCCACCAGCTCTTTCGCCGTCTGCCCAACCTCGGCCACCGGCGCAGTCATCGCGCCCTCGGACCCTCGACAGGGCCATCCTGGCCCGGTTGGCCTCGGCGTCGCAGCCCGTGCCCATTGCGGAGTCAGCAGCCGCCCAGGAGCCAGCGGCAGCAGCGGTGCAGGAGCCAGCACCGGTCCAGGAGCCAGCACCGGTCCAGGCGCCACCAGAGCCAGCACCCGAATCGGCGCCCACGTCAGCGCCCCATTCCCACCGACGGCGCCGGCTGGGGCGTGCGGCGCGGTATCAACCGGCCGGGTCGCCCGACCAGGAGCCGCCGCGCATCAACGCTCCCGCACCTAGTGGACCGACCGTCCACG
>JBBQGI010000136.1:0-4595 GCA_038322875.1 Candidatus Limnocylindria bacterium | reverse complement strand
GGCGGCCATCGGCGAGATCGCGGCTCGCCTCGTCCGCGATGATGCGGAGGTGCAGGCGTGGGAGGTGGCAACCGGCAGCGGTGCCATCGCGTTGGCAATCGCCGTCCGATTCCGCGCCGCGCTCGCCCTGGGGCGCCTGCGCCTTTCCGCCAGCGACCTTTCCGCCGAGGCCCTGGAGCTCGCCTCCGAGAACCTGGCGGCGCACGGTGTCGGGGGCCTGGTGTCGCTCGCCTGCGGGGACCTGCTGGAGCCGATTCCCGCATCCGGGTCTCGTGTCGACCTGCTGATCGCCAACCTGCCATATCTCACGACTGAAGAGGTCCAGGCTGGCGTTGGGTCGCTCGCATGGGAGCCCCGCCGAGCGCTGGACGGCGGGACCGATGGCCTCGACCTGCTGCGCCAGCTGATCGTCGGATTGCCGACCCGGCTGAGCCACGGCGGGGTTGCGCTGCTCGAGGTCGGCGACGGGCAGGCACGCGCGGTGCGGGATGCGGCGGCAGCGCTGCCGGTGCGGGCGGGCGTCACGACCCTGCCCGACCTGGCGGGAATCGAGCGCGTCGTGCGCATCGCGCTGGTCTGAGCCTCAATGCCCGATCGGCTGTCAGGCGATGCAACCGGCATCGCCCGGGCAGCGGAGCTCGTGGCCGCCGGCGAGCTGATCGCGTTTCCGACCGACACGGTCTATGGGATGGGCTGCCTGGCCGGCCATGACGCGGCGCTGGCGCGCCTCTTCGCCGCCAAGCGACGACCGCTCGACAAGGCCGTGCCCTGGCTGGTCGCCTCGGACGACGCGATCGCCGCCCGTGGTTTCCAGAACGACAACCGCGTGCGTCTGCTGACCGCGGCGTTCTGGCCCGGTGCCCTGACCCTGGTGGTGGCCGCCGCGGAAGGCGTTAGGACGCACGCATTCCGCGTTCCGGACCATCCATTGACGCTGGCCCTGCTGCTGGCAACTGGACCGCTTGCCGTCTCGAGCGCGAATCGCTCCGGCGAGCCGGAGACGCTTGATGCCGACGACGTCTTCATCGCGTTCGCCGGCTCGGACGAGCCGGCCGCGGTCATAGACGGTGGGCGCGTGCCCGGGGGAGTGGCATCGACCGTCCTCGACGTGAGCGCGCCGCAGGCTCGACTGATCCGGGAGGGCGCGCTGTCCCGTGCACAGATCGAGGGCGTGATCGGGCGGATAGACTAGCGACGCCATGCGCGTCGCGATCGGGGCCGATCATGCGGGCTTCGCCCTCAAGGGCGAGCTCTGCACCCTGCTCGACGAGCTGCGGGTCGAGTACCGGGACTTTGGGACCTACGGGACCGAAGCGGTCGACTATCCCGATTTCGTGGCGCCCGTCGCTCGTGTCGTGTCGCGAGGCGACTACGAGTTCGGCATCGTCATCGGCGGCAGCGGCACCGGCGAGGCCATCGTGGCCAACAAGGTACGCGGGATCCGCTGCGTGCAGGCCGCCAATCCAGTGGTGGCGCGGCTGGCGCGCGAACATAACGACGCCAACGTGATCTCGTTCGGGGCGCGGATCATCGGCACCGAGGTGGCGAAGGCGTGCCTGCGGGAATTCCTCTCCAGCGAATTCACCGGCGGACGGCACGTGGCTCGCCTGGAGAAGCTCGCCCGCATCGAGGCGGAGGAGGCCGGGCGCTGAGCCTCGTTCTGGACGAGCGCGATCTGATGCTCCTGGCGGGCGGCGAGGGCGAGGGAGCTGCCCTCGCCATGCGCCTCGTCATTCGCGCGGCAGAGGCGCTGGGGGCGCAGCGGCTGATCCCGATCACCCGCGCGCACGTGGACTCCTGCCTGTATCACGGCGAGGCGACGGTCGACTTCGTTGAACGCCTGCTCGACGGCGGAGCTCACGTCTCCGTGCCGACGACCCTGAACGTCGGCGCCCTCGATCTCCTGCATCCGGAGCTGTGGCACGGCGACCAGCGCGCGGCGGAGCGCGGCCGGCTCCTGATGGCGCACTACCGCTCGCTCGGGTGCGAGGCGACCTATACCTGCGCCCCGTACCAGCTGCCCTCGGCCCGGCCGTCCTTCGGCGAGCAGGTTGCCTGGGCCGAGTCGAACGCGATCGTCTTCTGCAACAGCGTGCTCGGCGCTCGAACAGAGAGGTACGGCGACTTTACCGATATCGCCTGCGCGATCACGGGGCGCGTCCCCGATGCCGGCCTGCATCGAACAGAGGCTCGCCGCGCGGTACTGGTGTTGCAACTGGGATCCCAGGTTCCGTCCGTCCTGTTCGACGACGAGGCCCTCTACCCGGTGCTCGGCATCGTGCTCGGACGCCGCGCCGGGAGCCGGGTGGCGGCCATCGACGGGCTGCCGGCACCCCTCAGCGAGGAGCGTCTGAAGGCGCTGGGGGCGGCCGCGGCCTCATCGGGCGCCGTGGCGATGTTCCACGCGGTCGGCTCCACGCCCGAAGCGTCCACGCTCGCAGCAGCACTACAGGGGGCCGATGCCGAGGAGACCTCGGAGGTCGGCCTGGCCGAGCTGCGCGAGGCGCGCGCCGCGCTCACCACCCTGCCGGGCGGGGCGCCCGCCGGGACCCCGATCGGGACCGTCTCGCTCGGCACGCCGCATGCCTCGCTCGTCGAACTGCGCGCGGTGGAGCGGGAGCTCGGCGGCCGACGTCCGGCGGCCGGTGTGGAGCTGCTGGTCTCGACTGCCCGGGGATTACTTGAAGAGGCCGAGGAAGAGGGACTTGCCCAGCGGCTTCGGGCGGCGGGCGTCGAGCTGCTGGTCGACACCTGCAGCTACATCGCTCCGGTGCTGCGCCCGAGCCCGCGCCCGGCGATGACTGACTCGGGGAAGTGGGCCTTCTACGCGCCGGGCAACATCGGCGTCGATGTGGTCTTCGGGAGTCTGCGGGAGTGTGTTCGCTCGGCGGTGGAGGGCCGGGTCTGGAGGGACGTCGACGCGTGGGGCAGCCCATGATCGGCAGGCTGCTGGCCGATGGCACGGCCCAAGGGGCCGCACTGGTGCTGCGCGAGCCGCTCTCGTTGTGGGGCGGCGTCGATCCCGCCACCGGGGTGATCATCGATGCCCGCCACCCGCAGCGCGGCGCCGAGACGGCCGGGCGCGTGCTGGTGATGCCGGCGGTGCGCGGCTCCTCCTCCTCGTCGTCGGTCCTGGCGGAGCTGGTTCGGGCCGGCTGCGCCCCGGCCGCGATCCTGCTCGGCGAGCCGGATCTGATTCTCGCGGTGGGCGCTGCCGTCGGCGAGGAGCTCTACGGCCGGCGCCTGCCGGTGGTCGTGCTCGAGAAAGCGGACCTGGCGAGCATCCCCGACGGCGTGCTGGTCAGCGTGGTCGGGGGCGAGGTGACAGTCGGCTGAGATTTCGGCGGGCTACACTTCGTCCCCCACCCGCAGCACGACGAGATACGCGCAAATGGACCCCTGGGCACCGCTCGAGACCGAGGACCCCGAGATCTTCCGCGTGGTTCGCGACGAAGAGGAGCGGACCCGATCCAACCTGGAGCTGATCGCGTCGGAGAGTTATCCGTCCCTCGCCGTCCTGCAGGCGACCGGCTCGATCCTGACCGGCAAGTACGCCGAGGGCTATCCCGGGCGGCGCTATTACGGCGGCTGCGAGGTGGTCGACGTCGGTGAGGAGCTGGCGCGCCAGCGGGCGAAGCAGCTCTTCGGGGCGGAGCACGTCAACGTGCAGCCGCACGCTGGCGCCCAGGCCAACATGGCGGTGTATCACGCCCTCCTTGAGCGCGGCGACACGGTGCTCGGCCTGGCGCTCGATCAGGGCGGCCATCTGACGCACGGCTCGCCGGTCAACTTCAGCGGCCAGTACTACAACTTCATCCCGTATCACGTCGACCGCGAGACGCACCTGATCGACATGGACGAGGTGCGTGCGCTGGCGCGCGAGCATCGACCGAAGATGATCGTCACCGGGGCGACCGCGTATCCGCGCTTCTGGGACTTCGCGGCATTCCGTGCGATCGCCGACGAGGTCGGCGCCTACCTCATGACCGATATGGCCCACTTCGCGGGGCTCGTGGCGGCCGACGTGCACCCCAGCCCCATCCCGCATGCCCACGTGGTCACCACCACGACTCACAAGACGCTGCGCGGGCCGCGGGGCGGGATGATCCTGTGCCACGAGGACCTGGCCAAGGCGATCGACAAGGCCGTCTTCCCCGCGCTGCAGGGCGGGCCGCTCGAGCATGTCATCGCCGCGAAGGCGGTCGCGTTCCGCCAGGCGATGAGCCCCGAGTTCCGCCGCGACGCGGCGCAGACGGTGGCCAACGCCAAGGCGCTCGCCGCGGGGCTGGTCGCGGCAGGTGCGGCGGTGATCACCGGTGGGACCGATAACCACCTGATGCTGGTCGACGTCCGGCCGCTGGGCGTCACCGGCAAGGAAGCCGATCTTGCCCTGGGCGAGGTCCGCATCACGGTCAACCGCAACACGATCCCATACGACCCCAACCCGCCAATGGTGGCGAGCGGGATCCGGGTCGGCACGCCGGCGGTCACCGGCCGAGGAATGAAGGAGGCGGAGATGGCCCTGGTCGCGCAGCTGATCGTCGACGGCATCGCCGCACGCGGGGACGAGACCGCCCAGGCGCGGATCCGCGATC
>JBBQGI010000135.1:0-4638 GCA_038322875.1 Candidatus Limnocylindria bacterium | reverse complement strand
TGATGGCCCGACCCGATGCGCACGTGCTGGCGCTGTTCGGGGTTGGAGCCCAGGCGGCTTGGCAGGTCCGCGCGGTCATGGCCGCGCGGCCGATCACCGAGCTGCGCGTCTTCGCGCGCACCGCCGCTCGCCGCGAGGCATTCGCGGCAGCGATGGCAGCCGAGCTGGGATCGAACGTGACGGTGGTCGCGGCGCAGTCGTCGGAGGCGGCGGTCAGGGGAGCCGAGGTGATCTGCTGCGCGACCACTTCGTCAGAGCCCATCTTCTCGGCGGACTGGGTCGCGCCGGGCGCGCACGTCAACGCGGTCGGCAGCTTCCAGCTGGGGATGGTCGAGCTGCCCCCCGAGCTCTTCGCCCGTGCGTCGATGGTCGCCGTCGATTCGCGGGAGGCCGCGCTCGAGGAGGCGGGCGAGCTCGTCGCCGCGCTGAAGGCCGGGCTGCTGGCGCCCGATGCCTATGTCGAGATCGGCAGCCTCGATCCTGCGTGGGCGGCGGGTCGCGGGCCATCCGCCATCACGCTCTTCAAGAGCGTCGGCCTGGCGATCCAGGATGTCGCCGCCGCTGAGCTGGTGATGGCCAACCTGTCTCGCGCCGACGACGTGGCCGGCTAGGAGGCGGGCGCTAGGAGCTGGGTGCCACGAAGCCGAGCTCCAGGCCCCCCTCGCCGGCGAGGCCGCGGGCGAGCGCGGCGAGCAGACGCTCCGCCGCCGGTCCCCATTCGGCGCGGAAGCTGGCCAAGCGGGGATCGGGTGAGTCGACATGGGTCACGAATCCGGCGATCTCGGTCGCGGGATGATCAGGCCACAGGAAGACCCCGCTCCAGCCGCGCTCCAGCCACTCGAGGTGGCGGCTGCGCGCCATGGCGCCCAGGTCCCACGTCTGCACGGTGCCGCGGAACGCCGCCAGCGCGATCGGATCGTCGTCGCCGGCCTCTACGGCCACCGGGGCCGGATCGGCCGGCGGCGGCCGTGGTGGGGCGGTCGCGCCCTGCACGCCGGTCTGCCCGCCACCCGGCAGTGACTGCCCGGGCGGAGGCGTCGGGAGGGAGGCCGGCGTGGGAGCGGGTGTGGCAGCCGGCGTCGAGACCGGCGTCGGAGAGGGCGTGGGAAACGCGGTCGGGATCGACGTCTCGAGCGGCGCGGAGGCGGCCGGCGTGGGAGCGGGTGTGGCAGCCGGCGTCGCTGTCGGCGTTGCGCTGGGTGAGGCGGATGGGGTCGGCGTGCCGCTGGCTGCGGGCGCGCCGGACACGGTGACGCCCGGATAGTAGTAGGTCAGCAAGATCTCCGCCGCGGTCTTCCCGGCCAGTCCGCAGCCCTGGGTGCCCCACTGCCACAGCTTCCAGCCGTTGGCATTCGCGCCGCAGGCCTCGTTCGCGACGCCGGCGTTGTAATAGGCCGGAAAGACCGAGCCGTTCTTCAGTATCCGCATCGCCCAGGTGGCATCGACCGCGGCCGCCGCGCTGCTCCAGGTCGGCTGGGACGGGTCGTAGACCTGGTCGTAGGTGTCGTCCCGCAGGTCGAAGCAGGCGCCCTGGGTGCTCACGCCACCGCGCCAGTGGAGCACCTGGTACCAGGCGTAGGACCTGACGGCCAAGGCCCCGGATTGCAGGGACGCGGCGGTCCATGAGCCGATCCACTCGCGCGACAGGACGTTCTTGGTGTAGGCGCGGAAGTCCACGGTGTCGACGGCCCCGCTGATGTGCCGGAAGACCCGGATCGTGGCCGGCGGATCAGTCTCCGATGCCCAGCTCGAGCACGACGAGGCGGCCGTCGGCGCTACCCAGGCGGGCAGGCCGCCGGCGAAGGCGGTGAGCACAGCCAGACCGGCTGCGACGAGGGCACGTCGTTGCATCCGACCTCGACGGTAGCCCGGAGTGCTCCGAATCGGTACCGACCAAAGGTCCTAACCGGTCAGGCCCAGCGGTGCACCCGCTCGCGGATCCGGTCGAATCCGAGCTCATCGCAGAATCCCATGAACTCGCCGCGCGGGACCCCCTGCCATGCCAGCGAGTCGAGGTCGCCAGAGATCGCCGCGTCGGCGTTGAGGGTGGCCAGCCGTTTGTAGAGGAACGCGTCGGCGCGCTGCTGCTCAAGAGTCGCTGCCAGGCGGACAGCGTTTCGGAGTGGGACGCCCCATTCGAGCGGAGAGGCGGGAATCTCCTCGAGATGCCGGAACTTGGCCAACACCGCCGCGGCGCTCTTCGAACCCCAGCCGGGGAGGCCGGGGTAGCCGTCCGAGCTGTCGCCGACCAGCGCCAGGTAGTCGGGGATGCTCTCCGGCTCGACGCCGAACTTGGCGACCACGCCCGCCCCGTCATACGTGATCGTCCGCATCCGGTCGCGGAGGACGATTCGCTCGCCACGCACGCACTGGGCAAGATCCTTGTCGACACTGCAGATCACGACCTGCTCGATCCGAGGGTCGTCGCTGAATCGCGCCACGCCGGCTGCGATCCCATCGTCCGCCTCGTCCTCGACCATCGCCCAGGTGGTGATCCCCAGGGCACGCAGCGCCCGCTCCGCGTCGTCGAACTGGGTCAGCAGTTGCGGGTCCATCCCGACGCTGCTCTTGTAGGCCGGGTAGACATCGTTGCGCCACGACTCGATGACATGGTCGGTGGCCGCGGCAATGTGGGTCGCGTCCTGCTCGCGCAGCAGGGAGAGCATCGATTCGATCAGGCCGCGCACCGCGTTCACCGGGCGCCCGTCGGGTCCGTGCTCCTCGGGCCGGGAGTAATAGGCACGGAACAGCTCGAAGGTGGCGTCGACGAGGTGCAGTTTCACCCGGCAATGCTATTGCGCCCGAGTGGCGAGCGCCTGATAACGCAGGCGTCGTTTGCCCTTCACGGTGTCGCATAGCTCGCCGCGAACGCCTGACGCCGGCGATAAGTGGCCGATAAGCGGTCGCGTGTGAGGCTTCGCGCGCGGGGAGTCCGGCGCCGGCGCGTGCCCTGCGAGCCTCGGGCTGGCGTCAGCCGATCCGGGACCGCGCCGGGCTCCTGCACAAGGTCAGACGGCGAGCGGCTCCCGGTACTCCCCGTACTGGCGCCGCAGCAGGTTGCACATCTCGCCAATGGTCGCGTACGCCTGCACGGCGGCGAGGATCGCCGGCATCAGGTTGGCGCCCTCGGCGGCATCGGCGCGCAGTCGGTTCATGGCGCGGGCATGCTCGTCCGGGTCGCGGTCCGCCCGCACGCGAGCCAGCCGGTCGAGGTGGCGCCGCTCCTGCTCCGCCCCGATCTCGAGGAGGGGGATGCGCAGGACCTCGTCCGGATCGGCGAAGGCGGTGACCCCGATCGTCTCGCGCTCGTGTTCCTCGAGCACCCTTGCCTGCGCGTAGGCGGCGTCGGCGATCTCCGCCTGTGGGTAGCCGGCCTCGATGGCGGCCAGCATGCCGCCCATCTCGTCGATCCGGCGGAGGTACGCCCAGGCGGCCTGCTCGGTCTGGTTGGTGAGCGTCTCGACAAAGTAGGAGCCGGCCAGTGGATCGACGGTGTTGGCCGCGCCGGACTCCTCTGCGATGATCTGCTGCTGGCGCAGGGCGAGCAGGGCGGCCTCTTCCGAGGGAACCGCCCACGCCTCGTCATACGCATCGGTGTGCAGGCTCTGGGTTCCGCCCAGGACGCCGGCAAGCGCCTGGATCGCGACCCTCGTCAGGTTGTTCTGGGGCTGCTGCGCGGTGAGCGAGACGCCTGCGGTCTGGGTGTGGAAGCGCATCCAGGTGGAGCGCTCATTCTGGGCGCCGAAGCGCTCGCGGCAGAGCTTGTACCAGATCCGACGGGAGGCGCGGAACTTGGCGATCTCCTCGAAGAAGTCGTTGTGGCTGTTGAAGAAGAACGACAGGCGGGGCGCGAAGTCGTCGAAGGCCAGGCCCCGTGCCAGAGCATCCTCGACGTAGGCGATCCCGTCGGCGATCGTGAAGGCCAGCTCCTGGACCGCCGTCGAGCCGGCCTCGCGGATGTGGTAGCCGGAGATGGAGACGGTGTTCCAGCGCGGGAGTTCGCGGGTACCGAATTCGATCGTGTCGGTGACCAGGCGCATCGATGGTTCGGGCGGGAACAGGAACTCCTTCTGGGCCACGAATTCCTTCAGGATGTCGTTCTGGGTCGTGCCCTCCAGACGATCGCGCGGGACACCGGCCTTCTCGGCGGCCGCGATGTACATCGCCCAGATCGGTGCCGCGGGCGAATTGATCGTCATCGATGTCGAGATCCGGTCGAGCGGCAGGCCAGCCAGGAGGACCTCCATATCGGCCAGACTGGAGACCGCCACACCGCACGTCCCGAACTCGCCCTCGGCTTCGGGGTCATCCGTGTCGTAGCCATACATGGTGGCCATGTCGTACGCGATCGAGAGGCCGGTCTGGCCGGCGGCCAAGAGCTGTCGGAACCGCGCGTTCGTGTCCTCCGCAGCCCCGAACCCGGCGAACATCCGCATCGTCCAGAGCCGGCTTCGGTAGCCGCTCGGGTGGATCCCGCGGGTGAATGGCGGGGCGCCCGGAAGTCCGATCCGCTCGATCGGATCGCCATCGTCGGCCGACGACCACGGCCCGTACAGGCCCTCGATGGGCATGTCGCTGATGGTCGAAAATCGCGGCCGTCGCTCCGGGCTCCGTTCGAGGGCTGGCCCGAGTCGCTCG
>JBBQGI010000134.1:0-4652 GCA_038322875.1 Candidatus Limnocylindria bacterium | reverse complement strand
GCGGGGCACCGGCGTCCGGGAGACCACCTCGCGGTAGTACACGCAGACATCGGTGAGCGAGCAGGCCTCACAGGCCGGACGGCGTGCGTGGCATACCTCGCGTCCGTGGCGGATCAGCTCCACATGGAACGGATACACCTCGTCCGGTGCGAGAGACGCCTCCAGGAGCGTATGCGCGCGCACCACATCGGTCTTCGGAGGGATGAGCCCCAGTCGGGTGGCAACGCGGAAGACATGCGTGTCGACCGGCAGCGCCGGTCGACCGAAGCCGAAGAGCAGAACGATGGCCGCCGTCTTGGGCCCGATCCCCGGCAGCCCGACCAACCAGGACTTCGCCTCCTCGAGCGGCAGAGCGCCGAGAAAGGCCAGGTCGTACGGAACGTCGCTGGTCGCATCTCGGACCTCGGCCAGGACCCGCTGGATGCGCGGCGCCTTCACGTTGGCGAGTCCGCCAGGACGGATGACGTCGGCGACCTCGTTGGTCGGGGCGGCCAGCACCCCATCCCAGTCGGGGTAGGCCGCGCGCAGCAGTCCAAAGGCCCGCGCCGAGTTCAGGTCCGACGTGTTCTGGGACAGGATCGTCAGGACCAGCTCGCTTACCGGGTCGAGCCGCGGTTCGCTCCATGCCGGGTGCTCGTAGCGTTCACCGAGCCGATCCAGAACGATCTCGATCGTCGCACGGCGGCGGCGCCGGGCGGCGGCGAGCTTCTGCGGGCTCGGACCGCGGCGCGGTCGATTGGTCGCGCGCGAGGGCACTGATCAGGTGCGCTGCGCGAGCGCCAGGCCGATCCCGACGCTGCGGGCCAGCCGCTCGGCAGCGTTCAAGAGGAGCCGCTCGGTGTCGGCCATCGCCTCGGCCAGGGTCATCGGCCGGTCACCGATCGGCTGCACCAGCTCGAAGAGCCCCGAGGCCTCGAGCGCCTCGGCGCCAGGACCCAGCGTTCCGCACAGCAGCACAACTGGGACGCCGCGCTTCGCGGCATGCTGGGCCACCCCCATCGCCGCCTTGCCGGCGAGCGTCTGCTCGTCGGCGCGTCCCTCTCCGGTGATGACGAGGTCGGCAACCGCAAGCGCCCCACCCAGATCGACCATCTCGGCCACCATCTCGATTCCGGGGCGGAGCAATGCATTCGTGAATCCGAGCAGCCCCGCGCCGGTCCCACCGGCGGCGCCGGAGCCGGGGAGCTCGGCCACCGAACGCCCGGTGGCGGCCTCGATGGCTGCCCCGTATCGCGCAAGGGCCGCATCCAGCTCGGCCACGGCGGCGTCATCCGCGCCCTTTTGGGGGCCATAGGTCGCTGCGGCGCCGGTTGGGCCGCAGAGCGGGTTCGTGACATCCGAGGCGATCAGCACCTCCACGCTGGCCAGTCGCGGGTCGAGCGCCAGGGCATCGATCCGCGCCAGGCCACCCAGGGCGGCCCCACCCGGTGCAAGCTCGGCGTCGCGGTCATCGAGGAACCGGACCCCGAGTGCGACCAGCATCCCCGAACCGCCGTCGGTGGTGGCCGATCCGCCGAGACCCAGCACCAGCCGGGAGGCCCCGGCGTCGAGCGCAGCCAGGACGACCTCGCCGGTGCCACGAGTCGAGGCGATTCGCGCAGACGCGGGAATTCGCTCCCCGGGAGCCACGTGCGCCAGGCCGGACGCGGCGGCCATCTCGACGAAGGCGGATCGTCCTTCGTCGAGGAGCAGCCAGTCGGCGGAGACGGGCCGGCCCATCGGATCCTGGGCGATCGTCGTTCGCCGCTCGGCGCGCCCCCCGAGTGCGGCCAATACCGCGGCCAGGGTTCCTTCGCCACCATCGGCCATCGGTACCTGGCGCACCTCGTCGTCGGGGCGGGCGCGCAGCCAGCCGCCGGCAATCGCCTGGGCGACCCCCACTGAATCGAGCGCCCCACCGAACGAGTCGGGAGCGACCAGGATCCGCAGCCGAGCCTGCGCCATCAGCGCTTGAGCGACCGGCGCCGCTCCTGGTAGGCGGCGATGCTGCTGATCGGCGGCCGCACCGCGTCGGCCACCTCGCGCACTTCCAGGCTGAATCGGTCGTGATCTTGTCCGATCACCTTCATGCCGCGCCCGACCTCGGTCAGCAGCTCGATCCGGTGCCGCTCCTCGAGCTTGCCGATGGCTGCCTGCAGGATGGTGAAGCTCATCTGCGACAGGTTGGCGAGCGGCTGGTTGCGGTGGATCCGCCGCTCCAGGTCGACCTGCCCGATCGCCGACAGCCCCGCGGCCTCCAGGATGTCGATCAGCAGTCCGATCTCGACCGCGTAGCCGGTGAAGAAGGGAACCGACTCGAGCAGCGCGCGTCGCCCGGCGTACTCGCCGGAGAGCGGCTGGATGATCCCCGACAGGTCGGGGAAGAACATGTTGATCAGCGGCCGCGCCATCAGCTCGGTTACCCGTCCGCCGCCCTCCGAGACGAGCGAGGTGCCCTGCTTGATCGGGCGTCGGTAGAAGCCCTTTACGTAGGCGATCCGTGACTCGCGCAGTAGCGGCCCCAGCAGCCCGTGGACGAAGCGCGGCTGGATGTTGCTGATGTCGGTGTCGATCCAGGCCACGATGTCGCCGTCGAGCACGTGCAGGCTCTTCCACAGGGCCTCGCCCTTGCCGACGTATGACCCGGTCTCGGGCAGGATCCTTGAATGCCGGACGACCGGCACTCCCAGTTCGCGGGCGATCTCGCGCGTGCGGTCGGTGCTGTCGCTGTCGATCACGACCAGTTGGTCGAGGAGGGGAACCCGATCCATCAGGGCGGCCTTCACGCGCTTGATGACCAGGCCGATCGTCTTCTCCTCGTTGAGCGCCGGCAGGCCGACGCTGATCGTCAGGCCCTGCTTCTCCTTCAGGTCGACCAGCTTCGCCACCTCGCGGAACTCGGAGGCGTGGAAGGTGTTCTCGGCGAACCAGCGATCGACGATGGTCGGCAGCGAGCTGCTGCGCTCGGCGTAGGCGTCGGCCGCCGCCAGGGTCCCCTCCGCGGCCCGCAGGTCGTCGAAGGTGGTCACCGCGATCTGCTGCTTCGTCTTGACCACGATCACCGTCGGCTTTGCCCGCGACGCGACCGTCTCCGCCACGACGCCGAACAGGAAGCGGCCGTCGGGGGACACGACCGAGGGATGGGCCGATGCACCCATCACCACCAGCTGGTGGTTCGTCGACTCGCGCAGGATCGCCGTCCGGACCGATGCCGCCTCGCGCAGGAGGCCCTTCACCTTCCGTCCGCCGCCGTGCGCCGCCACGAAGCGCGCGAGCGCGTCGTGCTCGCGCTGCAGTGCGCGCTCGCCTATCCCTTTCGGCACGACGTGCATGACCACCACCAGCGCGCCGAAATGCTTGCCGAGGTCGCGCGCCAGCCGGATCGCCAGCTCGGCATGCGGTCCTCCGCGCACCGGAACCAGGATCGAGCTGACCTCGTCGACGCCGCGCTGCTTGACGACGGCAAGGTCGCACGGCGACTCCCGCACCACCGCATCGATGGTCGGGGAGAAGACGGTCGGCTCGCGGGGAGCCCCGCGCGTCGCGGTAGACCGTGCGGCGACCGCCGGGGAGGGCGGCCCGCCCCACCCGAAGATGACGAGGTCGGCGCCCTCCTCGCCGACCGCCTCGATCACGCCATCGGCAGCTCGCCGCCCGATGCGGACCATCGTCCTGATCTCGACCCCCTCTTCGTCGCCGAAGTCCAGGACCCGTTGCAGGAGGCGACGCGCGGTGCGGGCGTGGGTGGCTCCCTCGGCCAGCGAGACGCCCTCGGGGACCTCGACGATGCCGAGCGCCGTGATCTCGGCCGGGCGGCCGCGGCTCATCCCCGCACCAATGCGAACCAGGTCCCGAGCCGTGCGCGGGTTGGCGAGCGGCAGCAGGATCCGGTACGGCTGGCGCCGGCGGGGCGCCATCAGCCCGCCGCGGCGCGCATCTCGCGCCAGCGGGTTACGAGGTACGGCTTCAGCTGCTCGAACGCCTGCGCCTGGGCGTCGATCACCCGCTCGGCCTGGTCGGTCGTCATCTCGGAGGTCTCGGCGATGAATCCGGCGGTGCGGCCGAAGTAGAGCGGAGTGAGGGCGGCAAGCAGACGCTCGCGATCGGTCCCGGGCCGGTTGTAGGCGACCAGGGCGTCGTACAGGCACCTGATCCACAGCTCAGACGGGAAGGCGAAGTCCCCCGGCTCGGGCGGGATCTCGAGGGTCATGATGCGGTCGAGCTGCTCCGCGGCGAGCATGTCGCGCCAGGCCTCGGCCTGCGAGAGGCGCGCCGTCTCGAAGTTGTCGATCAACTTGGCGTGGTTGACCTCGACCACCTCCGGGGCGATCACCCGCTCGAAGCCATAGTCGGGGATCGCGTGCGAGCCGCGGACCTTGAGCCATCGATCCTGGTAGTGGCCGGCCAGCCGGAACAGGGTCCCGACGACCTGCCGGAACATCGGCCCCAGGTCCGACGCGGGGTCCTTGGCATCGTGGATCTTGGCGCCGAGGCGCGTCTGACAGACAGCGAAGCCCTCGTTCAACGCGGAGTGGGTCATCCAGATGTCGATCCCGAAGCGCGCCGTCAGATCGTCGAAGGTGTCGAGCTCCAGGTAGCGTTGTACCAGGTCGCCGCTGATCGCGAACTCCCCGCCGATCGGCTGTCGGATGCGCGCTCCGTAGAGCGCCCTG
>JBBQGI010000133.1:0-4692 GCA_038322875.1 Candidatus Limnocylindria bacterium | reverse complement strand
GAGGGGCTGCGCTTCGACTTTCCGGCTTCATCTGCCACGCCGCGGGAGGCGCTGCGGGAGGTCGAGCGGATCGTGAACGCGCAGGTTCGACGCAACGCGACGGTCACCTCGACGGAGATGAGCCTGGCCCAGGCCCAGGCGCTCGGCGCCGACATGTTCTTCGGCGAGAAATACCTGCCCGATGCGGTGCGGGTGGTGCAGGTCGATGGCTTCAGCATGGAGCTGTGCGGTGGGACCCACGTGGCCTTCACCGGCCAGATCGGCCAGTTCCGGATCACCGGCGAGATGAGCATCGGCACTGGCCTGCGACGAATCGAGGCGGTCACCGGCGTGGCCGCCGAAGACCTCGTGGCGAGCCGGCTCGAGTGGCTGCATGCCGCCGCCCAGGCCCTGGAGACAGCGGACGACCAGGTCCCCGGGCGGGTCGAGGCGCTGCTCGCCCGCGTGCGGGATGGGAACAGCGGGAAGGCTGCCGCCACGGCCGATGAGGTCAACCTGGATGCCGTTGGCGCTTTGGCCGGTGCTCAGATCGCCGGCGAGGCAAAGGTGATCGTGGAGAAGTACCTCGACGCCGACGGTGCTGCGCTGCGTCGCCTCGCCGACGACCTCCGGGCATCGACCGGCCGCTTCGTCGCGGTCCTGGCCGGGAGCCTCGGCGGCCCGTCGCTCCTTGTTGCCGCCAGTCGCGACCTGGTCGGGGAGGGCTTCGACGCGGCCGCCATCGTGCGCGAGACGGCGCCGCTGATCGGCGGCGGGGGAGGGGGACGGCCCGACCTGGCGCAGGCCGGTGGCAGGGACGCGTCCCGACTTGACGAGGCACTGCGGGAGGCGGCGCGCCTTGCGCTCGAGACGCTGGAACGAATCGAGAACGGCTGACGGTGCAGGAACGCCTCTCGCGCCTGGTTGAGCGGCTGTCCCGCGTGGGTGGCCGTCGCACCGGCGAGCCGCCGGCACTGGTGGCGCTCGACGTCGGCACTGAGTTCGCCAAGGCGCTGGTGGTGGCGGTCACGCCGGATGCCGAGGGACGCGTGGTCGCCACGGTGCGCGGCGCCGGACGGCAGCGACAGGGGCTGACCCACATGCAATCTGGCACCGTGAGCGACATCGACGCGGTGGTTGCCAATTGCGCCCGCGCCTTGGCGGAGGCCCAGGCGATGGCCGGTCTGCGGCCCACGGCGGGAGTGATCGGGATCGCCGGCGAGCTGGTCAAGGGGACCACCTCGACCGGCATCGTCCGTCGCAACGATCCCCAGGCGCCGATGACCGAGGATGAGCTGGCACGCATCGTGGAACAGGTTCAGGCCGAGGCGCTCGGCGAGGCCGAGCGGCGGATTGCCTGGGAGTCGGGCGTGGAACGCCTCGACGTGCGGCTGGTCCATGCGGCAGTGGTGGAGCTGAAGATCGACGGCTACCCGGTCAGCAACCCCATCGGCTTCACCGGCGCACAGGTGGAGTTGGCGGTCTTCAACGCCTTTGCGCCAATGGTGCACCTGGGCGCCCTGCAGTCGGTCGCCACGCAGCTCGGGCTGGAGCTCCTGGGCGTGATCGCCGAGCCCTACGCGGTCGCCACCTGCCTCGATCCAGGCGAGCTGGGCGACGCCGGGGCCGTCTTCGTGGACGTGGGCGGTGGCACCACCGACGTTGCCCTGGTCCGTCACGGCGGCATCGCCGGGACCAAGATGCTGGCGCTCGGCGGACGGGCCTTCACCCGCGGCCTGGTCGAGCGCTTCTCGCTCTCGTTCGCCCGGGCCGAGGCGCTCAAAGTCGCTGCCGGGGAGGGCGGCGAGCTGCCCGAGTCGATCGAGCCGGCCGCGCTCGACGCTGCGCTCACCGAGGATGCCTCGGTGTGGCTCCGCGGCGTGGAGCTGATGATCGCCGACCTGGCCGAGGGGGAGCTGCTCCCCGGACGGGTCTACCTGTGCGGTGGGGGCGCTCAGCTGCCCCAGCTGATCGCGACCCTGAATGGCGACACATGGTGGCGGCACCTTCCCTTCGCACGGCAACCACAAGTGCGCGGCCTGTCACCCGAGGATGTGGCCGGCGTGCGTGACGCGAGCGGCCAGATGACGACTCGCCAGGACGTCACACCGATGGCCTTGGCGCACCAGGCTCTGATCCTCGATGCATCCACGACCGCCGCCGAGCGCGCAATGCGGCGTGCCGTCCGGAGCATGCAACTGTGAGACCGATGCCCGAACAGCCGCAGCTCATCTACCTGGAGCCCGACGACGAGATCACGTCGGTCGTGCGCCGGCTGCGTGCCGCCGAGGGCAGCTCGGTGGTGATCGTGGCCCCCGGCCGCAGCCGAGCCACCTCCAGCTCGGTCGCGCTCCGCCTGCTCGCCCAGGTGGCGGCCGAGGAGAAGCGCAGCCTGGCGCTTGTTGCCGACCCCGCAACGCGGGCCGTGGCCAGCGAGGCGGGGATTGCGGCCTATGCATCTGTCGCGGAGGCCACCTCGGGCAAGGTCGCACTCCAGGGCAGCGGGGTCGCCACGCGAGCGCCGATCCATGTCGTCCGCGGCCTAGCCGAGATCGCACCGGCGGGCGCCGCGCTCGGGGCACCAGCCGATCGGTCCCGGCCAGGTGACGAGACGGTGGTGGTCAGAACCCCGAAGAGAGCTGTTCCTGGCGGCCCTCCACGATCTGCTCGCGGTCGCTTCCGCCTGCCGAAATGGCCGTGGCTAGCAGGCCTGCTGGCCGTCCTCCTCGTGGTCGGTGCCGCGCTTCTTCCCGGGGCCACCGTGCGCATCACGCCGGCGACGGCCGCGGTTCCGCCCCGCCCGTACCTCCTGAACCTGCCGATCGCCGGCCACCAGCCAAGCGTTCTGCAGGCAACGGCTCCGGGCACCGCCACCGGCCAGAGGCTCGAGGAGATTCCCGCGACCGGAACGGTGACCTTCTTCAACCGCAGCATCGGCTCGGTCCAGATCCCGCAGGGGTCCCAGGTTTCGGACGGCGGCACGATCGCGTTCACCACGACCGAGACGATTACCGTGCCGGGCGGTGCCTTCTTCGGAGATCCGGGGGAAAAGAGCGTCGGCGTGGTCGCGGTGGTGGCGGGCACGAGCGGGAACGTGGATGCGGGCGTGATCGACACGATCGACAACCCCGACATCCGCTTCAACCGACGTGTGGCGAATGCAGATCCCACCGTGGGCGGCGCCGAGATCCTGCACACCGTCGTCCAGCAGCTGGACGTGGATCCGGTGGTTGCCGCCCTCCAGGCCGACCTGGCATCGCAGCTGGCGGACAGCCTCGCCGGCCAGACCGACAGGGTCTACGCCGGACCGCAGGCGGGCGAGGCGCCCGTGATCAACGTGCCGAGCGACCTGGTCGGTACCGAGGAGATGCCAACCTTCGAGCTGGACGGCACCCTGGCAGCGGATCGACCGTACGTCGCTCGGGCAGACGTCCAGGCGGCGGCAACCGAGGCGCTGCAGGCCGACCCGAGCGCGGCGCCGAGCGGCACCTCCATCGTCGCTGACTCGGTGGAGGTCGAGATCGGGGCGGCCACAGCGACGGCAGACGGGATGACGGTCCAGGTCATGGTGCGGGCCGCCGCGGCTGCGGCGATCGACGAGTCCGCGGTGCGTGACCGGGTTGCAGGGCTCACCGTCGACGAGGCGCAGGCGGAGCTCGCCGACATCGGCGCCGTGCAGGTCGACCTCTGGCCCGCGTGGCTGGATCGCCTTCCGCGCATCCCGTTCCGCATCAGGGTCGAGACGTCCGTCGCGTCGCCGGACGCGTCGGCGAGCCCATGAGCACGGTGATCGGCATCGACCACGGCAGCAGGCGCATCGGCCTGGCGGTCGGCAGCGAGGAGACCGGACAGGCATTCGCGCGTCCCGCGCTCCAGCGCCGCAGGGAGAGTGCGGACCTGGAGCAGATCGTCGACCTGGCGCGCGCCGAGGGCGCCAGTCGCGTCGTGGTGGGGCTGCCACGCAACATGGACGGCAGCGAAGGCCCTCAGGCAGCTGCGGCGCGCACCTTCGCCGCACAGCTGACCGCCATCGGCCTGGAGGTCGTCTTCGTGGACGAGCGACTCACGAGCTGGGAGGCAGGCGAGCGGCTGACGGCTGCCGGGCGCCACCCGACGCGAGCATCGGGGGAGCGGGACTCGGCGGCGGCCCGCCTCATCCTGCAAGAATACCTGGACGCCCGGGCCAATCCGGCCCGCCCGCAGGAGACCTGATGACCCGAACCCCTGATCCTCGCTGGGATCGCAACGAGCAGCGCAACTCCCGGATCCGGGAGCTCCGCGACCAGCGCGAAGGCCCCGGCCGGCGGCGACGCAAGTTCCAGCCGCTGATCCTGATCGCGTGGTTCGCGGGCGTGATCGCGCTCCTCGGCGTCCTCATCTTCGTCGGGCTCTTGGCCTTCTCGCCGCGCCTCATGGTCTGGGTCGAGGAGCATCCCGGCTCGATCGACCAGGGTCTGGTACGCGACTTCGTGCAGTGGTACCAGCCCGGTGCCCTGGCCGATGAGGCGGCCGGGGAGGACGGCCAGCGCATCACCGTGGAGGTGGTGCTCGGCGCGAACGACTCCGAGATCAGCCAGCTCCTGTTCGACAAGGGCGTCATCAAGAGCCAGCTCGCATTCCTGTACGCCGTCAGGCAGGCTGGTCGCTCGGGTGACCTGCAGGCCGGCGTCTACGACCTCTCCCCTTCCCTGCGCCCCTCGGAGATCGTGGCCG
>JBBQGI010000132.1:0-4741 GCA_038322875.1 Candidatus Limnocylindria bacterium | reverse complement strand
GATGCCGGCAACCGCTTCAGCGGCGGTGACGATGCGCATGCCGAGCAGTCTACGGGCAGCCGCCGCTGAACGGCGAGCGATCAAGGGCACCCTGCGTCCGGACCAACCGGCCGTCGGAGAGGAGTCAACGGCACTCCCCTGGACACCCAGCCCGCGCCGATCCTTGGCGCATAAACGTCCCTCGCCCGCTGATTCGACCGGTCCGGCGCGGCGACGCGCCCGCGATCGCCGCCTTCCACGGGGCGCTCTCACCCGACAGCCGCCGCACGCGCTTCCTCGGCGCGTGCCACTCGATCACCGACGGGCAGGCGCGGCGCTTCGCGCGCGCCCGGGAGCGCAGCGCGGGTGGATGGGTCGCCGTTGACTGCCAGGGAACGATCGTTGGTCATCTCTGCCTCGAGCCGCTCGACCTGGCGCACAAATCGGATCCATGCCCTGCTCGAGCACAGCGGTCTGCCATGGACCTGTCATGCCATGGAGCCGGGCGTCGAATCCATTCGCCTCGAACTCGCTCGGGGGGCCATGACGAAGGTCGCTGAATCGGTCGCGACCACGGCAGTGCACCATCGGTCACGCATCCGCTCCCCTGAACTCGTCTCGAGATAGCGGCAGCCGAGGCATCGGCTCAGCGGCACCCGCCCGCCTGCAACACAGGCCACCGATCTGTGAACGACCAACCGCGTCTCCCCACGGCAGACAACCCACGCTCGCTCAGACGCCATGCGCGCCATCGGTGTCTCCTCAGTTGCCAATCCGAGTCTTCAGCGCCGGTGGTGGGGCCGATGCACCGGCCCGCCTACGGCCGAGAGGCCCGGCCGATCGTGACCGATGGCTCTTTTGTGCCACGCCCGCCGCGGCCCACTCTGGATGCGTCCCGACGCCGGATCTCCGGAGTCGACGGCTGGTGAAGCTGGATAGGAGATGGTTGCCGTGCGCGTCATGCTCGCCTTCGACGGATCTGCTGGGGCCGAGTCGGCCCGCGACCTGGTGGCGCACCTGCGCTGGCCGACGGGCACCGCTATCACCCTGGTGGCTGTGATCGAGCGCGGTCCCGAACTCTTCGGCGCACCCGAATTCGGCGTCGTGCCGAACGACCACGAAGAAGCGGATGCGATCCTGAGCGCCGACATGCTGGCGGGCCTGCGGTCGGCAGCCGCCCCGCTCGAGGCGCCAGACCGCACCATCGAGTCACGCGTCGTACGTGGTCGACCCGCTTCCGCGCTGGTGGCCGAGGCTGCCGCAATGCAGCCGGACCTGATCGTGATCGGCAGCCGGGGGCACGGTCCGCTGGCCACCGTCCTGGTCGGATCGGTCTCCACCGAGGTGGTCGACCACGCCCCGTGCCCGGTGCTCGTCGCGCGCCGATCATCGGCCCACCAGCTGATCGTCGGCGTCGACGGGTCACCGAGCTCCCAGCGTGCCGTCGCGGCGCTCTCCACCTGGCCGATCTTCGCCGGGCTGCCGGCCCGGGTCGTGGCGGTCGCGGAGCCCCCCGCCATCTGGGCGCTGTCGCTCGGCGCTGCCCTCAACCCGGCCTTCACGGATCAGCGCGGCGCAACGGTCGACGCGAAACGCAGGCAGCTGTCGGACCTGGCGGAACGCGCCTGTGAGGACCTGGCGCGAGCGGGACTTGATGCCAGCTCTGAGCTGCGCGTCGGGGATCCTGCCGGAGAACTGCTGAAGGCGGCCACGGAGGACGACGCGGACCTGATCGTGGTCGGGTCCCGAGGCCTGTCGGCGCTCAGCCGGCTGGCGGTCGGCAGCGTCGCCCGCAAGGTGCTGCTGCACACTCCAGCATCGGTGCTCGTGGTGCGAGAGCTGCGCGAGCGGGTGAAGAGTGAGGAGCCGCTGCCGGTGCCGATGGGGATGGCCCTCGGCGCGATGTAAGCGTCCCCGGCAGGTGTCGGGGACGTACTAGCAACCATACCCATCGTTGGGCGACGCGAGTGCGAGTCGGCTGACCGGTCCGCATAGTCAGTACAGACTGTGAGGCAGGAAGCTTCGCAGGAAGACGGCGACCTGTGAATGGTAGGTGTGGTGGGTGTGGTAGGTGCTGCGGCTGCCACGCCTGCGAATAAGGCTGTGACTGTCGCGCCCACCAGAACGGCTGAAGCGGTCAGGTCTATATCGACCTCGCGGACACAACGAGCCGACCGTCCTTGATGGTGCCGAGCAACTGGACTGACTCCTCGCTCCACTGCACACCTCCCGCCTCGGCCAGCTTGCCCACGTTTTCGGGATCAAGTCCTGTAACGGCCAGCGACGACCCAGCGCAGCCGGGCGGATTGGATTCTCTGAGAGCGCTGCAGAAACGCACTTCGCTCTGCGGGGAGATGACGAGCCAGCCATTGATGAGCAACGGCTCGTCGTTGGTCGACGCGAGCGCCTCGTCGATCGAGATTCCCGGTCCGACCCCCGTCGATACCTTGTGCCCACCGGTCGGCGTAGGGTCGCCGGCCTGACCAAGCGAGCAGGCTGACAGGAGGACAACGATCGCGAGGGTGCTGAATCGGATCAAGCGCATTTGGTGCATCCAATGTCGTGCGGGGTTATCCGGAAGACGCTGGAGGGTCGCGCTGGGTTCCGGGCACCGGCTTTGCGCCGTCCGACGATCTGCGCCGCCGTGCTGACTCGTTCTCGGGCCGATAGGGCCGGAAGCCCTCCTCAACGCTCTCGCTGCGAGAGTCAGAGGTCCTCCGCGGACGGGGAAGTGGCGTTCCAGGAGGCGTTCACACCGTGGATCGAAGAGAGCTTGAACAAGATCATCTAGGCCGGTGCGGGCCGACCCTGACGCTGCCGCGCCGGCCCTGGAGCACACCTTGCATCCCTGAGGTCGAGGATCAGCCCTCGGTCGATTGTCATCGAGCGTGGCGCCTCGACAACCGGATGACCACTACCGCCCTGTAGTATTGCCCCAGCGCTGTCGAGCCCTATGGAAACTCAGCATGCTCGAGCCGCTGCGACAAGCCAGATATGACAGGTGCAGAACTCGTGGCACGGCGAAGGGCAACTGCTAAGGCGCGGGGCGCACGGGCCCGATCGCGACTCACGGCGGGCGGGATACCCGCGTTCAATTCGGGGCAGGCTGCCTCCAAAGAGCATCTCTCAAACAGACAAGCCGCGGCCGAAGGGACCGTTGAACCAGAGGCGTTGGCCGCCACGCATTGGTTCGACTCCGGCAGGGACGGCGAACCGTACTCGGCCACCGTCAGATTCACCGGGCGTCGCGTGGGCGTCCAGGGAAAGCCCCGGCCAGCAGACAGTTTCGCGAAAGAGGAGACCATGGACCGGATCGTGCCGGGCAGCGGTCCGGTGTCGATCACCACGTGGGTGCATGGGCTCGAGCCTGGTGAGTGGACCGTCACTGCCGACCTGATCCGAACCCCGGGGGCCGGAGGGGCCCAGCGCCTGCTCCCAGCCGGGAAGCTCGGCGGCTCACACACACTGCCCCGCGCGACATGGTCATGGAAGCGGTGGGCGCTCACCACCGGTCCGTTTACGCCCGTGAAGACCCGCTTTGCGCCGCTTGTCCGCATGGCTCGTATGCCGGCAGTCATTCCCGGCAGCTGGTCCGGGCTGGTCGGCCTCGGTATCCTGGTCGGCTTCGTCGTGCAAACCACGCTCCTGGGACCCGAGAACGTCGCGCTCGGGCAGGCAGCGGTAGTGGATTCCCTCGCCGTGGTATCCGGCCTGATCGGAGCCAAGCTGTGGTATGTGATACAGCAGCCGCGCTCGTGGCGGCAATCCATCGGCGAGGGCTGGTCTGTGAACGGGTCCGCCATCGCCTCCCCCGCCGCGGTTGTGGTCGCACTGTTCGTATTCGGACTACCGATCGGGGTGTTTTTCGATGCCAGCGCGCCGGCCCTGTTCTTCGGAATCGCGATCGGGCGCCTCGGGTGTTTCTTCACCGGTTGCTGCGCGGGCCGCTGCACTCGATCTCGCTGGGGAGTGTGGTCCTCCGATCGCCGCGTCGGTGCCCGTCGCATCCCCGCCCAGCTGCTGGAGTCTGCTGCCGGCCTGCTCATCGCGGTCGCGTCCACCCTGCTGGTTCTGCGCCATGGCCTTGCCTTCGATGGCGCCATCTTCGTGGCCGCGGCCGCGGCCTACATCCTCGTCCGGCATTTCCTCCTTCAGTTGCGGGCCGAACCACACAATTCCTCCATCAGATCGTCACTGACGGCTGCCATAGCCGCCCTCGTGCTCCTCGTCGACGGCGTGCTGTTGTTGGTGCCGCGGACCTAACGGGGGGACATGAAGCCGCGCGTCAAACCTTCCGGCGATCCGGCCCGGGCGGCCGCAGGTCGCGACCGCCGCCCCGCAGCGTGACCAACGCCGCGACCAGCAACGCCAGCCCCGGCAGCAATGCCAGCAGGGCGAATCCTCCCTCCCCGGCACCCGCCGCCAGTGCGACCCCGATAGCGGTCACACCGAGTGCCGTGAGGATGGGCGTCCCGGAGCCTCGTGAGCGCTTCGGAATCGCATATCCGACCGCTGGACGCGGCGACGGCTCGGCCGCCGCTTCCTCCTTGGGCGCTCCCCCGGCAAGCCGCAGAAGCAGGAACCCTGCGAGCGCACCGCCCAGCGCGCCCATGATCACGAGTGGGTCGTCCATCCAGCCTATTCTGCAGCCCGGGCGCTTCGGCAACCGGGCACCGGGCGACGGAGGGTCGGGCACAAGAAGTGGATGGCCTCGGCCACCTGCCACCGCCCAATCGGTCGACATGTTGTACGTGGAGGAGGA
>JBBQGI010000131.1:0-4746 GCA_038322875.1 Candidatus Limnocylindria bacterium | reverse complement strand
GCCTTCGCGCGACCGGGACACTCCTACAGTCGCTACTCCAACCCGACCCATGCGGCGCTGGAGGAGGCGCTCGCCGAGCTGGAGGGCGCCGAGGCCTGCCATGTCACCGCCTCGGGGATGGCGGCGATCCACGGGGTCGTGATGTCCAACCTGCGGTCGGGCGATGAGCTGCTGGTCCCCCACGCGGTGTACGGGGGCGTGGTCGGCCTGTCGCGCGCCGTCCTGTCGCGCGCCGCGATCGACGTCCGCGCGGTCGACACCACCGATTCCGCCGCCCTGGCCGCCGCCATCGGCGAGCGGACCCGCCTGATCTGGCTGGAGACGATCAGCAACCCGACCACCGCCATGGCCGACATCGCTGCCATCGCCGAGCTGGCCCACGCGCGCGGCATGAAGGTTGCGGTCGACAACACCTTCGCCTCGCCGTACCTGTGCAATCCGCTCTCGCTCGGTGCCGATGCGGTGGTGCACTCCACCACCAAGTACGTCGGCGGTCATTCGGACCTGACCGGAGGAGCGATCCTGGGCAGCTCCGCGGTGGTGACCGCCGCCCGCGAGATCGTGATCAATGCCGGCGGCAATGCCGCGCCGCTCGAGGCCTTCCTCGCCCTGCGTGGCCTCAAGACGCTCGCGCTGCGCATGGATCGGCACAGCTCCAATGCCCTCGCCGTGGCAGACGGCCTGGAGGGTGCGTCGGGCGTGGCGGCGGTGCGCTATCCCGGGCTCGCGTCCCACCCGCAGCACGACCTGGCGGCCAGTACCCTGCGCGGGGGCATGGCGGGCGGGATGGTCGCCCTCGAGCTGTCGGGCGGACGGCCCGCCGGTGAACGCTTCCTGGACCTCCTGCGGGTGGCGGTTCACGCCACCAGCCTGGGCAGCGTGGAAACCCTGTGCAGCCACCCAGCGTCCTCCTCGCATCGGCAGCTGAGCGATGGCGAGCTCGTTGACGCAGGCCTCACCCCCGGCATGATCCGGGTCTCGATCGGACTCGAGGACCCTGATGACATCGCCGCGGACCTCGCCGCTGCAGCCGCGGGCGCCACTTCCTGAAGACGGAGGACCGATGAGCCGATCGACCGCGGTGGCCGCCGGCGGCGGCACACGAGCCGATCGGCTGGCGCGCGGGGCCGAGCGGCTGCTGCGCCTGGCTGCCGACCCTCGATTGGCGCTTGGGCTGCTCCTGCTGGCCGGTGCCTGGAACGCCGCCGCCGCGGCCCTGCCGTCCGGGGCCGGGCTGCTCGCCACCCCGCCCTACCTCGCGCTGCTGGCGCTGATCCTGTGCGCCGCCGTGGCGAGCGTGGCGGTGCGGCTGCCTGCCGCCTGGCGCGAGTGGCGACGCCCTGCGCCGCTCGCCGAGGGCACCGATGTGCTGCAGGCCACGATTCCACTCGATCGGGAGCTGGTCGAGGTGGACCGGGCCGCGCTGGGAGTGGTGCTCCGGCGGGCCGGCTACCGCATCGCCGAGCGAGGGCGCGGAAGCGCCTGGACGGTCGCGGGGACCCGCCGCGGCTGGTCCCGATTGATCGGTCAGCTGAGCCACCTGGCGCTCGTCCTGATGCTGCTCGGCGCGGCTGGCGGCCGTGCATTCAGCAGCGAGACGACCTTCAGCCTGCTGCCGGGCGAGCAGGCCCTGCTGGATGCGCCGCATCCTGGCTTCACCGATGCGGTCCGCCTCGACCGATTCGTCTCCAGCTTCGGCCCCGACGGCCGTCCCCTGCAGCTGGATGCGACCGTGACCTTCCTGGACGACTGGGCGCCGGTGACAACGGAGCTGCTGCAGGTCAACCGGCCCGGCACCTTTGGCGGCTACCTGCTCCATGGCTGGACCTACGGGCCGGCGGCGCGACTGCGCGTCACCACGCTCGACGGCCAGCCGCTGCTCGACGCGCCGGTCGCCCTCGATGGGGCGATCGCCGGGCGCCCGTCAGCGTTTGCCGAGCTCCCGACGGCGGGCGTGACGCTGGGTCTCACGCTCCTCGATGCCGACGCGAACCAGCTCGGCGTCACCGCCTCGACCGCGAGCGGTCTCGTCGACCGCGTCCAGCTGCGCCCCGGGGAGCAGGTCCGCGTCGGTTCCCTGGAGGTCGAGCTGATCGGTTTCGATGCCTATCTCACCTTTCTCTCGCGGCGGGATCCGGGGATGGGCGTGCTCTTCGTCGGCGCGGCGCTCCTGGTCGGGTGCCTGGCGATCGCCCTCTGGCTGCCACGCCGCCGCCTGACCGTGCGATCGGGCGACGGTGTGCTGCGAATCCTGCTGCGAGGCGAGCGCTTCGACCACCCGGAGAGTGAGCTGGCAGCACTGCGCCGCAGGATCGCCGCGGCCGTGCCCGTGGACGACGCGTGACCAGCGTCATCGACCTGTGGCGCGCCACGGACCCCGAGGCGCGGCAGGTCTCCGGATCCGCCGCCGCCCTGGCGCAGCCGGCGCGCGGGGTCCTGCGCTCACGGGCGGTCGCGCCCCACCTGCCGCCGACCGTGGACGGCGAGCTGCTGGTGATCGACGCCGCTCTAGTCGTCGGCGCGCCACTCGACGCGCTGCTCGCGACGCTGCGTGCCGCCGACCTGCGGCCGGTGGGCATCATAGTGGCCGGAGTGGCTGGGTCGCCACGCCTCGAGCCGGCCGGCGACTCTCTCCCGGTCCTGGTCAGCAGCCGCTCCATCGGCGCATTGACCGAGGCGCTGGCCGCCTACCTCCGCGACGAGCCGGGGCACCTGCGGCGCCTGAGCGACGAGCTGCGGCTGGCCGCTGCCGAGGCTGCGCTGGTCGACCCTGACCCTGGGGCGCCGGCCGGTCTGCTGGCGGCGCGCATGCGGCGGGGCGTGGCCGTGGTCGCGGACGGCGAGCTGCGGGCGCTGCACGCCAGGCCGGCAGGACGTGCTCTGGCGGCCCGGTTTGCGGCGGCGCATGCGCGCCTGCTGGCGGGCGGGACGCGCTCCGAGAGCTCGCGACGCACGCGCGATGGGCTCTGGCTGCTGGAGCGACGCATTCGAGCCGGTGCTGCCGTCTGGCTCTTCGACGATCTTCCGTTCGCCGCCGTCGACGAGGTTGCCGCGGACGCCCTTGGCGTCACCCTGCGCGCCCTGCTGCGCCGAACGACGCCGCGGGCCGCGGCCGGTCCGACGACGCCAGTCGCCCCTGTGGCGCCCGGCGACCGGATCGGAGCGACCCTGCTGGCGGTTGCGCGCCACAACGGGCGGATCGCCCCTGCTGCCCGCGCGCTGGGCGTCCACCGCAACACCGTGCTCTATCGCCTGCGCGCGGCACGCGCCGAGCGCGGCCTCGATCCCCGGCGTCCGGAGGATGCGCTGAAGATCCTGGCGGAGGCCGAGCAGGCCGCCCGCTGAGCATCGGCTTGTGCAGACTGCACAGAGGAAGGTCGCCTCGGCGGGTCTGCTGCCACTCCCGTGAAGGCCCCTGCGGGACTAACCTCGAGAGGTCAACCGCATCCCGTCTCCAGGAGATCCACGCATGCCAAGCAAGCAGCTCGCCGCCGTCCTGAAGCTCGCCGAGGAGCGCAACCTGCGCTTCGTGAGCCTGCAGTTCACCGACATCGTCGGGCAGGTGAAATCGGTCCAGGTGCCGATGCATCAGCTCGAGGAGGCGGTCGAACATGGCAAGTGGTTCGACGGCAGCAGCATCGAGGGTTTCGCCAGGATCGCGGAGTCGGACATGTTCCTGGTGCCCGACCTGGACACCTTCGCGCCCATCCCCTGGGAGCCCGGCTTTGGCCCCGACGACAAGCAGCTCCCCACCGGCGCGGCGCGGGTCATCTGCGACGTCTTCACGCCCCACGGCGAGCCGTTCCCCGGGGACCCCCGCTGGGTCCTGCGCCGCCAGCTCGAGAAAGTGAAGAAGCTCGGCTACGTCCTCAACACCGGTCCGGAGCTGGAATTCTTCCTGCTGAAGCGCGGCGATCATGGGGTCGAGGCGCTGCCCCATGACGCGGCCGGCTACTTCGACCTCTCCAGCGACCTGGGCACCGACGTCCGCAAGGAGATGATGAACGGCCTGGAGGCGTTCGGGATCAAGGTCGAGACAGCGCATCACGAGGTCGCTATTGGGCAGCACGAGATCGACTTCGAATACGCCGATGCGCTGCGCACCGCGGACAACGCGGTCACCTTCAAGACCACGCTGAAGGCGGTTGCCGCGCGTAATGGGCTGTACGCCACCTTCATGCCCAAGCCGTTCTTTGGCATCAACGGTTCGGGGATGCACGTCCACCAGAGCCTGTGGGACATCAAGAAGGAGAAGAACGCCTTCGCCGATGCCTCGGATGCATACGGCCTGTCGGCGATGGCCCGCAGCTACATCGCCGGCACGCTCGAGCACGCGCGGGGCATGATCGGCGTACTCGCGCCGCTGGTGAACAGCTACAAGCGGCTGGTTCCCGGGTACGAGGCGCCGGTCTACATCGGATGGGCTCGCATCAACCGCTCGGCGCTGATCCGCATCCCGCAGATCAGCAAGGGCCAGCTGAACAGCACCCGCATCGAGCTGCGCTGCCCCGATCCGTCCTCGAACCCGTACCTCGCCTTTGCCTGCATGGTGGCCGCCGGCCTGGACGGCGTGGCCCGCAAGCTGGCCCCGCCCGACCCGG
Organism: Candidatus Limnocylindria bacterium; assembly: GCA_038322875.1. Taxonomy (GTDB): domain Bacteria; phylum Chloroflexota; class Limnocylindria; order QHBO01; family QHBO01; genus CF-167. The sequence continues at coordinate 145 of JBBQGI010000131.1, read as the reverse complement.
TCGAGGAGAACCTCTACCACTTCGACGCCGCCAAGCTGGAGAGCCGCAAGATCCGCCAGCTGCCCGGGACGCTGCGCGAGGCGCTCGACGAGCTGTCGAAGGACGCGGTCATCGGCGAGGCACTCGGCGAGCACGTGCTGGAGCG
>JBBQGI010000130.1:0-4747 GCA_038322875.1 Candidatus Limnocylindria bacterium | reverse complement strand
GATCGACACGCTCCTCCTGGGCTGCACCCACTACCCACTGCTCCGACCGCTGATCGAGGAGGTCGCCGGTCCGCAGGTGGCGGTCGTCGATTCGGCCTTCACCACCGCGCTGGCTGCTGAGGACCTGCTCGACGCCCTGGGTGCGCGCGCGACGGGACCTGGCCCGGGCGCCAACCGGATCGTGACGACCGGCGATGTGGCCGCCTTCGCCGCGGTCGCCGGCACGGTCTTCGGGGCCGCCCTGCCCTCGGTCGAGCGGGCGGTGGTCGCGGCCGACTAGACTCCCCGCATGCCACGCAGCGCCGGCCGGATCGGGATGGGAATCGTCGTCGGCGGCCTGCTCGCGATGGGGGCCACCGTCGTCCAGCGCGAGCTGCTTAAGCGAGCCGGCACGCGGCTGATCGACTGGGAGGCGGTGCGACAGATCGCTCGCCGTCGGCTGGGAGCCGCCGGCGCACCGATGAGCGCCGCCGATCGTGCGTCGGCGGAGGCCTTCTACCGAGCGGAGCTGTTGCGGATCGAGCCGGTCGTGGCCGAGGCGATCGGTGCCGAGCTGCCCCGATCGCTCGAGGAGCCGGCCGTGATCGACAGGCTGCAGTGGATCGACCTCAACCTGGCCACCTTCGAGCAGCTCTTCGGCAGGGTCGAGCGAATCGTGGCCGAGGGGATGACCGGCGACGACACGCCGGGGCGTGCCTTCGGCCGGATTGTGAATCGGTCGCTCGGCAACCAGCAGCTCGGCTTCCTCATGTCGTTCCTGGCGCGCAAGGTGCTGGGCCAATACGACGTCAGCCTGCTCGCCGCCGGACCGGCCGCGCGTGGCCGCCTGAACTTCGTCGAGCCGAACATCACCGCCACTTCGGCGGCGCTCGGCATCCCGCTGCCACAGTTCCGGACCTTCATCGCGCTCCACGAGGCGACTCACGCCTTCGAGTTCGAGGCCTACCCCTGGCTGCGCGACCACTTCGCGACGGCGGTGGGGGAGGCGATCGAGCAGCTGGCCACCGACACCGGCGGACTCGGGGAACGGCTGCGGCTCGCCATGCGTGGCCGTGGCGGGCACTGGCTGGAGCGAATGATGACACCCGACCAGCTGACCGCCTTCCGTCGCACGCAGGCCCTCATGTCACTCCTGGAGGGCTACTCGAATCACGTCATGAACGATGCCGGCGAGCGGCTGCTGCCGGGATTCGCCCAGCTGCACGAGCGATTCGAGCGGCGCAACGAGGCGCGCGGCGCCCTCGAGCGCGCGATCCTGCGCATCACCGGTCTCGACCTGAAGATGGATCAATATGTCGCCGGCGAGCGCTTCGTGGTCGCGGTGCTGGCGGCCCGTGATCGTCGCTTCCTGAACCGGGTCTGGGAAGGTCCGGCCAACCTGCCGGACCTCGACGAGATTCGAACCCCGCAGCGCTGGATCGACCGGATCGACGGCCATCGGCCAGAGGAACGGGTCAGCTGAGCGGCGACGAGATCGTCATCCTGGCGACGCCGATCTTCGGCCAGCCGCTCTCGGCCGAGCACGCCGCGCGCCTCGAATCGGTTCCCGGCGCCCGCGTGGTCCAGATGTCGCGGGAAGGGCTCGTCCACGACGACGCGGAGGCGGCACTGGGATCGGCACGCGTGCTGCTGCGTGGCGGGGTGCCGGCCTCGGTGCTCGACCACATCGTCGCCCGCGCTCCCCGCCTGGAATGGATCCACTCGTTCTCGGCGGGCGTCGATCGGGTCGCCACGCCGGTGGTCCGCGAGCGGGGACTGATCGTGACCAACGCGCGCGGCGTCTTCTCGCGTCCGATCGCCGAGTACGTTGTGATGATGTGCCTGGCGATCGCGAGGCGGCTGCCCCAGCTGCTCGAGCTGCAGCGGGAGCGGACCTGGCAGCCGCTGCGCGGCACCGAACTCGGTGGCATGACGGTCGGGATCGTCGGATTCGGCAGCATCGGCTCCGAGATCGCGCGCCTGTTGGCACCGTTCGAGGCGCAGATCGTGGCGACGCGCCGCCATCCCGAGCGTGGCGCCGCCGACGCGTCGAACGTCGAGCTGCTGGGCCTCGACCAGCTCGACGACCTGCTGCGCCGCAGCGACATCGTGGTCATCGCGGCGCCGCTCACCGACAACACGGCTGGGCTGATCGGCGCTGCCCAGCTGCAGGCGATGCCCGGTGACGCCTGGCTTATCAACATCTCCCGAGGAAGGCTGGTCGACGAGCTGGCACTGCGGCGTGCCTTGGAGTCAGGCTGGATCGGGGGTGCCGTGCTCGACGTCTTCAACGACGAGCCGCTGCCGCCCGACTCTCCGCTCTATGGAACGCCGAACCTGATCATCACGCCCCACACCTCGTGGTCGAGCGACCGGGTGGTGGAACGCTCGCTGGACCTGTTCCTGGAGAATCTGCGCCGCTTCGCGGTGGGCGAGGAGCTCGAGAACGTGGTCGACCTGGAGGCCGGGTACTAGCCGGTGCAGGTCACCATCGTGGGGCTGCCGGGGAGCGGCAAAACGACCGTCTTCAACGCGCTGACCGGAGCGCATGCCGACACGGGCGGCTTCTCGGGCGGGCGTGCCGCGCCGAACATCGGCGTGGTGAAGGTCCCGGATGAGCGCCTTGATCGCCTGACCGAGCTCTTTCACCCACGCAAGACGGTCCCCGCCGATGTCACCTACGTCGATGTCGCGATCCCCGCCGGCGCCGCCCGCGAGGGGACGATCAACCCGGACCACCTTGCGCTGATCCGCAATGCGGATGCTCTGCTGCACGTGGCGCGGGCCTTCGATGGCGGAGCCGAGGAAGCGCCCGATCCGTGGCGCGACGTCGAGAACCTGGACACCGAGTTCGTCATCGCCGACCTGATGGTGATCGAGAAGCGGCTCGAGAAGCTGCGCACCTCGGGACGTCATGGCGATCCCGGCGAGCGCGAGGCGAATGCCCGCGAGGAGGAGCTGCTTGCCCGGCTGGAGCCTGAGCTGTCGGCTGGCCGCCCGCTGCGGGCGGTGCAGCTCACCGATGACGACGAGCTGCGGCTGCGCGGCTATCGGTTCCTGACCCAGAAGCCGGTACTGGTGGTGATCAACCTCGACGAGGGGCAGCTCGCGACCGCCGCGGAGCTCGAGACGACCGGGCGCGCACGCTACGACCAGTCGCAGAGCGATGTCGCGGCGCTCGGCGGCAAGATCGAGGCCGAGCTGGCACAGCTGTCGGCGGAGGACGCGACGCTATTCATGGAGGACCTGGGCATCGCCGAGCCGAGCCGCGGCCGGATCATCCGCCTCACCTACGAGCTGCTCGGCCTCTTCTCGTTCTTCACGGCCGGCGAGGACGAGTGCCGGGCCTGGACCCTTCGCTCAGGGGACTCCGCAGTTGACGCCGCGGCCGCCATCCACACCGACCTTGCCCGCGGCTTCATCCGCGCCGAGGTGGTCACTTTCGATGACTTGATGGCGTGCGGCAGCATGGCCGAGGCGCGCAAGCGCGGTCTGCTGCGCTCGGAGGGCAAGACCTACGCTGTCCGCGACGGCGACGTGATCGAGGTGCTCTTCAACGTCGCTCGCTGAGCCAGATGTGCGACCGGTGCCATTTCACCGACGCTTTAGTGGCTCGCAACGAACGAGTCGCCCCTGAGTGGGATCAATTACCTTCTGGCAGAGTCGGATCGGGTGCGTTCGGCAGCGCAGACGGGTATCCGATCGCGATCATCAGGCCGTCGCAGCCCTCATCCGGCGGGCACCTACCGATGGCGACAAAACGATCCGGCAGCGCGACGAGATCCTGGACCAAGAACGGGAATCGCACCGTGCTCGGCAGCCCGGCGCCGCCCGGCAGGAACCAGACTTCGGGCAGCTGTGCCTGGACCGTCGACCAGCCAATAATCACGGCCCCGGAGGAGTTGGCCGCCACGGTACCCGCGCCCGTGCCGCTCGGCGCGTCGAGGATCAGGGGCTGCCAGGCCCGCCCATCTACCGAGATCCAGGCCGCAACATGGCTCTTCGTCGGGTCGTCCGCATCATCCACAGTTTGGCCGGCCGCCACGAAGCCGTAATCGGCATGGGCCAGCGAGGTGATCCAGCCGAAGGAATCCTCGTCGTCGAACGCCTCTTCGAAGACCAGACCGTCGGACGCGACCCAGATCCCGGGCCGGGCGACACGTCCGGAGCCATGACCGCCGGCGACGAGGAAGAGTTCCGGGCTCCACGCGACGGCCGGGGGGAAGATGGTGAGGACCGGCAGGCCGACCGGCTCGATCTGCCGCCAGGACACGCCGTCTTTCGAGAACCACCAGCGCTGCGTGTCCGATGCCTGGCCGATAGCGTAGAAGCCATCGGGGGTGCCGACCAGGTCGTCGAGCGTCGCGCCTCGCATCGTGGTCACGAGATCATGGCCTTCCCAGGTCCGGCCATCCTCAGAGGTCCACACCACCGGGCCGAGGATCTCAGCGGAGGTGGGGTCCATCCAGAAGCCGGCTGCAACCAGGCGCTGCCCCGATGCGGCGGCCGTCCGCGGCGCGGCCACCGCGTGGTCGGAGCGGGGTGGTCCCGGTGGGCTGATGCTGGTGGCTGTCGTCCAGGTCACGCCCCCGTCGTCCGACCACCAAGCCACGGGCGCACCGCCTCGGCTCCCGATCGCGACCAGCCGGTCACGGACAAGCACGAGCTGGGTCACGATTGCGTCCTCGGACGCAGAACCGAGCCGGCTGATCCGCCATTCCACCGAGCGGAACGCGCTGGCCGGGAAGGAAACGACGACCGTCGGCGA
>JBBQGI010000129.1:0-4748 GCA_038322875.1 Candidatus Limnocylindria bacterium | reverse complement strand
TGGGGCGACGCGGGCGTCGACGTGGCATCGATCGAGTTCAGCCGCAGCAAGGACGACAGCTACATTCGCCAGTTCTACGGCCTCTTCACCGATGGCCACCTGCAGATCGGCCCCGGGGTCTTCGACGTGCACAGCCCTCATTCGCCCGGAGCCGACACCATGGACGAGCGACTGGAGCACTTCCTGGGCTTCATGGACGCGACCGACCTCTGGGTCAACCCCGACTGCGGCCTGAAGACACGGGGATGGGACGAGATCGAGCGACAGCTCGGCGACATGGTGGCCGCGGCGCGACGCCGCCGAGAGACGGCAGGGACCTGAGCGTGCTCTCCCAGCGCGACGGCTGGATCGAGATGGTCGAGGTCAATCCGCCAAAGCTTCCCTCCATGACCCATCTGGACCTGAAGGGTCGCTGGGAGCGAGTCCTCATCACCGACAACCCGTTCAAGCAAGTCCGCGTCTCCCCGTACGCGTTTGCCGCCCGCATCGCGCATGACCTGCCGGGGATTCGGCCGACGGTGGTCTGCTCGACCCGCGATCGGAACATCCTGGCGATCGAGAGCGAGGTGCGTGGGGCGATCGGCAACGGCGTGGAGTCATTCCTGGTGGTCCAGGGCGACATGCTCCCCGAGGTCGAGCACTGGAGCAACAGCTACGAGATCGTCGAGCACCTGCGCGCCCTCCAGGAGGCCGTGCCTCCCTTCGAGGTCGGGATGAGCACCCGATCGCGCAGCTGGATGCTCAGGCGCCGCATCGACGTCGGCGCCCAGTTCCTGACGACAGGCCCGGTGATGGATCCCGCCACGGTGCAGGCCTGCATGGACCGGCTCGAGCTGCGCGAAGGCGACCCTCCCGTCTACCTGGAGCTGACGCCGCCGTTCTCACCAGCCTGGGTACGACGTCTCGAAGGGGTTGGGGCCATCAGCATCACCGATGAGCTGCGCGCCCGCCTCACGGAACTGCCCGAAGCCCAGGAGCGGGAGTTCGCCTGGCGCACGGCCAAGGCCATCGCCCAGCGCGCCCGCGTGTCCGGGTTCGCCGGGATCGTGCTGATGGGCCTGAAATTCGAGACTGCCGTGGGAGAGGCCTACGACGTCTGGTACGACGATGCGGTGACGCCGCTGGGTGGCGACGAGGCTGACGTGGAAATTGGCGTTCGCCCTTAGCCACTGAGCATGGATCTGCACGGACAGTTCAGCGTCATCTTTCCGGACGTCACCATCGGTGACGGCACCCGCATCGGCAACTTCGTGCTGATCCGCAGCGATACGGTGATCGGCGAGGGCTGCACCATCGGTTCGTATGTCGACATCGAGGGCGACGTGGTGATCGGCCACAACGTCTCGCTGCAGAGCGGCTGCTACATCACCCGGGGCGTCGTCATCGAAGACGAGGTCTTCTGCGGTCCGCGGGTGATCACCATGAATGACAAGCGCATCACCCACCGCCGTTCGGGCCTCACCTTTGTCCAAGCCGCGCCGCGCCTCATGCGGGCTGCACGCATCGGAGGCGGCAGTGTGCTGCTGCCCGGCATCACCATCGGTGCCAATGCGCTGGTCGGTGCCGGTTCGGTGGTGACGAAGGATGTGCCCGACGGCGCCATCGTGGCCGGCAACCCGGCACGCGTCATCGGCACGGTGCCGCCCGAAGAGATCCGGTGAGCCAGGCCCTCACGGGCCTGCCCCTTCGTGTCCTCATCACCAACCGCGAGCTCTGGTCGCCGTCCGGGACCGTGACGTACGTGCGCGACCTCGCGCTCGAGCTCCAACGCCAGGGTCACGTGCCAGCCGTCTTCAGCTCCGCGCGGGGAAGGGTCCCAGATGAGCTTCGTGCCGCCGGGATCGCGGTCAGCGACCGGCTCGGTCGGCTCGAGCCACCTGACATCATCCACGGTCACCACCACGCGCCGACGGTCGCCGCGATGAAACACTGGCCCACCGCTTCGGCGATCCAGGTCTGCCACGACCATCTCTCTCCGCACGATCGGTCGGTTCGGGATGGGCGCATCCGGAGGCATTTCGGCGTTAGCCGACTTTGCGTCGAGCGGGTGATCGACGAGGGCGTGGCTCCAGACCGGGTCGCCCTGCTCGAAAATTTCGTCGACACGGCACGGTTTCGCCCGCGTCCACGCCTGCCAGAGCGACCGCAGCGCGGCCTCGTGTTCAGCAACTATGCCAACGCACGGACCCAGTTGCCCGCCATCCGCGAGGCGTGCCTGGAGACCGGCATCGAGCTCGATGTGGCGGGGATCGGCGTCGATAACATCCTTGCCGAACCGGAACGCACGCTCGGCTCCTACGACGTGGTCTTTGCCAAGGGAAAGGCCGCGATCGAGGCGATGGCGGTGGGGGCGGCCGTGGTCCTGTGCGACTACGCCGGCGTGGGGCCGATGGTGACAGCAGCTCAATTCGACTGGCTGCGGGACCGCAACTTCGGCTTCGAGACGCTGCGCGAACCCCTCGGAAAGGCACCCATCCTGCGTGAGATTGGTCGCTATGACCCAGGCGAGGCGGCTCGGGTTCGCGATCTCATCCGCGAGAGGGCGAGCCTTCAAGGGGCTGTGGAGAGGCTGGTCTTCGTCTATCGAGAGGTGCTCGCGGAGGATCGGTCGGAGGTGGCCCTGCGCACGACTCCTGTGGTGGCTGAATGGTCAAGGCGCGAAGAGCTGCTCCTCCGACTCTACTGGGCATCCACATCGATTCCCCACCGGCAACGCGAGCGGGTCAAGCGACTGCCGGGTTTGCGGCGGCTGGTCGCTAGGCTCCGCCGCCTCATGTAGGCGCCGAGGCGCCACTAGACTCCGGGCATGTCCCGCATCCTGATCGCCGAGCCGATCGCCCAGCCCGGCCGCGACCTGCTTCTCGCCGCGCATGACACCTCCGTCCGGCTGAACCTGTCGCGCGCCGACCTGCTCGCCGCGCTCTCCGAGGACGGCGGCTGGGATGCGCTCGTGGTGCGCTCGCAGACGCGCGTCGACGCCGAGCTGCTGGCGGTGGCCGCGCCGCGGCTCTCCGTGGTGGGCGTCGCCAGCGTGGGGACGGACCGCATCGACATCCCCGCCGCCACCCGCGCCGGCGTGATGGTCGTCAACGCCCCCACCGGCAACACGATTGCCGCCGCGGAGCACACCATGGCCATGATGTTGGCGCTCCTCAGGAAGATCCCGAGCGCCGACGCATCAGTGCGCCGCGGTGAGTGGGAGCGCGCCGCGTACCTTGGCGCCGAGCTGCGGTATCGGACCCTGGGGATCATCGGCCTGGGGAAGATCGGCAAGGCAGTCGCTCGTCGTGCGGCCGCATTCGAGATGCGCGTCATCGCCTACGACCCACTCCTGACCGCCGACCAGGCGACCGAGCACTCCGCCAGGCTGGTCGGGCTTCCCGAGCTCCTCACCCGTGCCGACGTGATCACCATCCATGTCCCGCTCGTGGCCGAGACGCGGGGGCTCATTGGCATGGGGCAGATCGAGGCCATGAAGCCCGGGGCGGTGCTGCTCAACGTGGCCCGCGGTGGGCTGATCGACGAGGCCGCACTGGCCGCCGCACTGCGCAGCGGCCACCTGGGCGGTGCCGCAGTGGACGTCTTCAGCACCGAGCCGATGGCCGCCGATAACCCGCTGCGCGACGCGCCGAACACGATCCTGACCCCGCACCTGGGCGCCTCGACGTCCGAGGCGCAGGACCGAGTGGGGGTGGAGGTGGCCGAGCAGCTGCTCCTGGCGCTCGCCGGCGTGACGCCGCCCTACGCGATCAACGCCCCGTCGATCGCGATGGAGGTGGCGCCCCAGCTGCGGTCGTACGTCGAGGTGGGCCGTCGCCTCGCGATCCTGGCCCGCCAGCTGGCGACGGAGCCACCCAGGCGCGTGGCGATCGGCTATGCCGGGGAGATCGCGGCCTGGGATGGCGCACCCATCCGAACCTCGATCCTCGCCGGACTGCTCGAGTCGGAGACCGACCAGCGGGTGAACTCCGTTAACGCCGACCTCGTTGCCCGCGAACAGGGCCTGGTCGTCGACGAGACTCGGGCCGATGCCGCGGAGCCGTGGACCTCGCTCGTCCGCCTCGAGATCGGTGAGGGAGATGGCCGCGTTGCCCTCGCCGGCTCCAGCGCCCATGGGCGGCCGCGTCTGGCCGCGCTGGGTGACTTCGCGATCGATGCGGAGCTGGCCGGCACGATCCTGGTCACCCGCCACCAGGACCGGCCCGGGATCGTCGGCTCGGTGGGCACCGCGCTGGCCGCAGCGGGGGTCAACATCTCATCGCTCGAGCTCTCCCGGCTCGCCGTGGCGGGGGAGGCGCTCATGTTCGTCAGCGTCGATGAGCCGATCTCCGATGCGATCCTCGAAGGCCTGCGCCGCGTGCCCGGCATGATCGACGCGCGCGTGGTCACCCTGCCGACATAGACGCGGCAGGCATCGGCCTATCATCGGCAGCGTGAGCCGAAAGCCCTTCGCCTCGTCGGCCGACCTGGCCGAGAAGACGGCGACCCTCGAGGAGCTCGCGCCCGGCGTCTATGCCTACACCGCCGAGGGCGATCCCAACGTGGGCTGTATCGTCGGGACCGAGGCGGTGCTGGCCATCGAGGCACGCGCCACGCCCTTCATGGCGCAGCGCTGGATCGACGTCATCCGCACCCTCACCGATCTGCCATTCGGCGACCTGGTGCTGACCCACTACCACGCGGTCCGCGTGCTCGGCGCGTCAGCGTTCGGCGCGCGACGCATCGTGGCTCACGCCAACACCGCCGCC
>JBBQGI010000128.1:0-4790 GCA_038322875.1 Candidatus Limnocylindria bacterium | reverse complement strand
CGACTTCATCGCCACCGTCCAGCAGCGTGGCGCGGCCATCATCGCAGCGCGCGGCCAGTCGAGCGCGGCCAGTGCGGCCAATGCCGTGATCGACACGGTGCGCAACATCACCCAGCCGAGCGGCGAGATCTTCAGCGCCGCGATCCCGGCACCCACGGCGAGTGGCTACGGCGTCCCGCAGGGCATCGTCTTCGGCTATCCGCTGCGCGCCAGCGCGCCGGGCACGGTCGAGATCGAGCAGGGAATCGTCCACAATGCATGGGCACAGGCGAAGGTCGATGCGACGCTCGCCGAGTTGCTCGGGGAGCGGGACGCGGTCACGGAGCTCATCGCATGACGGACAGGACGCTGACGGCGGAAGAGACCGCCACCATCACGGTCGGCGGCAAGAGCACCGAGCTGCCGGTGGTGCGCAGCACCGCGGGCGACGACGGCGTCGACATCGGCGACCTGCGTGCGCGGGCGGGACTCGTCACCCTCGACAACGGATTCCGCAACACCGGCTCGTGCGCCAGCGCGATCACCTACCTCGACGGCGACGCAGGGATCCTGCGCTACCGCGGCTATCCGATCGAGCAGCTCGCGAAGAAGAGCACCTTCCTGGAGGTCGCCTACCTGCTCATCTACGGCGAGCTGCCCAGCAAGCCGCAGCTCGATGCGTTCGTCGACAGCATCACTCGGCATTCCCTGATCCACGAGGAGATGCGCCGCTTCTTCGACAGCTTCCCGAAGAATGCGCACCCGATGGCCGTCCTGTCGGCCGGCGCATCGGCCCTGTCGACCTTCTACCAGGACAGCCACGACCCGTTCAACCCCGATCACGTCGAGATCAGCACCCATCGGCTGCTGGCCAAAATGCCGACCATTGCGGCCTGGGCCTACAAGAAGAGCATCGGCCAGCCGTACGTCTATCCCCGCAACGACCTGGACTACTCGGCCAACTTCCTGAACATGATGTTCAGCGTGCCGGCCGAGCCCTACGTGGTGGATCCGGTGGTGGCCGAGGCGCTCGACCTGCTGCTGGTGCTGCACGCCGACCACGAGCAGAACTGCTCCACCTCGACGGTGCGCATGGTCGGCTCGAGCCACGCCAACCTGTTCGCGTCGATCAGCGCCGGCCTGGACGCCCTGTGGGGTCCCCTGCACGGAGGCGCCAACCAGGCCGCGATCGAGATGCTGGAGCAGATCGCGGCCGATGGCGGCGACGTCGCCAAGTACGTGGGCAAGGCCAAGGACAAGAAGGACGGCTTCCGGCTGATGGGCTTCGGGCACCCCGTCTATCACAACTTCGACCCACGGGCCAAGATCATCAAGGCCGCCGCGGACCGGGTGCTGCGCGCCCTGGGGCGTGACGATCCGCTCCTCGAGATCGCCCAGAAGCTTGCCGACGTGGCGCTCAGCGACGAGTACTTCATCGAGCGCAAGCTGTACCCCAACGTCGACTTCTACTCCGGGCTGATCTACCGGGCCATCGGCTTCCCGAACACCATGTTCACTGCCATGTTCGCCATCGGCCGCATGCCGGGTTGGATCGCGCACTGGAGGGAGATGATCGCCGACCCGGCCACCAAGGTCGGTCGACCGCGCCAGGTCTACGTCGGCGCGGGAGCGCGCGACTACCAGCCCCTCGAGCAGCGCTGAGCCGGGTCGCGTGCGTCTGACGGTGCTGGGCCGCAGCCCGGCTCGCCCGAACCCGGGAGAGGCCTGCGCCGGCTACATCGTGGAGGGCGGCGGCTCAAGGGTCCTGATCGATGTCGGCCCCGGCGTTGTGGCCCAGCTGCTGCGCCGCAACACGCCCGACGAGCTCGACGCGGTGGTCATCAGCCACATGCACACCGACCACTGCCTCGACCTCATCACCCTGCGCTACAGCTACCCGTGGATCGACGTGGCGAAGCACCGTTTGACGGTGATCGTGCCGCCCGGCTCCACCGGACAGCTGGCCGAGCTGGCGCTCGGGGCGGGCTACGCCAACTTCTTCGACAAGAGCTTCATCTTCGTGGAGCACGACGGCAAGCGGCCGATCGAGGTCGGCAACCTCCGCCTGGAGCCGGAGGAGACGCAGCATTACGTGCGCACCTGGGGATTCCGGATCACCGCCCGTGGGACCGATGAGCGCCCCGACCGGATCCTCACCTACTCGGCGGACTCAGGGCCATGCGCCGCGCTCTCGACCCTTGCCGATCGCTCCGACCTGTTCCTGTGCGAGGCCGCGCTCCGATCGCTCAAGGAGGACGACCCCGAGCCCCAGAGCCGCGGACACCTGCTCCCCTCGGAGGCGGCCGAGACGGCGCGGCTCGCCGGGGCCAGGAAGCTGCTGCTGACCCATCTGCCGATCGCCGACGGCGGCGAGTGGGCCCTCGCCGACGCGCGTACGGCGTGGGACGGCGAGACCGAGATCGCTGAGCCGCTCCGCAGCTACGACGTCTGACGCGCGGTCAAGCCGGAGGCTGCGGTCCCTCGATCTGGACCCGGGCTCGGGCGATCCACAGGTCGGCGCCCCACGTCGCCAGCGCCCACAGGACCGATACGCCCAGCGTGAAACCGAAGAGACCCACGGTGACCCGCACGGCGCCTTCGCCGAGCACGGCCCCCATCACCAGCGTCACCAGCAGCAGCCCGCCGATCACGATCGCCGCCATCACCAGGCCGATCTTGGCGGCGGTCAGCACGAACCAGCCGAGCGAATGATCCTGGGCTCGGCCGGTGAGCCACAGCACCGTCGGTCCGGTCGCACCGTACAGCGAGACGTACAGGCCCGGCGCCCCGAACAGGTGCTCCGGCCCCAGGTGCACGCGCAGGACGAGCGCGGCCAACAGCCAGGCGCCGAGCAGTGCGCTCCCAGCCCCGACGCCCACCAGCCAGATCAGCAGCAGCGTTGCAGTGCCGCCGGAGAGGCGCTCGACCAGCTCCCCGTCGTTGCCCTCGACCAGCCGCGTGGGCCCGTCCTCGGGGAGCTGGGGCGGTGCGTCGCCGGCCACGTCAGCCGGCCGCAACGGCCATGGCGGCGTCCAGGTCGGCGATCAGGTCCTCGACCGCCTCGATCCCGACCGAGAGCCGTACCAGCCCGGCCGGCACCTCGAGCGGGGAGCCGGCCGCGGACAGGTGGGTCATCACCGCCGGCAGCTCGATCAGCGACTCCACGGCACCCAGCGACTCTGCCAGGGTGAAGAGGCGCGTCGCCTCGACCAGGCGGTGCGCCGCGGGCTCGCCGGCAACCAGCTCGAAGCTGAGCATCGCGCCGGGGAGCGACATCTGGCGCTCGACCAGGTCGCGCTGCGGGTGGTCGGGAAGTCCGGGGTAGTAGATGGTGGAGACCTCCGCGCGACCGGTCAGCCATTCGGCGATGGCGGCGGCATTCGACGAGGCGCGCTCCATCCGTACCGCCAGGGTGCGCATGCCCCGCATCACCAGCCAGCAGTCGAAGGGCGAGGGGACGGCGCCGGCCGCGTTCTGGTGGAAGCGAAGCCGCTCGGCCAGATCGTCGCGCCGGGTCGCGACCAGCCCGCTGATCACGTCGGAGTGGCCGGAGAGGTACTTCGTGGCGGAGTGCATCACCAGGTCAGCCCCACGGTCGAGCGGGCGCTGGATGAGCGGCGTGGCGAAGGTGTTGTCGATCACGGTGATCGCGCCGACTCCGGCGGCCAGTCGCGCGACCGCCTCGATATCCACGATCTTGAGGAGCGGGTTCGTCGGCGTCTCGACCCAGATCATGCGCGCCGCCGTCCCGCTTGCCAGCGCGGCGCCCACGGCGTCGAGGTCGCGCAGGTCGACCGCCTCGGTCTCGATCCCGTATCGGCTCCAGACCTTGGACGCCAGCCGCCACGTGCCGCCGTACGCGTCGTCCGAGAGGATCAGGCGGTCGCCCGGCTCCAGCAGGTAGAGGAGGTTCTGGGTCGCCGCCAGCCCCGAGGCGTAGGCCAGCCCCTGGGTCCCCCCCTCCAGGGTCGCGATGGCGGACTCGAGCGCCTCCCGGGTCGGGTTGCCGCTGCGCCCGTACTCGTAGCCGCGGCGCGGCCGGCCGACGCCGTCCTGCCGGAAGGTGGTGCTCATCTGGATCGATGGCGAGACGCCACCGCTGATCTCGTCGGGCTCCGCGCCGGCGTGAACGGCCAGCGTCTCGAATCTGTCGGTCATGCGTCTGATTGTGACAGGGAGTGGCCGTCGATCAGGAACCCCGGCGTGCTCTGCCCAGGTCGTGAGACCTACCTCGTGCGGGGGAAGCCGAGGTCGACCTTGCTCGTGCCCGGATCGGGCCAGCGCGAGGTGACCACCTTGGCGCGCGTGTAGAACTGCACGCCCTCGGGACCGTACATGTGCAGATCACCGAAGAGCGAAGCCTTCCAGCCGCCGAAGCTGTAGTAGGCCACCGGGACGGGGATCGGCACGTTGATGCCGACCATGCCGACATTCACGTCGAACTGGAACTGGCGCGCCGCCCCACCGTCGCGGGTGTAGATGGCGGTGCCATTGGCGTACGGGTTCTCCTCGATCACCCGCATCGCATCGGTGTAGGTCGGGACGCGGACGATCTCGAGCACCGGCCCAAAGATCTCGTTGCGGTAGCACTCCATCTCCGGCGTGACGTTGTCGAGCAGGGATACACCCAGGAAGAAGCCCCCGTCCTTCTGGTAGAGCACGTGCTGCCTTCCATCCACCCGCAGCGTCGCCCCCTGGTGCTGGCCGCTCTCCAGGTAGGAGGCCACCTTGTCGCGGTGCTCGCGGGTGATGAGCGGACCCATCTCCGCCGTTGTGTCGCTCCCCGGGCCGACCTTGATCTTTGGCAGGCG
>JBBQGI010000127.1:0-4797 GCA_038322875.1 Candidatus Limnocylindria bacterium | reverse complement strand
CGCCGACCTTGCGATCCGAGACAGCGCCGCGTTCGCGAAGATGGTCGAGATGGCTCGGGCTTCGTTTAGCGCTTAGCCGGCGTCGTTCGCACGCCGGCTCCCCGGCCCTGCTCCAAAGTTCGGAGCGGGGTCGCTTGTTTTACCCGATGATTCGGTGACCATTCATGAGCGACCTTGCAAACCGCCTGCAGCAGCTTCGCGCCGATGCCCTCGGCGACCTGGCCGCCGCGGCTGACGCGCCCGGGGTCGAGGCACTGCGGGCCTCACTGCTCGGCCGCGCAGGGCGGCTGACCCTGCTGCTGCGAGGCCTCGCCGAGGTCGATCCCACCGAGCGTCCGGCGGCGGGCAAGGTGGCGAACGCCGTGCGGGATGAGCTGGAACGCGCCATTCGTGGTCGATTGGCGGACCTGGGGGAGGGCGCATCCGACCCCCGCCTGACCAGGGAGGCACTCGACATGAGCGCACCCGGCCGGCCGGGCCGGGCCGGCCACCTGCACCCGACGACAACCGTCGAGCGCGACCTGCGCGAGATCTTCCATGCCTTCGGCTTCGAGGTCTTCGAGGGGCCCGAGATCGAGACAGAGGCGATGAATTTCGAGGCGCTCAACATCCCTGCCGACCACCCGTCGCGCGACCTGTGGGACACCCTGTACGTTGCCGAGCCAGGTGTCGACCCTGCCCAGCCGGCGGCCGACGGAACGATCCTGCGCACGCACACCAGCCCGGTCCAGGTTCGCGCCATGCTGGCCCTTGAGCCGCCGATCCGGGTCATCACGCCGGGTCGCTGCTTCCGCTACGAGGCGGTCGATGCGTCCCACGGATTCGAGTTTTTCCAGGTCGAGGGCCTGGTGGTCGATCGCGACACCAGCCTCGCCGACTTGAAGGGGATGCTCGAGGAGTTCGCACGGGCCCTCTACGGCGATGGCACGCGCACCCGGTTCCGTCCGGGCTACTACCCGTTCACCGAGCCGAGCGTCGCGTTCGACGTCAGCTGCCTGGTGTGTGGCGGTAGCGGCTGCGCGGCGTGCGGCCGATCAGGATGGATGACAATCCTGGGAGCCGGCATGGTCCACCCGACCGTGCTGCGCGCCGGCGGCATCGACCCGGACGAGTTTCAGGGCTATGCCTTCGGAATGGGGCTCGACCGCATCACGCTGCTGCGCCACGGCATCCCCGACCTGCGCCTCCTGATGAGCGCTGATCTGCGCTTCCTCGAGCAGTTCTCGGCGGGTCGCTAGGCCGATGCGCACCCCGCTCTCGTGGCTGCGCGACTACGTCGCCTTCGACCTCTTGCCCGAACAACTGGCGGAGGAGCTGACGATGCGCGGGCTGGAGGTCAGCGCCATTGAGGTGTCGGGCGTCGATTGGACCGATGTGGTCGTCGGCCGGCTCCTCGCGATCGAGCGGCACCCCAACGCCGACAAGCTGTGGCTGACCAGCGTGGATACAGGGACCGGGAGCCCGCTGCAGATCGTGTGCGGGGCCGACAACATCGCGGTCGGGCAGCTCGTGCCGGTGGCGCTCGTCGGCGCGGTCCTGCCCGGGGGGCGGCATATCGAGCGCAGCAAGATCCGCGGCGTCGAGTCGCAGGGGATGCTCTGCTCGGCGATCGAGCTGGGGCTGGGCGAGGACGCGGAGGGGATTCATATCCTGGGCAGCGGCGATGAGCTCACCGTCGGCGCGGACCTGCGTCTGCTCCTCGGCGAGGTGGTGCTCGACGTCGACGTGAAGCCGAACCGTGGCGACGCCCTCTCGATGGTCGGCCTGGCGCGCGAGGTTGCCGCGCTGGCGGGTTCGGCGGTGCAGCTGCCGGAGACATCGGTCCAGGAGGATCCGAACCTCCCGGTGGGGGACCAGGTGAGCGTCACGATCGAGGATGCGGAGGGCTGCCCTCGCTTCACGGCTCGTGCGTTCGCCGGGGTCCGGAACGGCGCCTCGCCGGCGTGGATGCAGCGGCGTCTGCTGGCGGCCGGCATGCGGCCGATCAGCGCGGTGGTGGACGTTACCAACTACGTGATGCACGAGCTTGGCCAGCCGATGCATGCTTATGACGCCGATGCGGTACCGGATGGCCGGATCAGGGTGCGACGCGCCCAGGACGGCGAGCGGCTCAAGACGATCGACCACGAGCAGCGCACGCTCGACTCCCGGATGCTGGTGATCGCCGACGAGGAGCACGCGATCGGGCTGGCCGGGATCATGGGGGGTGCCGGAACTGAGGTCACCGAGGCGACGACCCGGGTGATCCTGGAGTCGGCGATCTTCCACGGGCCCAGCATCCGCAACACGGCGCGCCGGCTCGGCCTCCGCTCCGAGGCGAGCATGCGGCACGAGAAGGGGATCGGCCATCACTTGCCGCGCATGGCTCTCGACCGTGCCGCGCGACTGATCGCCGAGATCACGGGAGCCCAGGTGGCCACGGGAATCGTCGACAACGACCCGCAGCGGAAGCCGCGCCGCGTGGTCATGCTCGACGTCGCGCGCACCGAACGGCTGCTCGGCCTGCAGCTCGACGCCGCGAGGGTGATCGAACTGCTGGCGCCGCTCCGTTTCGACGCTGAGCCTGCGGGCGACGGGCGCGTGGCAGTGTCGGTCCCCGAATACCGCCTCGACGTGGTTGCGCCGGAGGACGTCACCGAGGAGATCGCTCGCAGCTACGGCTTCGGCCGGATCCCGACTCGACAGCCGCAGCCGGCGCTGCCGCCCTTCCGACCCGACCCCAGCGAGCCACGGCATCGGGTGCGCAGGGTACTCGCCGGCCTGGGGCTGGACGAGGTCGTGACCCATGCCCTGATCGGCCCGGAGGAGATGCGGCGCACGGGCTACGACCCATTGGAGCCATCCCTCGTGCGCGTCGCCAACCCCCTGGCCGAGGCGCACAGCATCCTGCGAGCCAGCATGGCGCCCTCCATGCTCGCCTCCCTGGCCGAAAATGTCCGCCAGCGCCGCACCGATGCGTGGATCTTCGAGGTCGGCAAGACATACTGGTCGGGAGGCGCCAAGGGGCCCGATTGGGCCGAGACGGCAGGCACCGGTCGCTACGAGGCGTGGCACGTGGGGATCGGCCTGCTCGGCCCGCGGGAGCCACGCTTGTCGGGGGCCGAGCCTCACGACGCTGATGTGGCGGAGGTGAAGGGGATCGTCGAGGCGCTGCATGCCGCCCTGGGCGCACCGGTCCCGAGCTTCACCGGCGAATCGGCCGAGCAGCGCCATCCGTACCTGCATCCCGGACGCGCAGCCCGGATCGTCGACGCAGGCGGGCATGCCTACGGCAACCTGGGTGAGATCGCGCCCCCGGTGGCAGCCGCCTGGGACCTGCCGGGCCGACCGGTGATCGCGGTCGTCAACCTGGCCCAGCTGACTGCCCTTATCCCGGCAACGGTTCGTGCAGCACAGGTTCCCGCGGCGCAGCCCCTCGACCGCGACCTGGCGGTGGTCGTGGCTGCCGCAATCCCGGTGGGCGAGGTGCTTCGCGTCCTCCGCGCCAACGCCGGCTCACTCCTCGTCGCGTCTCGTCTCTTCGACGAGTACCGGGGGCCGCAGGTCGGCGAAGGCAAGGTCTCGTACGCCATCGCTCTCCGATTCCAACCGGAGGCTGCCGGTGATGAGCGTGGCGTCGAGCGGTCGATGAATCGGATCCGCGGAGCCCTGCAGCATCACCTCGAGGCCGAGATCCGCTGAACGCCTTCCCCAGTCGCGGTGTGGCTGCTACGCTTCCGCTCGGCCGATCGGGAGATGGCCGATCCGCGAGGGAGGCATTCATGGAGTTCCTGACGCAGCTGGGTCCGATCGACCTCTTCATCGTGGCCAGCCTGGCGCTCGGCGTCTTCGCTGGATTCACGCAGGGCATGGTCCGCTACGCCCTCAACATCCTGGTCGTGATCGTGGCCTTCATCGTCGCCGCGCAGCTGCGCGATCCGCTCAACGACGTGCTGGGCTTCTGGGAAGCCTTCACCCCCGAACTTCGATTGCAGATCATCTTCCTGGTGCTCTTCGTCGGGTTTACGATCGGCGGCTGGTTCCTGGTGCGGATCTTCTCGAAGGGGACGCGCCTGCCCATCGCCAAGCAGCTCGACGAGCTGGGCGGCGCGGTGCTCGGCCTCGTCTTTGCGGCGCTCTCGATCGTCATGACCCTGGTGGTGATGGACAGCTTCTTCCGAACCGCGACCGACGCCGCCATCGCCGGCGCTGGGCCGTTGGGCAGCATCTACAACACCTTCAACAACTCGATCCTCGTCGATTTCTTGCGGAGCGCGCTGATCCCGACCCTTGGGCAGCTGGCCCGGCCGTTCGTTCCGCACGAGATCGCCGAGTTCCTCCAGTAGCCGTCGGCCCGGGGGCCACGTTGGCGCTGGCCGGACGGGGGGGTGCGCTGGCGGGCACGTCCCTTATCGCGGAGCGTGACTGGTTCGACCGGTCCGCCGCCGACGTCGCGCCGGAGATGCTCGGCTCGATCCTGATCCACGACACGCCGGAAGGGCGCGTTGCCGGCCGGATCGTAGAGGTGGAGGCTTATCTTGGCCCGGAGGACCTGGCGGCGCACTCTTCGCATGGCCGCACGCCACGCAACCAGGTCATGTTCGGGCCGCCCGGGCACCTGTATGTCTATCTGGTGTATGGGATCCATCACTGCGCCAACGTGGTCTGCGGCCCGGCTGAGAAGCCAGAGGCGGTCCTGCTGCGCGCCGCACGGCTGACCAAGGGCGAGGAGCTGGCGCGGGCGCGGCGAGGCGCCGTGCCTGACGCGCGGCTGGCATCGGGACCCGGGAACCTGGCCCTGGCGTTCGGGATCGATCG
>JBBQGI010000126.1:0-4821 GCA_038322875.1 Candidatus Limnocylindria bacterium | reverse complement strand
CTCGTTACCCCGGCTGGGTTGGTCACTGCACCGAGCTCGCCCTCGAGCAGGTTCAGGGCGCTGCAGTCGCCTCCCGGCTGGTCGCCCGCCTCCGCGGCAAATTGCGCGAGATCACGAGCCGCGAAGTTGAGTGAGTTCATGGTGCTGAAGGCGAAGGCGAACTCGATGATCGCGATGATCACAAGCAGGAAGATGGGCAGCACCAGCGCGAACTCGACCATTGACTGCCCGCGCGACTGGCGACGAGAAGCCTCGGGACGGTGTTCAATCACCGCGGCGTGGCTCGATTCTGCAGCAGCAGCTGATCTCAGACCGGCTGGTTGAGCTTCACGTGCGGTCGTGCTCCCTGATTCCATGCTTGCATCCTATGTGGCGAACCTTGCGGGGCACCTTGCAGGGTGCGTTTCTCGCACCCGGACCACAACAGTACGTTCGTCACCCCCCAGGGCCAGTCTCAGCTGGGATGCCATCCGCTCCGTCGTCGGCACGTTCCGCCGGAAGCGTCAAGACCATCGCCGTGCCGTGGCCCCGCTCGCTCTCGACCCGGATCTGGCCTCCCATCGCCTCGAGCAGGCCGCGTGCTGCATACAGACCAATGCCGCTGCCATCAGGAACCAGGCGGCGTGCCTCATCGGCGCGGAAAAACTGCTCGAATGCACGCTCCCTGGTCATCTCGTCCATGCCCGGACCGGCATCGCCCACCGAGATGACTGAGACGAGCCCGCTCCCCCGCGGGACGTCGCGCGCCTCAATCCGCAGCGTGACCTGCGAGCCAGGGGGACTGTACTTGACGGCGTTGTCCATCAGCGCCCAGAGCACCTGCTCAAGCCGATCTGGATCGGCAACCACCAGGTGTGGCGGCCCCGACTCCTCGAGGGCGAATGCGTGCTCGGTGTCGCGCAGGGCATCCCACGTCCGGCGAACGAGGGGCGCTGGCCGGAAGACCTCCTGGCGTGGGGTGAGCTCACCGACCTCGAGCCGTGATACCACCAGCAGTTGACCCACCATCCGACGCAGCCGATCCGCCTGGTGCGCAATCGTCTCCAGATCGATCCGCGCCGTCGCGTCGACAACGCCAGATCCCTGCAGCTCCGACGCGAGGGCCCGGATGCTGGTGAGCGGGGTCTGCAGGTCATGCGTGATTCCGCGCAGGAAGTCGCTCTGCACGGCGGCCAGCCGGTTCAGCTCACTTGATTGGACGCGCAGGCGTGTGTACAGGAGGCTGTGTTCGATGGCCGTCGCCGCGTGCTGACCGAGCAGGCGGAACAGGTTGAGGTCTGCGGGCGACGGAGCGGGTCGTCCCTCCCACGGGGCGAGCAGCACGGCACGGAGCTCGTCGCCGGCGGCCACCTCCACCACGGCGAATGCGCCCCAGGGACCGGAAACCAGCCGCGCGGCCCACTGTGCGCTGTCCGTCTCGGTCGTGGACGCCCACAGGTGAACGTCGGTGAGCGCCTCGACGGGGGAGTCGGGGTCCGGTCCGTACACTCCCGGCGGCAGATGGTCGGCATCGGGCACGCGCAGCAGCGCGAGGACCCAGGTCGGGTCGCTGGTCACTCGTCGTGCGGCGGCCACCATCGCGCACGCCACGTTCGCGGCGTCCTCGGAGATGGGCGCCGAGCGTACCAGCGCCGCCAGGTCGGAGATCTGCCGGTTACGGTCTTCGAGGGCGGTAACCAACCGTCGTTGCACGCCCGATAGGCGGTCCTCGGCCGTCGCCGCAGTGGCGTCGACTGGCGCTGCCCCGCGTTCGGCGAGCGTGACCATCGAGCTGACCTCGCCAGCCGCCTGCGGGACGGCCGCAACGGCAACCAGGCCGACCCACAGGACCGTCACTGCCACAGCAACGAGCAGGATCGTCCCCGTTCCCAGGCCCGTAGGCCAACTGCGCACGAGGTCGGAAATTAAGGCCAGCCCGATGACCGGTGGCAGTGCGGCCATGAGCAGGGTGGCCAGCAGGCGCAACGGACGTCCCCTCGCCAACGGGCTATCCCCCCTGAGGCGTCGACATCATGCGATAGCCCACGCCGCGCTCCGTGAGCAGGAACCGGGGCCGATCCGGATCGGTCTCAATCTTTCGCCGCAGGCGACGGATAGTGACCCACACGTACGAGGGATCCGCGTCTTCGGACTCTGACCAGACGCGACGAAGCAGGCTGTCGGTCGAGACGGTGCGATCAATCTGGCCGAGGAGCTGATGAAGCAGGCGCACCTCGGTCGGCGTCAGCGGCGCCGAGGTGCCGCGCCGGGTCACCTGCCGGCCGACGAGGTCGATCTCCAGGTCGCCGCCGTCGAGCACGACCCCTGGCTTGCCCGCCGCGGACCGGTGCAGCACGCGTTGCACCCGCGCCACCAGCTCATCGGGGTCGAAAGGCTTCGTGATGTAGTCCTCCGCGTACTCCTCGAGGGCACGGACCTTGGCCTCCGATGCATCGATGGCTGACAAGACGATGATCGGCAGGTCAGCGATCCGCTTCACCCGGGCGCAGAGCTCGAAGCCATCCATGCCGGGCATCATCAGATCGATGATGAGGAGCGCAGGCCAGCGCCGCTCCAGAAGCGCCAGGGCCGCCTCACCGGTGGGGGCGGTGACTACGTCATAGGCCTCGCGCTCCATGCGGCGCGCGAGAAGGGAGAGCAGGATGGGGTCGTCGTCTACCAGCAGGAGGGCCGGCCGAACCGCCGGCAGCACCTCAGATCCCGGTGCCCTTCATGACGGTCACGATGGCCGGGCCCAGGATGACGATGAAGATGGTCGGGAAGATGCAGCCCACCATCGGGAAGAGCATCTTGACCGGTGCCTTGGCCGCCGCCTCTTGCGCTCGCTGCCGACGCTCGATGCGCAGCTGCTGCGACTGGATCTGGAGCACCTTGGCGATCGGCACGCCGAGCTGCTCGGCCTGAATGATTGCGCCGATGAAGTTGCTGATCGGCTGAGCGTCCGCTCGTGCGACCACGTCGCGGAGGGCATCCCGTCGCAGGCGGCCCATCCGGACCTCGGCCAGCGCCTGACGGAATTCCTCGACCAGCGGCCCCTCCATCTTCTCGACGACCTTGGCGAGTGCAGCATCGAAGCCGAGCCCGGCCTCGACCGAGATGGTCAACAGATCGAGCGCGTCCGGCAGCTGCAGGACCATCTCGAACGATCGCTTCCGCGCCTTGCCGCCCAGCCAGAATTCCGGAGCCATGTAGCCGAGGGCCGCACCGACGATCCCGAAGAGCGGCGCGA
Source organism: Candidatus Limnocylindria bacterium (assembly GCA_038322875.1). GTDB lineage: Bacteria > Chloroflexota > Limnocylindria > QHBO01 > QHBO01 > CF-167. The sequence continues at coordinate 1,592 of JBBQGI010000126.1, read as the reverse complement.
GCGACGAGCCGATCGCCAGCATCAGAAGAGTGATCCCGACGCCGAGTGCAATCGTACTGAGGACCTTCACGCCCATCCAGTCGGCGCCTCGCAGGCCACCGGGATACCCCGCACGCTCGAGCTTGGCGTCGGTCCGGGCGATCAGCCCGCCCTGGTCGCCGCGGTTGACGACGCACGACAGACGCTGGACCAAGGGACGCAGGACGCGCTCGGCGAGCGGCGCCTGCAGCTCCAGCTCTTCGAGGCTGGTGGGCTGGACGATCAGCTGCTCGAGGCGCTGCTGAACGGCGTCCTTCGACTGGCGTGCGGAGAGCCCATACGTGATGAAGAGCACGGCGGCCGCAGCGATCGCGGCGATGACGATCTCGGTTGGCATCTGACTACACCTTGATTTCGACGATACGGCGGATGAACACGTACCCGATGGCCATGCTGATGCCGCCAATGATGAAGAAAATGACGCCAGTGGGCAGCCCGAACAACTCGGGCGGCTTCTCGAGCATGGCCGTGATGTACGACGGGCTGATGAGGAACAGGAGGCCGGCCAACCCGACCGGCAATAGGGTGATCACGTAGCCGCTGTAGCGCTGCATGGCGGTCAAGGTCTTGATCTCACCCTGGATCCGACCTCGCTCGCGAATGGTGAACGCGATGGAATCCAGCACCGTGGCAAGGTTGCCGCCGACCTGGCTCTGGATGTTGATCGCGGTGACCATCAGCTCCAGGTCCTCGGATGCGACGCGGCGCACCAGGTTGCCGAGCGCCGGCTGGAGTGCGACTCCCAGGCTCATCTCGCGGACCACGCGCTCGAACTCCTCGGAGATCGGTGGTCGTGCCTCCCGCGTGACAAGCTCAATGCCCTGCAGGAAGGACGAGCCCGCGCGAAGAGAGTTGGCCAGGAGCGTGATGGTGTCTGGCAGCTGGCGGCTGAAGGATGCCAATCGCCGGCGCTGCCGGAAACCCACGTACCACCGTGGGAAGTAGGCACCCACGGCAAACAGCACCGCCAGCGTAACCGGGTGGTGAAGGCCGGGAAGGATATAGCCAGCCACGTACCCGACGAAGGCGAAAACGAAGGGCGATGCGATCCAGGCGAAGAGGAACTCCGCCGGACGCAGCTTCAGATCCGCCCGTGCGATCTCGGTCGAGAGCCGGGTGGCCAGATCCTGCCCCTCGATCACACGGTTCAGGCCGGCGAGCACCGGCGATTCACGCTCGCCAGGAGTGGTGTCGATCCCGTGGGCATGGGCGTACCGCTCGAGACGGGATGCGACCCCGCCCGAGCCCCCGCTCATGGCGATGCCGACCGCGATGACGAGAACTGAGCCTCCGGCGAGACCCGCGATCAGGAAAGGCAACATGCCCATGGACGGGTGACTCCTCTCAGAACGGCGAGCCGAAGACGTTCGGCGGCAGGTGAATGCCGGCGGCTTCGAACTTCTCAGCGAATTTTGGTCGGATTCCGGTTGGCCGGAGCTTGCCCTCGATCTTGCCCTCGACGACCCCGGTCTGCTCGAAGACGAAGATGTCCTGCATGACGATGACGTCGCCCTCCATCCCCTGGACCTCGGTGATGTTCACGATCTTGCGCG
>JBBQGI010000125.1:0-4857 GCA_038322875.1 Candidatus Limnocylindria bacterium | reverse complement strand
AGGCAGCAGCGACCTGCGGCACGAGGGGCATCGGTCTCGATGGATCATCGGTCTGTGGTTGGCGGTGACGGTCGCTTCCGGAATTGCGGCGGCACTCGGTTTTGGCATTCTCGGCGGGATGACTGGGACGCCGGTCGCCTTCATCCAGGCCTTTGCCGCCGGCGCGATCCTGACCATGCTGGCCGACACCATGGTCCCCGAGGCGTACCAGAATGCGGGCGATTCGGCTGGCCTCGCGACCGTCCTGGGCTTTGCCCTGGCCTACCTCCTCTCCACGGTTTCGTGAAGGCTCACGTGGCGTCGACGCCTGAGCCTGCGCTTTGCCACCCGGTGGAGGTAACAAACAACTTGCGGGTCGAAACGGCGACAACTTGCCGGTTTCGGTCACTCGGCGGCATGCGTCGACAAGCTAGGCCGCCATTTCAGCTCTTCTTGGTTGTTACCTCCACTGGGTGGCAAGTCAACGACGGCCTGCTCGGCGGGCGCCTCCCTCGCCGGTCATCCGCTCAAGAATCCGGCCGCGTCGTCGGTTGTAATTGGTGACAGACCGATGCCGGAGGGAGAGGCCGCGCCACACCCGCGCGATTTCGCGACCTGCGTCGATCGGCACTATCCGGGGCTGGTGCGGCGCCTGACGCTGGTGCTGCACGACGGGGAGGAGGCGAAGGACGTGGCTCAGGAGGCGTACCTGCGAGCGTATCGGGCCTGGGATCGGTTCGATGGCACGGATGTTCGCGCCTGGCTGCACACCATCGCGCTGCGGCTGGCCTTCAGCGCGCTCCGTCGCCGTGGCCTCTGGTCGCGCTTTATTTCCTCTCACCAGACCGATGCCTCCTGGGTGGTTCCGGATCGCCTGCCTTTGTGGGAAGCGCTGGGCGGGTTGCGGCCTCGCGTGCGGGCGGCGTTGCTTCTAAACGTGCTCGACGGCTACACCCAGGCAGAGATCGCGGCGATGCTCAACGTGCCGCCCGGCACCGTCGCGTCGTGGATCGCATCGGGCAAGGCACGCCTGCGCGAGGAGCTGTCCGATGAATGACCGCTCGCTCCACCACGACCTCGAGGCACTGGAGCGCGCGGCGCCCGCTTCGCCGCTGCCGGCGCTGCCGGCGCGACGCCGTTCGTCGCTGCTCTGGGTCCCGGCCGGGCTCGCGTTGGTCGCCGGCGTCTTCATCGGCCTGTGGGGCGCGCAACTGTTGCCACGCGAGCCGGCGAATCGGGATCTTGCGATCAATCCGGTCTCATCGGCGACAGTAGCCGCCGGCTGCCCGGTGACGCGGCCGCCGGACCCCCCCTTCGTTCCCGCCGAGGGGCCACAACGGCCGCCCGACTATGAACACGCCTTCTGGTACGGAACCGATGCGCTCTGGACCATGCCGACCTTCGGCGGAACCTGGGCGCTGGCTCGCGGTGAAGATGGCTGGTACACCCAGAAGACGTTCTGGTGGAGCAAGGACTTCGCCGAGATCGAGCCAAAGATCACCGTCACCGCCCGCCGGCTTGATGGTTCCGCCGCCGCAATCCACACCGGGCGCCCAACGAACGCCGGCTCGGACTTCGGGTCAGCTATGTTGGTTGGTGTCGAGTTTCCAACGGCCGGTTGCTGGGAGCTAACGGCCGCCTACCGCGGCCACAGCCTCAGTTATGTCGTCTACGTGCAGGATCAGCGTCTCGAGCCGACGGTTGGCGATCTCCGCTGGACGACGGTGCCCTTCGACCCGGATTCCGAGGTGCGCCACCTCTCGGTCATCGACGACCGCGTGTTCGCCACAGGTCGGAAGCGGGATGGCTCTCCAGGCGCCTGGTACTCGGATGACGGCGGTGAATCATGGACGGTGTCGGCGATCCGATGGCCGTCGGACACAACCTCGCTCGTGACGAATCTCATCAGTCTCGGGAGGGTCGTTCGGCTCGGCGACGAGCTGGTAGCGCTCGGATCGATCGCGCTCGGGAACAACAACGCCGCCGCCCCTGGTGCGATTTGGTTCTCGCACGATGACGGCGAGACATGGGAGCTTTCGACACATGACTCACCAAAGGTCGATGGCGACCTCGCAACCAACGGCACCCTGCTGGTGGCCGTCGGTATGGGGTCAGGGCGTGAGCACTCGGAGATCTGGGTCTCGCCTGATGGCACGGCGTGGCAGCAAGCCGAAGCGCCGGAGCTGGAGCGCTCGACGATTGCCGGCGTAGCCGCGACAGCGGATCGGTTCCTGGCAGTTGGCACCCGCCAGAACGACGACGGAACGACGAGCGCCATGACCTGGGAATCAGCGGACGGCGAGGCCTGGGAGGCGACCGCGATTGCGACTCCCGGCCGATTCACGGACGTCGTCGCGGGCCCGCCAGCGCTGGTCGCGGCGGGCGCCATGTCGAAGGGCGAGGGGGCGTACGCGCCTATGGTGATGCTCGTCGCGCAAACGTTCAATCTCAGCGACATTCGGACGGTCTTCGCAGGTTCAGTCACCGCCGTCGCGTCCGGCCCAAGCGGGATAGTCATTGGCGCACAGGTTTTGCCGGACAAGCTGCAAACGAAGGCTTGGTTCCTCCCCAACGGGAGCGCAGGCGCTGCCTCCGAGACCGCGGCGCAGATCGGCGGCTTCGACGACCTCGTCGCGGTCGGCGACGGGTTCATTGGCGTCAGCCACTGCCCACCAACTGCGGACTGCTTCGCTTCGTCCTCTCTGGCGGTCGCACACCCAGAACCGACGATACCGCCTGTGGTGAGATTGCCAACTCTCGAGTCATTCAACGGCAACTGTCGTGGCGTCGGCGTCGACGCAGTCCTCCACGGTGACATGGCGGCTCCGGACGTTGCCTGGCTGACGCGGCGGGACGGCATTCGACACGACATCGTGTGGCCGTCGGGCTACCGCGCTCGGTTCAACCCAGATCTGGAGGTGATCGACGCGGATGGGCACATCGCGTTCCGGGAAGGCGATCGCATCGACGGCGCGTGTACCGCAGGTACGCGACTCCTGCTGGTTCGGAGCGACACGCCGGTTCCTGGAAGCGACTAACCCGACGCTCATCGCGAAAAGCATCAACAGGCCGACATCCGTGGGGCACCGATGAAGGGAGGAGCCGCCCGAGCGCGCGAGCCCGAATCCAGTAGCCGCTGGAAGACGATCGCCTGGCTCATCGGTCCGCTGGCTGTCGTGGCAATCGTCGCCTTCATCCTGCTCCGACAGCCATCCGAGGCTTCGCCGACCGGATCACACGAGCCGCCGAACCCGGTCGCGGCGCCGACGCCGACGCCCTTCCCGACCCAGGACGCGCGACCCGTCGAGGTCGCCTCGCTCGAGGTGCAGTCCGCGGCCTTCGAGAAGGACGCGACCGTCAACGGCTTCGCGCTCGCCGGCGAGCGGGTGATCGCTGTCGGGTACGACGGCGAGGGTGCCGCGGCCTGGTATTCGGATGACGAGGGCTCGAGCTGGACAGGCGCATCGGTCCAGACGCTGGATCCTCCGCGGCCCGGAGCCGTGGCCGAGATGAGCGTCGTTGCCGCGCACGACGGCACGCTGGCGGCCATCGGGACCTGGCACGTGTCGCGCCGTGGCATCCCATCGGTGCTGAGCACATGGATCTCGACCGATGCAGGCGTGAGCTGGATCGAGCAGCCCCGCGACGAGGCGAGCGCCCAGGTCCAGGCGGCCGTCGGCCAGTTCCTGACCGCCGGCGAGATGGGCTTCGTGACCATTCGCTTCAGCAGCTACCCAACACTCCTCGTGTCGCCGGATGGTTCGTCGTGGGATGCGATGGAGAACGACACGGCAATCGCCAAGGCGCAGTTCCGCGACATCGTCGGCCGCGGTGACACACTCCTGGCCGTCGGGGTCGACACGAGCACCACGCCGTCGAGCTTCCTGACGCCCGACGCCTGGATCTACACCGATGCGGCCGGCTGGACAACGCTCAACGACCGATTCAGCGGCTCGATTCTGGGCGACCTGGTCGCCGATGCATCGGGCTTCTACGCCAGCGGGATGGTGCTGCCCAATCCCGAAACGAGCGAGGGCTCGCTGGCAGCCATGTGGGAGTCGCCGGACGGCGTCGCCTGGCAGCAGCGCGTCCTCAGTTCAACACCGGATCTCGAAACCGGACCGATCGCTCACGGCCCGCTCGGCACCCTGGTGATGGGCGATGTCGTTGGACCTGCCAAAGATGGGTCCGGACCGCATGCCTTTGCCTGGTTCGTGCGGAACCGCGCTGCGGCCGATGAAGAGGCGCAGGAGTACCCGATCGCCTGGAACGCTCGCGCCGCGATTGCGCTCCCTGATCGGTTCCTCGTCTTCGGTGTCTGCGGCCAGGACGCGACCGACTGCAGCGGACCTGCGATCCTGACTGTGACCGCCTCGAATCTGCCGTATCGGCCATCACCGTCTGGCTAGGATCTCGCTCATGAAGATCCGGATCCTGCGCGCCGATGACGTCGAGCGATTGCTGCCCATGCGCGGGTGCATCGAAGTCATGGAGCGTGCACTGGGCAAGTTCGCCCGCGGCGAGGCGGTCCAGCCGGTTCGCTTGACGCTGGCGGCGGCCGATGACGCCGGCATTTTGGCGCTGATGCCGGCACAACTGACCGGCATCGGTCTCGGCTACAAGGCGGTGAGCGTCTTCCACGGCAACGCCGAGCGCGGCCTGCCGACGCACCTGGCGACGATCGCCCTCCACGATCCGCAGACCGGTGCGCCAATCGCGCTCATGGACGGCACCCGCATCACCGAGGTGCGAACCGCGGCGGTCTCGGCGGTTGCCACCCGCCACCTTTCGAGGACCGATGCGCACGTCCTGGCGATCATCGGCACCGGCGTTCAGGCGCGCGCCCATGCTCGGGCCATCGCCTGCGTGCGCGACCTG
>JBBQGI010000124.1:0-4979 GCA_038322875.1 Candidatus Limnocylindria bacterium | reverse complement strand
AGGCGTGGTTCGACAACGCCCGACGCCTACGCGACATCGTCACCGACGTCGAAGCCCGATCCCTAGACGCCTTCAACAAGGTGGAAGGACCGCCCCGCAAATCCACGAGATAACCCGACCGAGAAGTGCGGAACGTCAGTCATGCTGCTCGGACTCGATGCCATCTTGAGCGGACAGACCGCAGATCTGCCGCGCGGCGTCCAGCAATACCCGAGGGAGCTGGAGGCGCGCGTGGCGCGCGCGCTCGCTACCGGCTCGACCTGATCGCGGCGCTTCTTTCGGGCTGGTAGGTGTGCGAACCTTGATCGTGTGGTGACGCTGCCGTCGGTGTTCCTCTCGTACGCGCGGGCAGATGACGAGGCTCTCACCAGGCGCCTTCGCGATCGGCTTGAAGACGCCGGTGTCTCGGTCTGGTTCGACCGGGACTCGTTGCCGAGCCGCGGGCTGACCTTCGTCCAGGAGATCCGGGACGCGATCCATGGGCGGGACCGCGTCGTGCTGGTCCTGGGTCTGGCTGCGCTGTCGTCGCAGTATGTCGAGGCGGAGTGGCGCTACGCGCTGGAGGCGGCAAAGGTCGTCATCCCTGTGGTTACTGACCTGCCCGCCGGAAAAGGGATCGAGGACGCGCTGCCGCGGGAGCTCAGTCGGCTGCAGATCGTCGACGCGCGAGATCGCCGAGAAGCCTGGGTGGTCGAGGAGCTCCTCCGTCACCTCGGCATGCCCGAGCCGCGTCTCGGACCGCTGTTGCACGTCCCGCCTCCTCCGCCGCACTACCAGCCGCGCCGCCTCGCCGCCAGGCGGGTGGAGTCGGCACTCCAGCTCGATCAGGCGCAGCGCCTTACCGCGGATGTCCGTGAACGTACGATGGTCCTGCACGGGATGGGGGGCGTCGGGAAGTCGGTCGCGGCTGCCGCTGTCGCCAGGCACATCCAGGTACGCCGTCAGTTCGGCAGCGGCGTCGTGTGGGTGGATCTAGGCCGGGAGCCTGACGTGCTCGCCGGGCTTCGGCGCATCGGTGCTGCGATGGCGGACGACCTGCATGACTACTCGCGCGTCGAGGACATCGTTCCAAGACTCGCGCAGAGGATCGTGAAAGCACCGCTGCTGATTGTGGCCGACAACGTCTGGAACGAAGACGACCTTGCGCCGTTCCTGGCGCTCATGGGGTCGGGGACGCACCTCCTGGTCACCGCGCGCGACGGTGGGATCGCCACCCGTCTGGGCGCGGTCTCCATCGCCGTCGATCCGCTGACGAGCGACGAGGCACTGCAGCTCCTCGGTGACTGGGTCGGCGGGTCGGTGGGTCATCTGCCGGATTCAGCCCGCACCGTGGCCGACGAATGCGGCGGCCTCCCGCTGGCTCTCGCCGTGGTGGGTGCGATGGCTCGGGGCGGAACACCGTGGGAGGACATCTCGGCCTCCATGGACCAGGCGGACCTGGGCTTCCTCGCGGAGCGCCTTCCCGACTATCCGTACCCGAACCTGCTCCGCGCACTTCGCGCCAGCCTCGACGCACTGGAGAGCTCCGAGGACGAGCTCGAGAGGGGCGCCTCGACCTGCTTCCAGCAGTTGGCCGCGTTGCGTTGGGACAGGCCGGTGCCGGAGTCGACCCTGGTCACGCTGTGGACCGTGAGGGCCACGCTGACCGAGCCGTACGCCCGGCGCGTGCTGTCGATCCTGGCCGCGAAGGCGCTGCTCCGAACCGACGGGCAGTCGCCCCGCAGACTCGTGTCGCTCCATGACCTTCTCCACGACCTGGCGCGGGCTACGGTCCCGGACCTGGCTGCGGAACACGGAGCGCTGATCGACGCCTACGCGGCGAAGGATGCGGAGTCGCCGTTCGTCGAGGACGACGGCTACCTCCTCGACCACTTCAGCTACCACCTCGACGCCGCTGGTAGGGGCGCGCAGCTGCCCTCGATCCTGCGCCGCGAGACCTCCGACAGAGCCAACGCATGGTGGTCCGTCCGACTCCGCAGCGGGCAGGTCTCCGGATACGTTGCCGACGTCCGGCGAGCGCTGGCCGACGCCCGTGAACGTGGAGACACCGTCGACGTCATCCGTTGGGCGCTGATGATCGCCTCGGCCCGATCCGCCGTCGGCGGCGTCTCGTCCTCCTTCGCGGCGCTGCTTCTTGGCAAGGGTGTCTGGACGCCTGCGCAGGCTCTCGCGGCCGCCGACTGGGCCAGTGGCAGTGGGCGCTTCGAGATGCTCGTGGCCGCGCTGCCGTTCCTCCCAGCACAACAGCAAGACAGCGTTGCCGAGGAGGCGGCGCTCCTCGCGCGACGAGAACCCGAGGACGGGGATCGGTTCAGACGCCTCCTGGACCTCGCGCAAGCCCTGCAGGATCCGGCGCGACGCCGGTTCGTGACCGAGGCTTTGCCGCCGGGCGAGGTGCCGTCGCCGAACGTGGAAGCCTCGAGCCTGTTGCGGGTCTGGCAGCTGGACCCCGACCGCACCGACGCCGTGGAAGCGGCGGTGGCAAAGGTCGAAGAACGGTCCCGGGACCCGAGGGCTGGCTGGTACGTGGCGTACCTGGCCGTGAACGCGCCCGCCTCGCAGCTCGATCGCGTACGCCGGATGGCCGATCGACTGGCCGAGCCCGCCGCGCGGCTGGAGGTCCTGCTGGCCCTCGCCGAGCGTGGAGACCAGCCCCTGGAGGACCTGGTCCGCGACGCGGAGGTCGAGCTCTCCCGCAGTGCGGATGACTGGAGAGCTGGTCGTCTCGAAGCTCGGCTGGCACCGTTCAGGTCCGAGCCCAGCCGGGCGGCGTCAGTGCACGCCGTGATCGTTGGCGGCGACAAGCTCAAACCCGCCGACAGGCTGCTTTCGTTGCTGTCGGTCACTCCGGTCGCGACCGGTGACGACCGGGACTCCGCCGTGCGGGCGGTGTTCGGCCTTCTCGCAGGGGCAGGGCGCGAGCAGGCCGAGACGCTGGTGGCCAGCGCGGCGGCGGCGCGGCTTCGCAGGACGCAGCCACTGCTGTTCCAGGAGTTCGTCGGGGCGGCGCTGCCGTCGGTGCGGGCGATCCAAGATGCCTGGAGTCGGATGTCAGGACTAGTGCTGCTGCTGCCGGAGACGGAGGCGAGCCAGGCCCAGGTCGTCCTGGAGGAAGAGGTCAGACTCGTGCTGCGGATCGACGACCAGCGCGAGCGATCGGAATGCCTCGCGGCTTTCGCATCCCGCCTGGAGACCGGCGCCGCGGAACGAGCCGTGGGACCCGCCCTGCAGCTCATGATCGACACGTTGCCCGTCGATGAGCTGGCGAGCGCGGCGGTTCCGCTGCTGGCGCACGCCGGTGCCGCGGACGTCGCCGCAGTCCAAGCGGCCCTTGCCCGATCGGATCGCTTCGCTTGGGACGTGCGACCGGCGCTGTTCGGAGCCTGGGCGCGGCACGGCAACTGGGAGGCGGCCCTGGATGCTCTCGTGGGGGGCTCCCCGTCCGAGGTCGAGAGAGCAGTCGACCCCGTTGCCGACGTGATGCCTGAGTGGGTCGCCGAGGAACTGCTCGGCTCCGCGATCGAGCGCGGAGACCCCGAGTTCTACTCCGCTGTCGTGAGGCTGGTTCCTCGCGCCGCCGAGGACAGCCGCGGACCGGTCCTCAATCTCGGGTTCGACGCTCTCGAGGCGCTCGAGAAGGCCCACGACCAGCTCCGCCTCATCGAGCGGCTGGCTCCGCTCCTCTCGGTCGAGGCCCTGGCTCGGCTGGATGACCGGGTTCCGGAGGGTGCGGACCGGATGGACCGGGACCGGGCTCGGCTGGCCATGGTCCGTGCCTGGATCGGCCACGGCGACCGGATCAGAGCCGCTGACGTACTCCTCCGGATAGAGGTGGCCGACTCCGCGGCCCAGGCAGCGCTCGAGGTCGCCCACGCTTCGCCGCCCGACGAGAGGGATGGATGGCTGGAGGCGGTGGAGGACAAGGCTCGCGCGCTGTTGCGGTCGAGCGAGGTGGAGCTGCTCTGCGGGTCGGCTCTGCTGAGGGAGGGTCCGCAGCGAGCCCGCCTCCTGGAAGAGGCCGCGCGAGCTGCGGAGGCTCCGGACGAGAGCGACCTCGTGCTGGATGACAGGGCCGATGCACTGCGGATTGTGGCGGCGGCCCAGGAGGGCCACGAGCGGGAGAGGCTGTTGCTCGCCGCCTGGGACGCTGCCCCGAGGGGTGGCTCGTGGAAGGGGATCCAGTCGTTGACGACCCTGGCTCCTCTGCTGGCCGAGGCAGCACCCTCGACGATCCGTGCGCGATGGGAACGTTCGCTGGAGACGGCCACCGTCAGTCGCCCCGCGGCGCTGGAAGAGCTCACGGCGCTGGCCGATGTCGTGGTGGCGCTGGCCGGCTCACAGGCGGTCGTGGACATGGTCTCCGTCCTTGACGACGTCGACCGCTGGTGGCCGTGAAACGCAGGCTCGTTGCCCACGGGGGGCGGCTCTCGGCGCGCGGCCGCCGGAACTCTGCGAGTCCGACCCGCGCCGGGATCGGTCCACCCGCTGTCATGGTGAACGGAAGCGCCAGGGAGAGACCGGTCGAGCGAGGTGACCCGGCGGCGTCGTACCAGGCTCGCGAGGCGAGCGTGGCCTCCAGCATGGCGAAGCGGCCACCGAGGCACGAGCGGGGGCCCGCGCCGAACGGCAGGAACTGCCAGCGGTCGCTGCCCCGGGATCGTTCCGCGCTGAATCGGTCCGCGTCGAAAGTCTCCGGGGCGTCCCATGGCGCCCGGTCGCGGTGGATGGCGTAGATCCCGACGATCAGGTTGGTCCCACGCTCGATCCGGAACCCGTCCACCGTTGTGTCCTCTGTGGCAAACCGGCTCTTCACCAATGAGTGTGGGGTGAGGGGTCGAGGCCGCCCGCCCGGGTTCGACCGCGAGACCTACAAGCAGCGCAACACCATCGAACGCTCATTCAGCCGGGTCAAGCAGTGGCGCGGACTGGCCACCCGCTACGACAAGTACGCCGTGACCTACCTCGGAGGAGTCCTGCTC
>JBBQGI010000123.1:0-5034 GCA_038322875.1 Candidatus Limnocylindria bacterium | reverse complement strand
ACCGTGGCCGCCAGGGATCGACCCGCGACTCGTGGGCGCGCTTCGCTCGAGGGGCGTCGAGGCGCTCTACACCCACCAGGCCGGTGCCTTCGAGGCGGTAGCCGCCGGCCGCAACGCGTGCGTGGTGACGCCCACGGCATCGGGCAAGACGCTGTGCTACAACCTGCCGGTCCTGAACGCGGTGGCGCACGATCCGGCGGCTCGCGCGATCTACCTCTTCCCCACCAAGGCACTGGCCGCGGACCAGCTGGTCGAGCTGCGAGCCCTCGCCGATGCGGCCGAGCTCGGCCTGAAGACGCATACCTACGACGGGGACACACCTCCGAACGTGCGGAGCGTGGTGCGGGCCGCCGGGCAGGTGGTGATCACCAACCCCGACATGCTCCACGCGGCGATCCTCCCCCATCACACCAAGTGGTTCAAGCTCTTCGAGAACCTGCAGTTCGTGGTCATCGACGAGCTGCACACCTATCGCGGCCTCTTCGGCAGCCATGTCGCCAACGTCATCCGGCGCCTGCGCCGCGTCTGCCGCCACTACGGTGCCGATCCGGTCTTCATCTGCGCCAGCGCCACGATCGCCAATCCCGGCGAGCTGGCCGAACGGCTGATCGAAGCCCCCGTCGAGCTGATCGACGACAACGGAGCGCCGCGGGGCCGCAAACACATCCTCATCGTCAATCCCCCGGTCGCCAACGAGCAGCTCGGGATCCGCAGCTCGTCGCTGCTGACGGCGCAGCGCCTTGCCGAGCGGCTCATCGGCGGTGGCGTGCAGACGATCGCCTTCGCCCGATCGCGGACCGCCGTCGAGGTGCTGACCACCTACCTGCGCGAGACGTTCGCCCCACCGCCCGGTCACCCGCACACCATCCGCGGCTATCGCGGCGGCTACCTGCCGAACGAGCGACACGAGATCGAGCGTGGCCTGCGAGACGGGCGCGTGCGCGGCGTCGTGGCGACCAACGCCCTCGAGCTGGGAATCGACATCGGCGGCCTGGACGCGGCGATCAGCGTCGGGTACCCCGGAACCATCGCCTCGACCTGGCAGCAGATGGGCCGGGCGGGGCGGCGCGCCAGCACCAGCCTCTCCGCGCTGGTCTGCTCTTCGGCACCGATCGACCAGTTCCTGGCTTCGCACCCGGAGTACCTCTTCGAGCAGTCGCCGGAGCACGGCCTCATCAACCCCGACAACCTGCACGTGCTGCTGAACCACCTGCGGGCCTCCAGCTTCGAGCTGCCGGTGCCTGCCGCCGAGAGATTCGGGATCGACGAGACGGCGACCCTGCTCGACGTCCTCGAGGAGGACGGCTACGTGCGCCGGGCCGATGACGATCGGTACTACTGGAGCCACGAGAACTTCCCCGCCAGCACCTTCAGCCTCCGCACCGGGGCGCCGGAGAACGTCGTGATCATCGACACGACGGGTGACCGCCACCGTGTGCTCGGCGAGGTCGACCTGTTCGCGGCGCCGCTGCTCGTCCACGAGAAGGCGATCTACATCCATGAAGGCGTGCAGCACCACGTCGACCGGCTCGACTGGGAGGAGCGCAAAGCCTACGTCACGCGCACCGATGTCGACTATTACACCGATGCCGACCTGGGCATCACGCTCAAGGTGCTGGAGGTCTTCGACGAGGCCGACGTGCCGCCCGCCGGCAGGCGTCAGCGTGGCGAGGTGATGGTCGCCTGGCGGGTGACCATGTTCAAGAAGATCAAGTACCACACTCACGAGAACGTGGGCTGGGGCTCGATCAGCATCCCCGAGCAGGAGATGCACACCACCGCCTGCTGGCTGATCCCGGCCGATGAGCTCGTCAACCGCTATGACCGTGACACGCTCGACGGCGCCCTGATCGGCCTGGCACGAGTTGCCCGCACCGCCGCCTCGCTGCTGCTGATGTGCGACCCGCGCGATATCGGCGTCCTGGCCCAGGTCCAGGCGCCGTTCACCGGCCGCCCGACCCTGTACCTGTACGACGCCGTGCCCGGTGGCGTGGGGCTCACCGAGCGCCTCTTCGGCCTCACCGATGAGCTCATCGCCGCCTGCGCGGAGCTCGTCGCCGGCTGCCGCTGCCTGGACGGCTGCCCGTCGTGCGTCGGTCCGGTCACCGAGGTGGGCGCGAATGGCAAGCGTGTCGTCGGGGAGCTGCTCGCAGGTCTGGGCGGCCGGTGAGCAGCCGCTCGCTGGTCGAGCGCCTGGCCGCCATCCGCGTCCAGGGTGACGCCATCCGGCGCCCCCCACCGGTCCCCGCCGCCGACCGGGCCGAGGCACTGGCCCGCTGGTTCGGGGCGCGCCTGTCGGTGGCGCCCGGCGGCGCGGCGGTCGTGGTGGAACGCTCGGTGCCACTGCCGCCGCACGCGGCTGCGGCGCTGGCGCTCCTGCCGTCAGCCCGCTGGTTCGACACCGAGACGACGGGGCTCTCCACGGGAGCCGGCACCGTCGTCTTCCTGGCCGGCATCGGCCACCTCGAAGGGGAGCGACTGGTCGTCCGCCAGCTGCTACTCCCCGACTACCCACACGAGGCGGCACTGCTGCGACAGGTTGCCGCGGACCTCAGTGCCGCGGAGCGGGTCGTGACCTACAACGGTCGCGGCTTCGACCTGCCGCTGCTGACGACCCGGCTGACCGTCAACGGCCTGTTTCGGGAGCTTGCGGCGCTCCCCGACCGGCACGACGACCTGCTGCCCGTGGCACGCCGCCTCTTCCGGCGTCCGTTGGGCGGCGCGAGACTCGCCGACGTGGAGGCGGGCGTGCTTGACGTGCGGCGCACGTCCGACTGTCCCAGCAGCGAAGTACCTGCCCGCTACTTCTCGTACCTGCGCGGCGGCTCGCCCGAGCTGCTGGCCGAGGTGCTCGACCACAACCTGCAGGACATCGTTTCGCTCGCCCTGCTCGAGGCCGAGGTGCTCCACCTGCGTAGCGGCGGCTGGCGCGACGCCGGCATCCTCGACCGCCACGGGATGGCCGTCGAGCTGCTGCGGCACGGCGCGACTGACGAGGCGCTGGAGGTCGTCGAGTCCGCGATGCTGCCGGGCGTCGACCAGGAGCAGGCACACCGCCTGCGACGACTGGCCGCTCGCCTGCTGCTGGGAGCCGGCCAGATCGACCGCGCGGAGGCGCTCTGGACCTCCGCCACGCGCCGCGCCTCGACCGACGCGGCGGCCGCCTGGCTGGAGGTGGCCCGCATCCGGGAACGGCATCGCGGCGACCTGCGTGGAGCCCTGGAGGCCGCGATCACCGCATCCCGCGTCCTCGATCTGGCATTCGCCCTCGGGCGTGGCGGTGGCATGTTGGCACTCGGCCGTGTGCGACTGCGGGTCGAGGCGCGTGTCCGCCGGTTGCGCCTTTGGGTAGCCGCTGCCGAGAGGCGCGCCGCACGGCAACAGCGCGTGGCGTAACGCCGGACGGGTCCCGCACGGGCTAGCGGCCTCTCGCCTCGAGCAACTCGATCACTGCGGCCATGCCGGCGACCGCCGCCGTCCGGGCCGTGGCAGCGGGCAGTCCGAGAGCAAGCAGGGCGAAGGCGGCGAAGACGTCGCCCGCTCCGACGCCCGAGACTCCCTCGACGCGTCGCGGAACGGGCAGGTGCTGCACCTCCGACCCGTCGTCGATCCACGCTCCCTCCGCTCCGTCGGTCACCATCAGGAACGGCCCGCCGCCGATGAGAGCACGCACAGCCGCCAGCTGCGCCGCCGGCTCCGACGCTTCGGCGAGGAGATCCTCGCTGCTGGCGACGAGGAGATCGAAGGCCCTCAGGCTCCCCACCAGGGCACGGGGGAGTGACGATAGCGGCAGAGGCTCGACAGTCGCGCCAGGCTCAAGGCGACGAAGCCACCCCTGCAGAATCGCACCTCGCCTAGTGCCTTGGTAGTGCTGACCGCCAAGGCCAATGCCCAGCTCGTCGGCAACGGGCGCGTAGAGGACGGCGGCGGGGCGAAACGCGCGCGGCGGACAGACCAGCAGTCCCCCGGAACCAAGGAATGTCATCCGCCGACCCGCGGGCGTCTCGACGTGCTCGAAGCCGATCGATTGGCTGCCGGGCCCTCCTCGCTCTACATGAATCTCTGTCGTGAGTCGCCCTAGCTCGCGCAGGCCTTCGCGCGCCTCCGGTTCGTCGCCAGCCAGCACCACCGCACCGATGCGCCAGTCGCCTCGCGCACCCGCCCGGGCGGCGTGCAGCACGGATCCACCGGGGGCTGTCGACCCGTCGGCAAGGCGGTCGACGGTCAACCCACCGACGAGCAGCAGGTCCAGCTCGATGAGGGGCGCGTCGATCAGCACCGGGCTATCATCGGGGCATCATGCAATTGTTCTTCTACGAGCTGCACGAGGGCGCCACCGACCTGCTGACCGATGCCGTGCTGGTCAGCGAGCAGGAATTCAGCCCCGAGGCCTTCGAAGCGATGGTGGTCGCCGCCCGCGCCGCGGTGATCGACACGTTCGAGGAGGACACGCTGGTCGAGGCGATCGCGCGGGAGCTTGAACGGCGCCACGCTCTGACCTATGCCAGCGACGAGAAGCTCAGCGCCAGCATGAGCGTCGGGCTCGAGGATGGTGAGACCTATCCGGTCGACACGAGCACCGAGTTCCGCAGCCTCATCGCCGAGGTCGACCTCTCGTCCTAGGCTCGGTCAGCGCGCGATCTCGCAAAGTCAGGTGTCGAAGGTGGCTCAGCGGAGGTGCCGGTGCCGGGGAGTCGGCGCAATGGCATGCTCGCGTAATTCGGGATGGCAGAGGCAGACATGACAGGCAAGGGCCTTCGGAGCAGTGTGCGAAGGCAGTCTTGGACGACGTGGGTGCTCATAGGCAGCCTCGGCATCGTGGCCCTCGCGCTCCTCGTGGTTCCCGGACTCATCGCGCCAGCGCCCGATGCTAGATCGACGTCGCAGGCTCCCTCGCCGACGGTCGTCGTTTCCTTCCCGGCCAGCGCGTTCCGCTCGGTGGAATGGCGGATCAGCCGGCTCGGTTCTGCGTCCGAGGACGCAATCGTGACCCAGCTCGTGCTTGTCCGTGACCGGCTGGTCGCGATCGGGAGC
>JBBQGI010000122.1:0-5048 GCA_038322875.1 Candidatus Limnocylindria bacterium | reverse complement strand
GATGCCGTGGGCGTCACCACGCACGCGTTGCGGCCGGCGGCTACCGCCTCGAAGGCACCGGCCTGGTGGGTGTAGAGCGCCTCGACGCCCCTCGAGCGAAGCGCGCCCACGAGTCGCGGGTCGATCCCTGGCGGCCACGGTGCGTGGCGCGGTGGCTGCGGCTCGAGCACCCGGTGAGCTGCGATCAGGGGCTCCAGGCTGGGGTCGGCGAGGAAGGCAATGATCGCCTCGTCGGCGGAAGTGGGTCGATCGAGCAGCATCGGGGGGTCTCCTTGAGGATCCTCGCGTCAAACCGAACAGATGTTCGTGCGAGCGTAGCACGAGTGTTCGATTTCGAGCGACAGACTGTGGACAACCCTGCCCCGATCGCCTTGCACGGTGGAAAACTCGAGGGCTAGACTGCCCTCCAGATGACGAGCGCCGAGATCCCCGCAGCACGCGGAGCACCCCCCGAACGACCGATCCGCGTCCGGATCCCGGCTTCTCGTGGCGGCATGGCCTGGATCGCGATCCTGGTGATCATCGGCATCTTCCTGACGGTGCAGGTCGGGCGCCAGGTGTATGCCAGCTGGTCGATCGGTCAGGAGGAGGCTGCCGTCCAGGCGCAGATCGCCGCCATGGAGGCGCGCAACGAGGCGTTGCGACAGGAGCTCGCCTACGTCCACAGCGCCGCCTTCCTGTCGGCCGAGGCGCGTCGCCTGCTCAATCTCGGCCTGCCGGGCGAGCAGGTGCTGATCATTCCACCTGGCGCCGAAACCGCGCTTCCGCCGGCGTTGCAGCCGAACCCGGGACCTGCCAAGCCGATGCTCGAGCAATGGCTGGAGCTCTTCTTCGGGCCGTAGCCTGGGCCGGGGCAATCGCATGGCCCAAGGACAGGGCCCGGTCGCGACAGCTTTGGTGTCGCGACCGCATTCCTCAGCCTATCCTTGGCCGATGGCGAGATCGGGAGAGTCGGCCGCGCCGACGACGGCGTCGCTCGAGTACCTGGTGACGCTGCGGAATACGATCGCGAGCGGTCAGCCGGGCACGGTTGCGGCACTGGCGCGGACCCTGCACATCTCCCCCCAGGCCACCTCCGAGATGATCCACCGCCTCGTCGCCGATGGCCTGGTCACCCATGGCAAGGGGCGTGAGCTGATCCTCACCCGGCCAGGCCAGGCACTGGCCGACGCGGTCTTTCGCCGACACGCGCTGCTCGAGTGGCTGCTGACGGGGGTGATCGGCATGGGCTGGGCGGAGTCCGATCAGGAGGCACATGCGCTGCAGGGAGCCATCTCCGAGGCGGTTGAGCGCAAGCTCGACGCGCTGCTCGGCCATCCGGAGACATGTCCCCACGGCAACCCGATCGACGCCGCCATCGCTCGTCGTCGACCAGCCGGTGTGCCGATGAGCACGCTCAGCTCGGGCGACCGAGCGACGATCTACCGGATCACCGAAGAGGCGGAGGAGGATCCAGCGCTGCTGTCGTACCTCGAAGCACGAGGACTACGGCCGGGAGCTCCGATTGCCGTGCTCGCCAGCAGCGAGCCGCTCGACTCGATCACGGTCGATGGCCCGCGCGGCTCGGCCACGCTCGGCCTGCGACCCGCGTCCCTGGTGCGCGTGCTGCCCGGAACCGCCGATCCGGCGCTCTTCCACCGCATCCCGTCGATCGGGAGCGAATCAGCCTGACGAGGCGCTCACCGCTCGGCGATCGGCGAGGGTGGCGGGCACACCCAGGAATCGCCCATACCGCTCCACCGCGGCCTGCACGGCCGCCTGCTGGCTCGCGGAGAGGACCTTCCCGATCCGCGCGTCCACCGTCACCGACCCCTTGATCGCCACGCGCCGCCAGCGGCCAACGACCTGCCCATCGACCAGCACCACGTGAATGCGCAGGCGCTCATCGGCTCCGATGGGGAAGAGTCCCGCCAGGTCGATCAGGTCGCGGCTCTGGCTGTAGGCGATGACGTATTCGTCGAAGCCCTGGAGAAGGTGCGCCTCAGTGGCGGCGCGCGGCGCCGGCACGTTGGTCGGGACGAACCAGTAGATCCGGTCCGCGATCATCGTCGATTCGAGCTCCGGACCGATGATCTCCAGCCCGCGCCGCACTTCGGTCAGGGTCAGACCGCACCACCACGCGAGGTCGCGGTCGGTGGCCGGTCCGTGACCGGTGAGGTATCGCCTCGTCAGCTCGGCGAGCGCCTCGTCGCGGGGCACGGGCGTGGCGGGTGGCACCATCGCATCGAGGAGGGCGTAGGTCTGCTGCCGGCCCTTGAGCCCGCCGCTGCAGATGACCAGGTCGAGCTCGGCCCGCATGAGCAGGTGACCGAGCCCCTCTCCGCCCGGGGCGATGCCGTTGCCGGCCAGGAGCTTCGCGATCTCGCCGCGAGTCAGGCGCTGCCCGTCCTCCAGGGCGGCGGCCATTAGGGTGCTGCTCCTGGCAAAGGTCGCCTCGTCCAGACCTGCCCGTCGCGCGTAGAAGGCCATCTGCGCCCTCACGCGCGATGATGTCAGCTGCTGGATCCAGCGAATGTCCGATGGGAGCACGAAGTGCCACGTCGGTCGCATCAGGTGCGTCCGCAGGATCGTGCCATCGACGAGCGCTCGGTCGATCGCCGTGTCAGTGGAGCCGCTCAGGCGAACGCCGATCGACCACTTGGCTCCGGGATAGTCCTGCGCCTGCATGGCTCCCAGCCGGCCGACCACCTGGGCCGGCGCGGAGAGGGGAGCGCCGGAGAGGTGCTGGTTGCGGAGGCGCAGTTCGACGATCTGGCGCGGTCTCGACGGCTCGGAGGGCATCACCGCGATGGTAGGTGAGTTACCGCCGACCCTCGGCCTCGGTATCCTCGGGTGCGCCCGATGGCGGCGTAGCTCAGTCGTAGAGGCGATTCGTCGCCGCTCAGGCTGGGGACACCGTCGGCAGGCGGAACCAGATCGCCGTACGACCCTCCCCGGAACTTGCCCCTACTGAGCCACCATGCGCCTCCACGATCTCCCGCACGATGGCCAGGCCGATCCCAGCGCCTCCCGAGGCGCGGGTCCGTGACTGGTCGACCCGATACAGGCGCTCCCAGATGAGCGGCAGCCGATCAGCCGGGATCGCCTGGCCGCTGTTCTCGACCGTGCACTGCAGCCACTCGCCCTCCGCGCGCAGGCGGACCGTGATCGCGCCACCATCATCGGTGTAGCGCGCGGCGTTCTGCACCAGGTTAGAGACCACCTGCCCGACGCCGTCCGGCTCCGCCAGCAACAGGGGCAGATCGTCGACATTCTCGATGCGGACGGCAATCCCGCGGCTCACGAAGTCCGGCGAGGCGAGCTCGAGCGCGCGCCGCATCACGGCGGCCAGGTCGACCTCCGTGCGTGCCCGTCGGCGAGCATCGCGCTCGCCGCGGGCGAGCTGGTCCAGTCCCTCGACCAGGCGCGTCAGCCGCTCGATCTCCCCATGAACGGTGCGCAGGATGTCGGGCGTCGGCTCGATGATTCCGTCGGCCAACGCCTCCGTGTAGCCGCGCAAGCTGGTGAGCGGCGTGCGCAGTTCGTGGGCGATGTCCTCGACCAACGCCCGCCGCAGCTCCTCCACGCGTTCCAGGGTGGCCGCCATCTGGTTGAACTCCTGGGCCAGGCGGCGCAGCTCCGCGTCCGGCGGTTCTGGGACGCGCGCCGCCAGGTCACCGGCGGCCAGAGCATGGGTGGCGCGAGTGAGATTCTCCAACGGCCGGAGGACGCGACGCACCAGCCACCAGGCCGCGAAGCTACCGATCAGCACGCCCACGGCGGCTCCGATGAGCAGGACGCGAGCGACGTACTTGTCGAACATCGCCTGCGCCTCTTCAGCCGTGTTGGCGCCCTTCATGATCAGGTGCATGACCTGGTCGGCACTAAAACGGATGACGGCGAAGACGATGATGCCCGCCACCACCAGCGCCAGCGCCACGAATAGCAGCACCAGCCGGGCGCGGAGCGACCCGATCACAGGTCGGGCCGCCCGACTTCGCCGATGAACTTGTAGCCGACCGACCGCACCGTGGCGACGAAGCGCGGGCTTGCCGGGTCGTCACGGAGCTTGCGCCGCAGTCGGCCAAGGTGGACGTCGATGGTGCGGTCGATGATGCCGGGGTCGTCCGCCCCGTGCAGCGCGTCGATCAATTCGTCGCGGCTGAACACACGACCGGGGCGCTGCATGAGCGCGTGCAGGATGCGGAACTCGAAGGGAGTGACCTCGACGAGGTTGCCGTCGAGCGTCACCGCGAACGCCGCCGGATCCAGTACCAACCCATCCGCGGCGAGGCGCGGCTCGTCTTCGGGGGGCGGGCGGTGGCGTCGCAGCTGGGCGCGCACGCGGGCCATCAGCTCGCGGGGGCTGAACGGCTTGACGATGTAGTCGTCCGCGCCGAGGTCGAGGCCCACCACCTTGTCCGAGTCGCCGCTCCGCGCGGTCAGCAGGAGGATCGGGACGTCGGACTCCTCGCGCAGCCGGCGGCAAACCTCGAAGCCGTCGAGGCCCGGCAGCATCAAGTCGAGCAGGACAAGGTCGGGGCGCACCTGCCGCGCGACCGCCAGCGCCTCGGGCCCGTCGGCGGCGAACGCTGCCCGGTGCCCCTCGCGCTCGACGTAGAGTCGGAGGAGATCGCGAATCTTCGGATCGTCGTCGACGACCAGCAGTGTGGCCATGGCGGCGCCGACAGTATGACCGGCGCGTGACGATCCGATGACGGACACGTCAGTCAGCCCAGTATCAGTGGCAGGTTGACCGAAAGATCCCAAATCCCCACCGCCAGGAGGGCGGCGCCCAGTACGAGCTGGACGGGGCGTTCATACCGGGTGATCGCGCGCGCCAGCTGAGCGCCCCGCACCTGGCCCAGGCTGCCGAGCACGAACAGCGGGAGGCCGAAGCCGATGCCGAAGAAGCCGAAGAACGCGAGCCGGCCGAACGCATCGCCGATGGTGAAGCTGAACGCGAAGATGCCGACCAGGAACGGTCCGCTGCACGGCACCGCGATCGGTGCGAAGAGCAGCCCGTACAGGAAGGCGCCCAGCGACGGGCCACGCCCGCCGAACGCGCC
>JBBQGI010000121.1:0-5184 GCA_038322875.1 Candidatus Limnocylindria bacterium | reverse complement strand
CCCCTCGAGCGGCGGGTGATGGAGCAGCTCTGGCTGGGCGGGCCGCAGACGGTGGCGAAGAACCTGGAAACCCTCAACGCCACCACCCACCGCAAGCTGGCCTACACCACCGTCATGACCATCCTGGTGCGCCTCCACGAGAAGGGGTACGTGTCGCGCAGCCAGGGTGGACGGACGTACACCTACCAGGCGACGATGGACGAGCCGACGCTGGCCGCCGCTGTCGGCCGCCGTGAGCTGGGCCGGCTGATCGACCGCTACGGGGCGGCCTCGCTGGCCGGCTTTGCCGAGGAGCTGGAGCCCCACGGCGAGCTCGCCCGGCGGTTGCGTGACGTCGCCGAGGAGCGATCGCCGTGACACGCCGAGGGGCCATAGTCATGAGTGTGCTGGCGGCGGCGGTGGTGGGCATGTGCATGCTCGTCACTCCGGTGCCTGGCCACCCGGCCGGCTGGCTGTTGCCCCTCGGCATGGCCCTGGCCTCCCTCTCGGTGGCGCTGACCGTTTCAGTGAGCTGGCGCGCCTACCGGCATCACCGACTGACGCGGCAGCTGCAGCGGATCGCTCAGACCGCGACTGTCGACGGCATCGTCGTGCGTGAGCTCGCCGGGAGCAATGGCGCCTTCGTGGCCGGCCTGCGCCGACCGCATATCTTCTGTTCCCCTGAGCTGGCGAAAGACCTGACGCCCGACGAGCTCAGGGCGGTGCTGCTCCACGAGCGCTACCACCAGCTCGACCACGCTCCCGCCAAGCTCGTCATGCTCGATGCTCTCGCTCCGCTGGTCGGGCTCTTTGTCGGCGGCCGAAGTTGGCTGGCGCATCGCATCGCGGCCTTCGAGATCGCTGCTGACGATCACGCGCTGCGGCACGGAAGCTCACGCGGGGCGCTGGCGCGGGCCCTGCTCAAGTTGGCGCCGCTGCAGGCTGGCAGCTTGGGCATCGGCTTTGTGTCCGCCATGGACCTCCGACTGCGAGCCCTGATCGACGGCAACCGTCAGGACTCGGCCGCGGGCCTGTCGCTGTGGCTTTTCGCGCCGCTCGCGGTTGCCGCCTTCTGCTCCCTGACCGTGGCGCCCTGGTAACTCGCGCCAATTGATCCGGCGGGCGCTGACCGCCGGAGGTGCCGGGCTCAGTTCCCGAGCAACTCGTCCAGTATCTGGACCATGTGCTCCGGAGGCAGCTCACCCGGGATCTCGCGCACCACGATGCCGCTCGGATCGACGAAGTAGTGCTTTGGCAGCCCGAACTGCGGGCTCCAGCGATAGAAGTTGTCCAGGGTCGGATCGAGCAGGATCGGGTAGGTGATCCCGTAGCGTGCGACGAAGTCCCGCACCGCGCTCGGCTCCTCGCCGAAGTCGACGCCCAGGATCAGCAGCCGGTCGCCGTACCGCTCGGCGAGGCGCTGCATCATCGGCATCTCGGTGCGGCACGGGGGACACCAGGTTCCCCAGAAGTTGACCCACACCAGCCGGTCGCGGCCGTCGGCGATGGACCAGCGCCGGCCCGCGAGATCAACGGCGTTGAGAGCGGGAGCAGGTTCACCGACGAGGCTGCCGCCGTCGGCCACCGCTGGACTCCGACCAAGCGGCAGCAGTACAAGCAGAAGCAGCAGAGCTCCGGTGGCGACAATCAGTGCCAACCACAGCAGCGACACCCGCCGCGACCGCTGTCGGTGGGTCATGGCACGCGTTCGCCAACCTGGCTCATGCCGCGCTCGATCCGTCGCTGGATGCTGGCTGGGCCAGCAGCGCTCGCAGCCGCCGACTGATGCGATCGAGCTCATGCCGCGGCTCGTCGAAACGCTCGCCACGCACGCGGATGCGAAGACGGCCCTCGCCGACCAGGACGTTGACGCGACGCCGCGGAAAGTAGAAGGCGCCGACAAAACTAGCGGTCAGGAGTCCAGCTCCGGCGAAGAGGACCGGCATGCCAGGATCGCTGCGGCTGAGGAAGGTCACATACGAAGTGAAGCCGATGAGGCGGACCACCGCATCGCCCAGCCGGCGTTCCTCGCCCGGTCGCAGCATGGTGGCATCGATGATCCCGGCGTCGCCGGCGGCAGTGATGCGGAGCGTGTTGGCCGCGGCGTCCGCGAGCGCCACCCCCAGGGTCGTGCCCAGCGCAGGCAGCTGGACGAAGGGAGCTCGACTGCCGGTGGCGGGACCGCCCAGCGCCACGGTTCCATCGAAAAGTGGCCGCCCAGTGAGATCCTTCACGCGTATCTGAACTGCCGGCCCGTAGGTCCAGGCGTGGACCAGGTAGCCATCGAACGAGCCGGGATCATTCACTTGCAGCACTTGATGACGCACTGCCTGTCCATCGCGGACGAAGGTGACATACGTATCGAAGCGCACGGGGTTGCCGGCGGCGTCGAAGGCGGCATCAAGCCCGTCGAAGCGCATCGCCGAGGTCAGGCCCGGCCGAGGAGCCGCCAGCAGCGACTGATCACCGGGGAATAGGCCGATGCGACTCTCTGTGGCAAATGCCGTGCCCAGCGCGCCGCCCACGACCATAAGGATCAGCGCGAGGTGGCTGATGAGGGCAGCGAAGCGCGACCAGCCGCGCTTGGTGCCGGCGATCAGCCAGCGCCCACCGCTCCCATATTCGATGAGCCGATAGCCATAGCGCCGTAGGTCGCTGGCGATGGCATGCTTCAGCTCCTCGCTGAGCGGGGCTGC
Organism: Candidatus Limnocylindria bacterium; assembly: GCA_038322875.1. Lineage (GTDB taxonomy): Bacteria > Chloroflexota > Limnocylindria > QHBO01 > QHBO01 > CF-167. The sequence continues at coordinate 2,509 of JBBQGI010000121.1, read as the reverse complement.
CAGCTCGAGGTCGGTGGCCAGCACGTCGCTGCGCTGGGGGATTGCCTCTGGGTGACGCCACTCGCGCCAGACCAGGGGGACGCGCACGGCCACGCCGGCGATGCCGGTCAGCAGAATGGCGGCGATCAGGGCGAGGTAGGCGGGGGCATCCAGGAGGCCTCGCAGCCGCACATCGGCCGCGGCGATGACGTTGACAAGCGCGGCCAGAACGAGCAGGCCGACCGCCAGCCGCGGATCGCCAAGGATTCGAAGCCCGCGCTCGGTGCGCTGAGCGGCAGCGTCGAACACCCGGGCACCGCGCCCTGAGCCCGAGACGGCCGCGCCGCTGGCCGCCCGGCTCATAGCCCTGAGTAACTGTGCTGACCGGGGATGACCAGGTTTGCTGCGAAGTAGGTGAACAGGATCGCCCCGAAGCCGGCCACCAGGAGCCACGGCGCCCCAGTACCCCAACGGTCGTGGCGACCGGCGACGTGGAGGTAGGCGGCGTAGATGAGCCAGGTGGCCGCCGCCGCCAGCTCCTTGGGGTCGTTGTTCCAGTAGGAGCGCCAGGCGACGTTGGCCCACAGCGAACCGAGCACGATCGCGAGGGTGAGGACCGGCAATCCCAGGATCACCGCCCGGTGCGCCGCAGCGCGACACACCGTGGCCGCCGGCAGCCAGCCGAACCGGTCCCCGAAGCGCGCCTGCACGATCTCGGCCGCAGCGGCCACCCCAGCGACGGCGTAGATGCCGTAGGCGAGCATTGCAGTCCCGATGTGGACGATGAGGAAGAAGGGCGTCTGCAGGGCGGGCGGCAGGGGCTTCAGCGTGTCGGGAAGGGTCAGCGTGTAGGCCAGCAGTGCAGCGCTGACGGCGGCGGCAAGCGGCGCCAGCGATCGGATCGCAACGCGCCGCTCGAGGAATACGTACGCCAGGAGGATCGCCGCCGCGAACGCCTGGTTGAACTCGTACATGTTCGACCACGGCGCGTGGCCGCGCGCGACGGTCCGCACGCTGAGCGCCGCGACCAAGAAGAGCGAGGCAAGCAGAATGCCGGCATGCGCCGTCGATTGGAGACTCACCGGCGCCTGACGGTCCGCAGCTGGCAGCTGCGGGCTGGTGGCCACTTCGGGCGCGCGCACGAGTGACCAGAGCACGCTGGTGAGCCCGACCAGGAGTGTGCCGGTCAACGCCAGCAGCGCTGCCACCAGCAGGGCCGGAGCGACCGTCAGCATGTACTCAGGACGCGCCGGCGCCGGCCACGGTTTCGGGCACTTCCCTGGTTGGTCACCCGAGTTGCGCCGTCGGGCATCAGATGAGGAACCTGAAGAGGCCCGCCATGCGGGCGAAGATGTTCAGGAAGATGAGCACGCCCATGGCCACCACAAAGAGTCCGGCTGCGATCTCGATCGGCCGATGCCAACGCCGCAACATCGTCATCGCGGGGGTCAGCTGTGGAAGTGCTGCCCCGGCCAGGAGGAATGGCAGCGCGAGGCCCATCGAATAGAAGGCGAGCAGGAGCGCGGCGACGCCCACCTGCTGGCTCGTGGCGCCCATCGCCAGGATCGTACCCAGTACCGGACCGATGCACGGACTCCAGCCGACCGCGAACAGCCCTCCCAGCGCGAGGGAGCGAGCCGACCGGCTCTGGGGCATGCGGCGAAGGTGAATGCCTGATCCGAACCTCGACAGGACCGGTCCGAAGAGGCCGGTCATCAGCACGCCGACCACGATGACCAAGAGGCCCGCCGCTTCCCGCGCGAATGGCACGAGTCGAAACAGACTGGCCCCCAGAAACCCAACCGAGGTGCCGATGAGTACAAAGATGAGCCCGAACGACAGCGTGAACAGCGCGACCTGGTGCATGACTGGCTGACCGCCGATGCGAACCAGCGTGCCCGCGTTGCCCTGCGCCTGTACGGTTCCGACTGCGCCTGCGGTCTCGCTCAGGTAGGCGAGGTAGACCGGCACGAGCGCGAGGACGCACGGCGAGATGAACGAGATGACGCCTGCGGCGAAGGCCAGGCCGAGACTGACTTCCATGCGATCCTCGAGTGACGGCTATGGAGGCGAGGGCCTTGTGATCGTAGCTTCAGTGGATGGTCGAGCCAAGCCCCTGCTTCCAGAGCGGTGTGATGAACATCTCGTGCGTGCCAGCCGTCGGTTCCTTGCATGACAGGACGTACAGCGCCAGGCCGATCGGTCCGAGGTAGGCGGTGACCAGCAGCCAGCCCCACTTCATGACCTTGAGCTCAGGATTGTTGCGGTAGGCGTCCCAGGCGACATAGGCGACCGACAGGGCGGTCAGGCTAAACCAGCCGATGAGGATCAGATCGATCCATGGAAATGGTCCCCATGGGCCGATGTGGACGTCACTCATGGCTCCGGCTCCTCCTCCACGTACAACATGTCGACCGATTGGGCGGTGGCAGGTGGCCGAGGCCATCCACTTCTTGTGCCCGACCCTCCGTCGCCCGGTGCCCGGTTGCCGAAGCGCCCGGGCTGCAGAATAGGCTGGATGGACGACCCA
>JBBQGI010000120.1:0-5460 GCA_038322875.1 Candidatus Limnocylindria bacterium | reverse complement strand
CGATGCACCAGCCGCCTCACTCTTCGTTGCATGGCTTTCTCTCCTCCTACAGTCGACCAAGGGTGGCGATAAACATGGGCAGCACCACGAGCAGCACGAACTCGGGCAGGTAGATGCCGGCCAGGATGGCGGCCAGCTTGGGTTGCACGGTCGAAGCGCTGCCCAGCAGCCGGTTGCGCTCGTTCTCACGCAGGCTGCGCTCGGTGGCCTCGAGGGACTGCGGCACGCCCTTGCCGAGGTGCCGCGACTGACCGAGTGCCGCGGCCAGCTCGTCGAGGTCCTCGAGGTCATTGGTGGCCGCCACGTCGCGCAGCGCGTCGTACAGGTTGGCACCCGTGCCGAAGGCGGCCACCGCGGCGCGCACCTGGAGAGCCAGCAGATTGTGGCCGTCGCTGGCGGCGTGCAGCGCCAGAGCCGTCTCGGAGAAGGCATGTTCCAGCGACATGCGCTGTGCCAGCGGGCGCACCAGCGCCAGAAAGTCGGGCAGCTCGCGCAGCAGTTGGGCCTTGCGGCGCCGCGCCCGCCAGCCGAGGTACTCGGTAGGGAATACATAGGCCAGATAGGCCGCGATGAGGCCCAGGATCAGCGCAGCGCCGAACAGGGGTGTCAAGGCCAGCGCCACGACCATCACGCCGCCGGCGGCCAGCAGCTTGGCGGCGTAGACCTCGGCGGGGGACATGACGGCGGGGTCCAGTCCGGCGCGCACGATCAGGTTGTGGTCGACCTGGCGCTGCAGGCCGGGCAGCCGTTGCGCGATGCGGCTGGCGAGTGGCGCCAGCAGCCGCTCCCACACGGGGCGCTCGGCGATCACCAGGCTCTGATAACGGTGGCGCGGCAGCGCCGCCGCCCGAATCGCCTCGGCACGCTGCGGCACGGCCAGCGCGGGGGCAAATAGCGCAGTGAGCAGGCTGAAGACGGCAATGAAGGTGGCCAGCGCGCCGAGCAGCAGCATCGATGCTAAGCCTCCAGCCGCGCGACGCGCAGCGACAGCCAGATGCCGGCGACTTCGAGCAGGGCGGCTGCGGGCAGCAACACGAAGCGCCCCAGCGCGGTGTCGGTGACCGGCGCCACCAGCTCGCGGTTGACCAGCAGCAGGTAGCCGAACAGCAGCGGGATGACGATGGCCAGCACCAGCGCCTGGATGCGCAGCCCCTTGCTCTCGGCTGCCGCCTGGCGGGCGATCGACTGGTTGGTGCGGGTCGCCTCGCCGAGTGTGCTGAGCACCTCGGCCGCCGCCGAGGCGGACTGGCCGGTGGCGGTTAGCACGTAGAGCGCGTCGTACAGCAGCGCCAGGTTGCGGCCCGCCTGGCGGCGGCGGATGACGGTCAGCGCATCCTTGGGCGGCTCGTTGGCGAAGTAGCGGCTCAGCAGTTCCTCGAAGTCGGCGCGCACCCAGCGGTGGCGCGCCGCCTCACCCGCCGCCGCGAACAGTTCGGGATAGGTGCCACCCGCCTGCGCGCGATGGACCATGGCGCGCAGCACGCGGGGCGCATCCTCGTCGGCCGCGCGCGCCTCGTTGGCGACCAGCCAGCGCAGGTACCAGCGCGGCACGAACAGTCCGACCAAGGCACCCATGACGCCCATCACGGTCGAGGCGAGCAGGCCAATCAGCCCGAGCAGCAGCGGGGCGCTGATCGATAGCACCAGGTAGCTGCGCGGCGAAATCTCCAGCCGAGCCTGGGCGAGCAGGTTGCGCGCGGCAGACAGCCGCTGCCGCCGCCAGGCGCGCCATCGATGGCGAAGCCCGAGCGCGGGTCGCTGTGTGTCGGGCAGCAGTGCCATGAGCAGGCTGAAGACGGCGATGCCGCTGGCCAGCGCGCCGATCAGTTCCATCGCTCGCCCTCCAGCTGCATGCGCGCGTGCAACCGTTCGGGTGGTTGCCAGTCACGGTCATGCACCCAGCGCAGGCCGCCGCCGTCGGGCTCGGCGCGGAACACGTCGGTCAGCTGGTAGCCGCCATCGGCCCCAACGCGGTCGAGCGCGGCGACCTGGTGCACGATCCGCCGCCCGCTGTTCAGGCGGCGCAGGACCACCACCAGATCGAAGACGCGAGCGATATAGGCGCGCAGATCGGCTGCGGTCAGGTCGCGCATCGATTGGCGGGCCAGCAACTCGAAGCGGAACAGGGCGTCCTCGGCCGAGGAGGCGTGGATGGTCGTCGCTGAACCGTCGTGCCCGGTGTGCAGCGCCTGGAGGGTGTAGAAGGCCTCCTTGGGCAGGCGGATCTCGCCGACGATCAGCCGGTCGGGGCGCATGCGCAGCGCATTGGCCACCAGGTCGCCGACGTCGAGCAGGCGCGCGTCGGCCTGGCCGCGGGTCAGATCGGTGGGATGCAGCGTCTCGAGGTTGAAGCGGTTGGCGTTCTCGAGTGCCAGCTCGGCGGTGTCCTCGACCACGCCGACCCGTTCGTCCGGCGCGAAGACGTCGGTCAGCGAGCGCAGCAGGGTGGTCTTGCCGGCACCCGTCTCGCCGGCCACCAGGAAATTGGCCCGAGCGCGCACCATGCCGATCAGGAAGTCGGACAGCTCGGCGCTCATGCCGCCGGCTTCGACCCAGCTGCGAGCGTGCCGACCGCCAGGCACCAGGTCGAGGCGCAGCCGGTTGAACTTGCGGATCGACAGGTACGGCCCGCCGACCGGTGGGATGACGGCGTTCACCCGCGAGCCGTCCGGCATGCGGGCGTCGACCACCGGATGCGCCACCGACAGTTCGCGGCCAGCCAGCGCAGCGATGCGTTCGGCGAGATCGACCAGCTCGCGCTGGCCCTCCAGCCGCACTTCGGCGCGCTCCAGCCGGCCTGCGCGCTCGACGAAGATGGCATCCGCGGCGTTGACCAGGATGTCGGCAACCTCCGGATCGTCGACCAGCGGCTGCAGGGCGCCCAGGCCGCAGATCTCCGCCTCGATCTCGGCCAGTAGCTTCGGGCTGGCAGCCAGCTCGAGCTCGGGCTCCTCGCAGATCGCCGCCAGCGCCTCGCGCAGGAGCGTCTCGTGCTCGGGCGTGCGCCCGAACGGGCTGAGCACCTCAGGTGCCAGGCGCGCGACGAGCATGCGCCGTACCTTGCCCAGGGTCGCCTTACTGACGGCGGCGCCCGGCGGCCTCATCGTCGCGTTCCCTGCACCACGCGCAGCGCCCGCCTGACGATGCGGTCGAGTGGGCCTGTGCCATTGGTGTGGCTGCCAGTCAGCGAGTCGAGCGGCCACACCGTGCGCGCGATGGGCAGCAGCGTGTCCTGCAGCCGCACGTCGAGGGCCCAGGCGGGCTGCTGACGATCTGCTGCGGCCACGAACATCGCGCTTGCCGGCACCGTGGCGATGAGCGGCACGTCGGCGTCGTGGGCGAAGCGCCGCAACTCCGCGTCGTCGGAGCACTGGTTGGCCACCAGCACCAGCTTTCTGCCGAAGCCCGCGTCGCGCAGGTACGTGGCCAGGCGCAGCACGTCGGGCAGTGATTCGAGGGTCGGCCGCACCACGCCGACGATGAGCGCAGCCTCCCTGAGCAGGACGCGGTGGCCGTCTTCGAGGACGCCACCCAGATCGACCACCAGCAGCTGGTAGGCGGCTGCCCGCGCGGCGTTCAGCAGGCTTTCGGCCTGCTCGGTGCCGAACTCGTCGCCAGCTTCTTCGGCCAGGTGTCGGTCGGGACCGACGAACTGGGGATGCGGCGGCAGGGTGATGACGTCGACTCGATGGCGGCTGCGCGCCCGCGCATCGAGCACCGCGCTGGGGTCGGTCCAGTCGCGATAGGTCCACGTCTTGGAGAGGTCGTCCGCGTTGAGACCGAGGCGCAGGCCGGCCGCCGCCGACAGCCGGGCGGCGTCGATCAGCAGCGTGCGCACGGCCCGCTCCTCGCCTTCCGGGATGCGGTAGCGGGCGTGGGCCGCGATGTAGGTGGCCGTTTCGACGGCCAGGGTCGTCTTGCCGGTGCCACCGGCGAACGACAGGAAGCACACCACGCGCGGCCCGGGAAGCACAAAGGGAACTGAGGGAGGTCGTTCGTGCTCCTCCCTGGGAGCCGCTGCACCCGGATCGATACCGGGCGGTTCGGGCCGAATCAATCGCAGCCGGACCGGCGAGCCGTCCATAGCCCCTTGCTCCTGGGCAGTCGAGGACCTCGTCGCCACCAGGGCCGGCTGCAGCGATGTCGCGACGAGGGTGCTCGTCGCGGAACGTTCAGTATCAGCCGGCTGTCGAGGCGTCGGGGGTAGGTCATCCTCGGCCGCGTCGAGATCATCTTGCACATCAGCGCTTACCAGCCGCTTACTGGAGACCTCTACGGCCGATTTAGCGGTGACCGCGGGCACCAGTTCGGCGCGCCAGACTTTCGCTGAGCGCCAGTGGCGCAAGGCGCGTAGCAGCCAGCGATAGGCGGGCTCGCCGCGAATAGGCAGCAGCGCGGCCAGGCCGAGCGAGCCGCACAGCAGCAGGATGAGCAGGATCTTGGCTGGTGCCCATAGCGGCAGCAGGTTGAGCGCCGCGCCACACAGCAGCGCGCCGGTGGCAATGCCCAGCTGCGGCGCGGTCAGGCCCAACGCGATGCGCTCCTCAACCAGTGCGTTCTCGGGGACCTCGACCAGCCCGTCGCGGTTCACCGTTCGATCCTCAGCGGTTCGGGTGCATTGAGGACCAGGTGCACCAGGATCGGCGGCAGGACCAGCATCAGTGCCGCCGCCCCCAACGCCAGCCCGATGAGCGCATTGGTGTCACCGGCGGTGAGTGGCGCGGCGGCGTCGTTCAGATGCGGCGGCACCTGCAGGCTGAACAGGATGAACACGATCGCCCAGCCGAAGCGCACCGCCAGCACGGCGCCCAACAGCTTGAGCCACAGGTTGGCCAGACGCTGGGTAGCCGGCAGCGCGTAGGCGGCCAGGCAGATCGGGCCGAGCAGCACCAGCAGGCGCTCCACCGCGCCGAGCACCGCGTTCATCATCTGCACGAAGGTCATCAGCACCGCGGCCAGCAGCCCCGAGCTCAGCCACGCCCCGGAGTTCCAGTTGGCCGGTCCCTCGCCGATGCGCGGGTCGAAGCCGCCGCGCTGCAGGACCAGGAACACCCCGCCAGCACCCGGCCAGTCCGCCGCCGCGCCGACCGAGTTGACCGGCAGCGACACGCCGACCATGGCCAGATCGGTGGCGATCACGAACTGGGCCAGCACGCTGACGCCGAAGATGCCGCAGATCGAGAGCAGCGCGCCGACCACGAAGCGGGGCGTCACTGAGCGCACCGCGTAGGCGGATTCGCCGGTGGTGCGCGCGAGCATGATCAGGTAGCCCAGGATCAGCCCGCCCAGGGTCAGCAACGGGATGCTGATGACCAGCATCTTGCCGTACAGGTCGGTGGTGGCCTGATCGGTCAGCGGGTCGACCGGCGTCAGGAAGTGTCCGGTGAGGTTGTCGACCGCCGCCCGATTGGCGTCGCTGACGCGCTGGGCGTACCAGATCGTCAGGTCGCGGATCGGGTC
>JBBQGI010000119.1:0-5488 GCA_038322875.1 Candidatus Limnocylindria bacterium | reverse complement strand
GGCGCGACGCGGCAGCTAGGCGCGGACCTCCTGGCGCATGAACTGGATGTAGCCGATCGCGAAGCAGATGACGGTCAGCGCGACGAGCGCCACGACGTGCGGCCAGACCAGCAGCAGGCTCTGGTCGAGGGACAGGAGGGTGGGGATCTGCTGCTGTGCCTGCGTGAGCTGTCCGAGCGTGGCCGGCACCGACGTCTGCGTGAGCGACGGATTGAGCAGGACCGCTGACGCTTCCGAGTAGAGGGTCGTCGGCAGCAGGCGCAGGACGAACGCGTGCAGCTGGTACAGGCCCAGCGCCTGGTCGGCCGGGGCGCTGCTGGAGATCGGGGCAATCGCCCCAAGCAGAAGATTGATCAGGAAGCGGCCGAACATCGCAATCAGCATCCAGGCGCCGAAGCCGGCAAGCGCCGCAGTGGCCGCTCGCTGCACGACCACCGACAGCAGCAGGCCGAAGGCGAGCCAGACGGCGACGTAGGCGACGGTGACCACGAACCAGATGACCAGGCGCAGCACCTCGGACCAGGCCGGCACGATCCCCAGCCGCAGGAGCCCGAAGCCCGAGATGAGCAGCACGATCGAAGCAAGCACCAGCGTGATTGCGACCAGGGAGGCCACGAACTTGCCGTTGATCACGTCGTCGCGGTGAATGGGCTGGGCTACCAGCCGTGGGAGCGTGCCCTGCGCCCGCTCACCGTTGACGGCGTCGAAGGCAAAGGCGATCCCCAGCAGGGGGGCAGTCAGGCCGATGAAGCCCTGGACGCTGACATCGAGCCCGAAGATCGAGACGTCCTGCGGACCGATGATGAAGAGCGCCAGGAAGACGGCCTGGGCGCCGCTCACCTGTGACGCGAGCTGGTGGATTCGATCGGTCGCCAGGAAGAGGGGGATCCCCGCCGCAAGACCGAGCACGAGCAGCAGGATGAAGAACCGGACGCTGAGCACGTGGTCGGCGAACTCCTTGCCGGCGACCACCAGCCAACCGTTGCGTGGCACGCTCCTGACAGGCGCGGGGACCGCGATCGGCGTCTCGACGGCCGTCACGCCACCACTCCCGCCGGCTCGGGCGCCTCGACCGCGCCTGAGTGCAGACCCGCCTGGTGCACCGCGGCCCGGTAGATCTCATCGAGCGAGGCCTCCGTCGAACGGATGGCGGTCAGCCCCAGCGCTTCGCGCGAAGCGGCCGCCAGGACCGCCTCGCGAACCTGGCGCCCTGCGCTCGCCGGTCGCACGGTGAGCGACCAGGGATCCTCGGGCCCGGAGCCCGGCTCGACCTGCTCCACGTCCGGGATGGCAGACAGGATCGGCCCGATGCGAGCAGCCGCCTCTGCCGCCTGCTCCCCCTCGAAGGTCACCTCGACCTGCCCGGTGTCCTTACCGAAGTGAGCGGCCAGCTCTGGCACCGTGCCAAGCCCGATGAGGCGTCCCGCGGCGAAGATGCCGACGCGGTCGCAGACCGACTGGACCTGGGTCAGCAGGTGGCTCGAGAGGAGGACGGTGACGCCGCGCTCGTCGACCAGCCGGCGCAGGAGCTGCAGGATCTCGACCACGCCGATCGGGTCGATCGCGGCAGTCGGCTCGTCGAGGATCAGGATCTCGGGGTCCTTGACCAGGGCATCGGCAATGCCCAGGCGTTGGAGCATGCCGCGCGAGTAGGTGTCGGCGCGGCCGTCGGCCCGGTCGCTCAGCCCGACGTGCACGAGTGACTCGTCGATGGTCGCCTCCGCCTCAACGCCGCGCAGGCCGTTAAGACGTGCCGTGTAGCGCAGGTTCTGCCGCCCGGTCAGGTCTCCGTAGAAGCCGACGCTGTCCGGCAGGTAGCCGACCTGGCGCTTGACCCGCAGCGCATCGCGCGCGGGGTCGAGACCCATCACCCGGGCGCTCCCGGCGCTCGGCTCGGTGAGGCCCAGGAGCATCAGGATCGTCGTCGTCTTGCCGGCCCCGTTCTGGCCGAGCAGCCCAAAGATCTCGCCGCGCCGGAGCTCGAGGTCGAGGCTGTCGACGGCGACGAGGTCGCCGTAGCGCTTGGTCAGCCCCGCCGCCACGACGGGAGGCTCGGAGACGATCACCGTCGTCCGTATCGCTGGAAGACCCACCACAGCCCGAAGAGGACGAGGACGATCAGCGCCAGTCCCACGAAGCCGAAGAGCGGGGAGGTCTCGATCGTCATGCGGATGTCGACCGAGCCGTTGGCGTCGGCATTGCGAGCCTGGAAGGTGACGACGTAGTCGCCCGCGATCGCGTCGTTCGAGGGCACGATCGTGGCGGTGACGGTCGCGCTCTGCTTGGCCGCGATGCTCGCGACGGTATCCGAGGGATCGAAGGTCACCTTCCAGTCGGTCGGCGCCGTCGCGGAGAGGATGACCTGGGTCAGCGGCTGGGTTCCGTCGTTCTGGATCACCAGCTGCTGGGTGATGGCAGCCCCCGCCGATCCTGAGTTGCTGAGACGCTGGTCGGGGGTGGTCAGCGTCAGCGCGTTGGTGCCGGTCACCTCGACCGAGAGCTGCGCATCGATGGTCCGGTCGCCAACGGTCGCACGCACGTTGATCGGATAGGTTCCCGGCGTGACGTCGGTCGGCGGCTTGGCCGAGACCGAGACCGCGGCATTGCCGCTCGCCTTGACGACGGCGCTGGCTGCCTGCGTCTGTCCGGTCAGCGTGGCATTCACCTCCCAAGCGGTCGGACCGACCCCGGTCACCGCGAAGGTGAGGTCCTCGGCAGACTCGTTGCGCAGGGTCAGGTTGAAGGTGAAGCTCGTCCCCGACGCCCCGCGCAGGGAGGGAAAGTCGCTGCTGAGGGTGACGTCGCCCGCCGCTTTGCTCGAGACCTCGACCGCGATCGGCAGGTCGGCTCGAACGCCGCCCGCCGTACCGGCGACGATCAGCTGAGTGACGCCATCGGTGGCGGCGGTCGGTAGCTGCAGATCAAGGCGTACGGTGGCCTTGCCGGTCGCATCGGTCTGGACGCCGTGGACGACGTAGCCGCCCCCGCGGAGGATTGCGGTCCAATCGGTTGGCACACCGCTGACCGACACGGCGACCTGCTGATTGGCGTCGCCGGTGACCGTGATGTCGAAGCCGACCTTAGAGCCGGGCGCCACCGAGACCGATGGGTACGGGGTGGTCAGGCTCAGGCCCGCCGCGAGCGTGGCGGGAGCGGCAGCAAGGGTCGTGGTCAGCAGCAGGCCGACGAGTGCGAGCACTCGGCGTCTGCGATGGATCGGGGTCGCCACTCGGACTCCTCCAGGCGTCACGTTTTCCGCGTCACTTATGGGCGCAAGGAGGAAACTGAACTGAAGTACGCCACATTGCAAGCAATGCCGGGGCAACAGTTTGTTGAGATAGGTAAACCGATTGGCTCACCGTGCGCTCCTGAGTCGGTATCCCACCAGGATGGGATCATAGGAAGCCAATGCAGCCCCGGGACCCCGCCCGCCCCGCATCGCGCACCGCGCCCCTGCCCGACGAGGAGGCGGTGGTGGCTCGCGCCTGTGGGGGCGACCGGACCGCCTTCACGCAGCTGGTCGAGCACTACCAGTCGGCCTGTTACGGGCTCGCCTGGCGCCTGCTGGGCGACCCGGACATGGCGGCCGACGCGGCCCAGGACGCCTTCGTGCACGCCTACGACGCGATCGCGAAGTACCGCGGCGGTCTCTTCCGTTCTTGGCTGCTGCGGATCACTGCCAACGCCAGCTACGACATCCTGCGCCGCATGCAACGGCGGCCGACCACCGTGCTGCCCGACCCCGAGGAGGGCGCTGCCGAGCTGCCGGACCTGGGCGCTGCCGATCCCGAGGCCGAGGCGAGTCGATCCGAGCTGTATCGCTACCTCGACGCCGCGCTCCGGCGGCTGCCCGAGGACCAGCGCACCGCGGTTGTCCTGTGCGACGTCTATGGGATGGACTACGGCGAGGTGGCCGAGACGACCGCGTCGGCGCTTGGCACGGTGAAATCGCGGATCCATCGAGGTCGCCTGCGCCTGCGCGAATTGATGGCCGAGCACCGGGAACTGTTCACCAGCGAGGTGCGTCTGGACCGATGACCATGGAGAACGACTTCCACCCGAACGATGAGCGTCTCGCCGCCTATGCCGCGGGCGATGCCGATGCCCTCGCCGACCGCGCGATCGTCGCGCACCTCGCCGCCTGCGACCGCTGCCGCCCGATCGTCGATGACCTGACGTTCCTGCGCGGCGCGCTCGCGACCCTCCCTGACCTCGCACCATCCCGTCATCTCCGCCTCATCCCACCTGTTCGCGAGGCGACCGCGCCCCGCGCCGGCCGGTTCGAGTGGCTGCGCCGACTCGCCGCGCCCGCGATGGCCGGCGGCGTCGGACTGGTCCTGGTCGGCGCCATCGGGGGGTCGGGAGTCCTGAACGAGCTGACCATGAACTCAACCGATCGAGCCGTCGAGGCGGCCAGCGCCTCGGACGCAGCCAAGGGGCCCGTCGCCGGCGCTGCCGGATCGGTTGCACCCGGGCCTCAGACCACCTTCGGCAGTGGCGCCTATGGCCGAAGCGAGGCGCCGCGCACCGAGAGCCACGGCGTGAACGACGGCAATGGAGCCTCGCCCTCTCCGGCGGGAAACCTCTTCCAGCCGGCGACCAGCGCTCCGGGCGAGCAGCCGTGGCTGACGCTCCTGGCCGCCGGGGCAGGCCTGTTCAGCGTCTCCGCCGCGGTGCGCTACTCGCTCAAACCGCGAGCCGGCTAGGCGAGCTTTCCCGCCACCACCGCCGCGGCCAGCAGCGTGAGGAAGACGATCGCCACCAGCAGCGCCGCCCAGCCCGAGTCCCGGAAGGTGCGCGGCCCGATCTCCAGCGGCTGTGGTCGACGCGTCGGCGGTACCTGCACCTCGCCAGGCTGACGAACCGTCTTCGGGGCGGCCAGGGTCTCCGCGGCGGTGGCGCGCCAGGTGGCCCAGGTGCGGGTGGTTGTCGGCTGCGCCGGCCGAATGGTGCGCCGTGAGGCGGCCCAGTGTCCGCTGCTCGGCGTCCCCGCCGTCGGATGGGCCGTGTCGTATTCCATCCGGCGCGCGGCCGAGGAGAGGACCGACCAGGCTTCGTTGACCTGCTGCATGTGGGCCGCCGTCGCCTCATCGGGATGCAGATCGGGATGGAAACGCTTCGCCAGGCGCCGATGGGCACCTGCCACCTGCTGCTGGGTTGCGTCGCGGGCGAGTCCCAGGATGGCGTATGGATCGAAGGGCAACCGGCTCGGCACGGAGCCGATTCTAGGCGAGGAGCGGGGGTCTAGACTCGGCCCATGGCCGATCGTCGACCGGTGCTCATGTTGATCGACGGCCCGAGCATCGTGTATCGGGCCTATTTCGCCATGATGCAGACCCCGCTCACCACCTCGGACGGCATGCTGGTGACCGGCATCTTCGGCTTCTTCAACATCGTCCTGCGCGGGATGCAGGACCTGAAGCCGGACTATGCCATCGTGAGCTTCGACCTCGGCAAGCCGCAGTTCCGCTTCGACGCCTATCCCGAG
>JBBQGI010000118.1:0-5534 GCA_038322875.1 Candidatus Limnocylindria bacterium | reverse complement strand
GCCTCGGGCGCACCCTCGACCGCGGCGTGGACGACGCGCGCGAGGCGCTGCGCGTGGTCGAGGCGCTCGGCATTCCGATGAAGACGGTGACCGACGAGCTCATCAGCGAGGGCGTTGCCTCGTTCGCCAAGAGCTTCGAGGAGCTGCTCGCCTCCATCGAGAGCCAGCGCGCGGCCCTCGCTCCCGCATGAGCGACGCCCTCGCCGACGCGATCGCCGCGCGACTCAGCGCCTGGGAGGACGAGCGGGTCGCCGAGCGGCTGTGGGCGAAGGACGGGACCCTGTGGGCGGATAGCGGCAAGGCGGCGGACGAGCTGACCAGCTGGCTCGGCTGGCTGGACCTGCCCTCGGAGATGGGGAAGCGGGTCGACGAGCTCGAGCACCTGGCCCGCGACGTCCGGGCGGACGGCTATCGACGGGCCGCCGTGCTGGGCATGGGTGGCAGCTCCCTTGCGCCGGACCTGTTCGCGCACCTGTTCGCGGAGCCCGGCGGCGCACCGGCCGGCGACGGGTTGGAGCTGCGGATCCTGGACTCGACGCATCCCGATGTCGTGCGCGGCTTCCGCTCCTGGGCCACCGCGGCACGCACTCTCTTCTGCGTCAGCAGCAAGTCCGGCTCGACGACCGAGCCGAACGCCTTCCACGCCGCGATGAGCGCCCACGCGCCAGCCCTCGACTTCGTCGCCATCACCGATCCGGGCACGGAGCTGGCCCAGCTGGCGCGCTCGCAGGGATTCCGGGCGATCGTCGACGGGCCACCCGACGTGGGCGGTCGCTACAGCGCCCTCTCGGTCTTCGGGCTGGTGCCGGCAGCTCTCCACGGCGTGGACCTCGAGGGAATGCTGTCCTACGCCCAGGCCATGGCCGATCGATGCCGGCTTCCAGGTGCCGAGAACCCAGGCCTGCAGCTCGGCGCGGCAATCGGTGAGGCCGCGCTGGCAGGGAGGGACAAGCTTACGATCCTCACCTCCTCCCGCCTCGCCAGCCTCGGCGACTGGATCGAGCAGCTGGTCGCCGAGAGCACTGGCAAGGCCGGCCGCGGCATCGTGCCCGTGGTCGGCGAACCGATCGGCGCCGCGGCCGCGTATGGCGCGGACCGGCAGTTCGTCTTCATCACGACCGCCGACGATCCCGATCCGGGGTGGGGACGCCTCGCCTCTGAGCTGCAGGAGCTCGGACACCCTGGACTCCACCTGGAGCTGCCGGACCCGCTGCATGTGGGCGCCGAGTTCGTGCGCTGGGAGGTGGCGACCGCGGCGGCCGGCATGATCCTGGCGATCGATCCCTTCGACCAGCCGAATGTGCAGGAGGCCAAGGACGCCACTCGCGCATTGCTGGATGTCTACCGTCGCGATGGGGTGCTGCCCCAGCCGGCACCGCTGGTCGCCGAGGCGGGGCTCGCCGCATATGCCGACCCAGCGAGCCTGGGCGACACGCCGGTGACCGTCGACGGTGCCGTCGGCGCGCTCCTCGCCACGGCTCGTGCCGGCGACTATGTCGCACTCCTCGCCTACCTCCCGGCGGACCCGGCCACCGTCGAGCTGCTGCAGGCGTTGCGCGGCTTCGTCCGGGATCAGACCGGGATGGCCGCCACGCTGGGGTTCGGGCCGCGCTTCCTGCACTCGACCGGGCAGCTGCACAAGGGAGGGCCGAATACGGGGATCTTCCTGCAGATCACCGCCGAATCGCGGCGCGACCTGCCGGTCCCCGGCTGGCCAGAGAGCTTCGGGACCTTGATCGCGGCCCAGGCGGCCGGAGACCTCGGCGCCCTGCAACGCCGCGGGCGACGCGTCCTGCGCCTGCACCTTGCCGATCCGGCGGTCGGCCTGGCCCGGCTGGAGGCGATGATGCACGCGACGCTCGGCGAGCCGGCGCGCGTCTGACGGCGCAATCCCAAGAAAGAGAGACGGGGCAGATGCAGATCGCGATCGCGGGCCTGGGACGGATCGGCGCCGGAATGGCGCGGCGACTGGCGCGCACCGGGCACGACGTGGTCGCCTGGAACCGGACCACCGCGGTGGCGGGGGAGCTCGCCGCGGAGCCCGAGAACGAGGGTCGTATCACCGTTGCCGACTCGCTCGAGGCGATAGCAGGACTGACGACCGCGCCACGCCACGTGCTGATCAGCGTCCCGTCCGGCGACGCGACCGCCGACATGGTCGAGCGGCTGGCCGAGGTCCTGTCGGCCGGCGATGTGATCGTCGACGCCGGGAACAGCAACTTCCACGATTCGCAGCGACGTTCCGAGCAGCTGGCGGCGCGCGGCCTGGAATTCCTGGACATGGGGGTCAGCGGCGGCATCTGGGGATTGCAGGTCGGCTTCTGCGCCATGGTCGGCGGCAAGCGCGACGTCTTCGACCGCCTGGAGCCCGCCATCCGCTCCCTGGCCCCGGAGAATGGCTACCTGTACTGCGGGCCGGCCGGCGCGGGGCACTACGTGAAGATGGTGCATAACGGCATCGAGTACGGCCTGATGCAGGCCTACGGCGAGGGCTTCGACATCATGCATGCTTCCGAGTTCGGGATCGACCTCGCCGCGGTGGCCCGTCTCTGGAACAACGGCTCGGTGATCCGCTCGTGGCTGCTCGAGCTGGCCGGCGACGCCTTTGCGCGCGAGGGCAATGATCTGGCCGACATCCGCGGCTGGGTGGCCGATTCGGGCGAAGGGCGCTGGACTGTTGCGGAGGCGATCGAGCACGATGTCCCGGCGCCGATCATCACCCTCGCTCTCCTGCAGCGATTCCGCAGTCGGCGCGATCCCGACAGCTTCACCGATCGCGTGCTGGCCGCCCTGCGCAACGAGTTCGGCGGGCACGCGGTGAAGTCAGCGGGCGACGAATCCTGATCGGCCGATGACAAGGAGCAGCCTGCCCGAGGAACCGCCGCGGGAGTCGCTGCGCGATGAGCCGCAGAGCGATGAGCCGCTGCGCGATCCGCCACCGATCACCAGTCGCAACCCGCTGCGCGCGGGGCTGCGCCTTGGCCGGATGCCCGAACCGTGCACGATGGTCATCATCGGCGCGACCGGCGATCTCACTGAGCGCAAGCTCGCGCCCGCCCTCTACAACCTGATGCTTGGCGGCGCCCTGCCGCCCGAGTTCAGCGTCGTTGGCTTCGCGCGCCGCGACCTCAGCGATGCCGAGTTCCGGGAGCACCTGCGCAAGGGAATCGACACCTTCAGCCGCAATCGTCCGGTCAAGAAGTCGATCTGGAAGTCCTTCAGCGCGGGGATCGAGTATCAGCGCGGCGAGTTTCACGACGACGAGGCGTGGGCCGGGCTCGCCAAGCGGTTGGAGCGGATCGATCGCGACCGCGGCACGTCCGGGAATCGCCTCTTCTACCTGGCCGTCCCGCCAGCCCTGCACGCCGAGATCGTGCGGCAGATCGAGGCCGCGGGACTCTCCGGCAGCGACGGCGGAAATGGGCGCCGGAGTCGCGGCTGGTCGCGAGTGATCGTCGAAAAGCCATTCGGCTACGACCTGACCAGCGCGCGGAAGCTGAACCGACAGCTGCGCCAGGTCTTCGACGAGGACCAGATCTACCGAATCGATCACTACCTGGGCAAGGAGACGGTCCAGAACCTATCGGTCTTTCGCTTCGGGAACGGCCTCTTTGAGCCGATCTGGAACCGGCGGTACATCGACTCGGTCCAGATCACCGTCGCCGAGACGGTCGGGATCGAGGGCCGGGGCGAGTCATACGACGAGACCGGTGCCCTGCGCGACATCGTCCAGAATCACGCCCTGCAGCTGATGGCGGTCTTTGCCATGGAGCCTCCCATCGAGTTCAAGGCATCGGACCTGCGCGACGAGAAGGTGAAGGTGCTGCGGGCGGTCAAGCCGATGTCCCCCACCGAGGTTGCCGCCGCGACGGTTCGCGGGCAGTACCACGCTGGCTGGGTCGAGGGCGAGCCCGTGCCCGCATATCGGGACGAGCCGGAGGTCCCGCCCGATTCCGAGCGCGAGACCTACGTCGCGCTGAAGCTCTCGATCGAATCGTGGCGCTGGGCCGGAGTGCCCTTTTACATCCGCACCGGCAAGGCGCTCACCGCACACGTGACCGAGATCGCCGTCCAGTTCAAGCAGGCGCCACTGGCCCTCTTCTCCCGGGCCGGCGCGGCACCAATGGAGCCGAACATCCTGGCCATTCGGGTGCAGCCGGACGAGGGGATCCTGCTGCGCTTCGGCGCGAAGGTGCCCGGCCCGGGGCTGCAGATCCGCGGCGTGAACATGGACTTCCGCTATGGCTCGAGCTTCGCAGTCGACTCGCCCGACGCCTACGAGACGCTGCTCCTGGACTGCATGATCGGCGACGCATCGCTCTTCACCCGCAACGATGAGGTCGAGCGCGCATGGGAGATCCTCGACCCGATCCTGGATGCCTGGGCCTCGGGCGAAGGTGGCCGGCTGCACGTCTATTCCGCCGGCAGCTGGGGTCCCTCGGCGGCGGACGAGCTCCTCGAGCGCGACGGGCGCGCCTGGCGGAAGCCATGAACCCGACCGCCGCGGCGAAGCGGGCGCTGGCGGTGCATCACCGGCTGATGCGATTCGGCGAGGCGGAATCGAACGTGGCCGAGCCGTGGGTCGAGCGCGCCACCACCGTGCGAGCGATCGAGCAGCACCTCGCGCGCCTGTGGACCGACCAGCCGGGCGCCTCCGATCCCACGATCACCGAGAAGGGGCTGCAGCATTCCCGCGCATCGGTCCTGAACCTGATCGTGATGGTGCCCGACGCGGCGTCGGCGGCGCGCGTGGTCGAAACGATGACCGGGTTGGGGGTCCGGCACCCCTCGCGCGCGATCGTCCTGGCAGCTGACCCGGCGGCCGGCGGACCGGCGCTGAGCGCGGCGATCACGGCGCATTGCCACCCGGCGCACGGGGGGACCGAGCCGATCTGCTACGAGGTGGTGGTGCTCACGGTGCGGGGGGAGGCGGCCGAGCACCTCTCCGGGGTGGTCGCACCACTGCTCATCCACGACCTGCCGACGCACGTATGGTGGCCCGGCGATCCGCGCTTCTCAGACCCGATCTTTGACCAGCTGGTCGAGATGAGCGACCGCCTGGTGGTTGACAGTGGCGAGTTCGACGACCTGCTGCGCGGCCTGCGGCGGCTGACCACGCTGCGCCGTCGCAGCAGCGTCGGGGATCTCGCCTGGCGCCGGCTCGGCTGGTGGCAGGAGCTGACCGCCGAGTTCTTCGACGCCCCGCGCTTTCGGCGGTACCTGCCCAATCTGAATCGCCTGACGGTGCGCTATGCGGTGGCGCCGTCACGTGGCCGCAGGGCGCGCCCCCGTGCTGCGGCGAAGGCCGGTGTTCAGGCCTCCATTGCCTCGCCGCTCGCCGAACCAATCCTGTACGCGGGCTGGATCGCGTCTCGCCTGGAGTGGCGGCGTCACGCCACCCGCGAGCTGCTCGATGCTGGTCACCTGCGCCTGACGCTCGAGGGCAGACACGAGATGGTCGATCTGGTGATCGAGCCGGTCGAGAGCACGACGGTACCCGTTGGCGAGCTCGTCGGGGTTCGCCTCCGATCGTA
>JBBQGI010000117.1:0-5582 GCA_038322875.1 Candidatus Limnocylindria bacterium | reverse complement strand
TTGTGCGTGCCGTACCAGTTCGAGAGGTAATAACCGGCTGATACGCGCGCGGTAAGACGGGCTCGCGCAGGCTGGCGCTCATGCGTTCCTTTCGAGCCCGATCAGCAGACGTTGGGCGAGCGAGGTCGAGGTACCTGGCAGGCGCGTTCGGTCGCGAACTCCGGATTGCGCGAGTTACGGCGGGCCTGAGCCAGGCCCGGCTGGGTTCGCTGGCCGAGACGAGTCAGACCGAGGTGAGCAAGGCCGAGCGCGGGTTGCTCGACGTCTCCCTCCAAGCCAGATGTCGGCTCGCGGCGGCCTGTGGCCACGAGCTCGGCTGGCGGTTCTACCCAGTGGCGACGGTCCGTCTCCGGGACTCCGGCCAACTCGCCCTCGCCCAGGCCATCACCGGTGCGGCCCACGCGACCTGGCGGGCTCAGCTCGAGGTCCCGGTGGCACAGGGCGAGGCACGCGCCGCTGATCTGGTGCTGACGGGCACGGACGAGATCCTTCACATCGAGATCGAGCGCGCATTGGTTGATTTCCAGGCTCAACTCCGGCAAGGACAGCTGAAGCGCCAGGCCCTGGGCGAGACCGATGCAAGGCCGATCAGGCTCATCATTGCGGTGCCTGATACACGAGGGTCGAGGATGCGCCTCGTCCCGTTCCGCGAGCTGATCGCGCGGACGCTGCCCAGTTCGTCCAGGAACGTCTGGGCCTCGGTCCGAACGGGCGAGCCGCTCGGAGGCGACGCCATCCTCTTCGTTCGGCACACTTCTCGGCGGGGCTAGAATCCGATCCATGGCTGACGACCAGGACGAGCCCATCGAGCCGGCCGCGGAAGCGGCGACGATCGAGAACCTCCTGCGCGAAGAGCGCATCTTCCCGCCCCCGCTGGTCTTCAAGGAGGCCGCGAACGTCAACGATGTCTCGCTCTACGATCGGGCGGCGACGGACGAAGGGTTCAAAGCCTTCTGGGCCGAGGAGTCGAAGCGGATCGACTGGATCGAGCCGTGGACCGAGCTCCTCGACTGGCAGCTGCCCTACGCCAAGTGGTTCGTCGGCGGCAAGCTGAACATCAGCGCCAACTGCCTCGACCGCCACGTCGCCAGCGGCCTGGGCGACAAGGTCGCCTACTACTGGGAGGGCGAGCCAGGCGACACCCGCACCCTGACCTACGCACAACTCCTCGACGAGACCTGCCGGCTCGCCAACGCTCTCCGCGAACTCGGCGTGAAGAAGGGCGACAAGGTCGCCATCTACATGCCCATGATCCCCGAGCTCCCGGTCGCGATGCTCGCCTGCGCACGGATCGGCGCGCCCCACAGCGTCGTCTTCGGCGGCTTCTCGGCCGATGCGCTCGCCGGTCGCATCGAGGACGCGCAGTGCACAACGGTCATCACCGCCGACGGCGGCTACCGCAAGGGCGCCACCGTGCCGCTCAAGGCCAGCGCGGACGATGCCATGGCGCGCAGTCCATCGGTCCAGCACTGTGTCGTGGTCAAGCGCACCGGCGACCCTGTTGACTGGCAGGAGGGCCGCGACCACTGGTGGCACGAGATCACCGCCGAGCAGGCAACCACCGCCACTCCGGAGCCGATGGACGCGGAGGATCTCCTCTACCTGCTGTACACATCGGGCACGACGGCCAGGCCCAAGGGGATCATGCACACCACGGCCGGCTACCTGGTGGGCACCGCAACCACCCATCGGCTCATCTTCGACATCAAGCCCGACGACGTGTACTGGTGCATGGCCGACATCGGCTGGGTGACCGGCCACAGCTACATCGTGTACGGGCCGCTCGCCAATGCGACCACCGGGATCATCTACGAAGGGGCGATCGACTTCCCCGACAAGGACCGCTGGGCCCAGATCGCGGCGAAATACAGGGCAACCATCCTGTACACCGCCCCGACCGCCATCCGCGCCCTGATGAAGTACGGCCACGAGGTCTTCGCTGCGGACGACCTCAGCTCGCTCCGGCTGCTGGGTAGCGTCGGTGAGCCGATCAACCCCGAGGCGTGGGCCTGGTACTGGGAGTACATCGGCCAGGAGCGCTGCCCCGTCGTCGACACCTGGTGGCAGACCGAGACCGGCATGATCATGATCACGCCCCTGCCGGGGATCACCGTCACAAAGCCGGGGAGTGCCACCTTCCCCTTCCCGGGGGTCAAGGCGGACGTGGTCGACGAGGCCGGCAACTCGGTGCCGCTCGGCGGCGGCGGCTACCTCGTCCTGGAGCGTCCGTGGCCCGCCATGCTGCGTGGCATCTACGGCGACCACGAGCGGTACGTGGAGACGTACTGGACCAAATACCCGGGCCGCTACTTCGCCGGCGACGGCTGCAAGCGCGACGACGAGGGCTACTACTGGCTGCTCGGCCGCGTCGACGACGTGATGAACGTCTCGGGCCATCGCATCTCGACCACCGAGGTGGAATCTGCCCTCGTCTCGCATCCCGCCGTGGCCGAGGCCGCGGTCGTCGGCCGCACCGACCGGATGACCGGCCAGGCGATCTTCAGCTACGTGATCCTGCGCTCCGGCTTCGAGGGCTCCGACGAGCTCGGCGTCGAGCTGCGCGACCACGTCGCCGAGGTGATCGGCAAGCTTGCGAAGCCCAAGCAGATCATGTTCACCCCCGACCTGCCCAAGACCCGATCCGGCAAGATCATGCGCCGCCTGTTGCGCGACATCGCCGAGCAGCGGGCGCTGGGGGACGTCACGACGCTCGCGGATTCAGGGATCGTCACCACGATTCGCGAGCAGTCGGGTCAGGGCGACGACTGATCCGTTTGCTAGGATGCGCGATGTGACATTCACCCGCCGGACCAAGGCCATCATCGCCGCGGTTGCCAGCGTCGGCTGGCTCTTCTACATGATCGTGGGGCTGCAGGTGATCAACCTGATCGCACCGGTGCACCTCGGCTCGGGTCCGGAGGGGACGGCGGCCTTCGTCGGCCTCGTGTCGGGCGTCTTCGTGGCCGGGCTGGTCATGTGGGCCGCCTCCGACTGACCGATGCGCCGCGCCCTCGCGCGGCGTGATGACCCCTAGTCGGTGTCGCCGGAGTAGAGGTTGGCGGTCGGCGGGCGCTCCCGGTTGACCGCGGGCTCCAGCAGGCGGCGGTAAAGGCCCGGTCGCCGGTCCGCGATCGTATCCCATTCGTGTTCGCCTGGGCGGCGCCGGACGTGCGTGGCACGCGCGGCCTGGGGATCGACCTCGCCGATCAGCAGCTCCTCGCGGTCGTCGCTCGCGACCGCGAGATTATGCCCGTCGTAGTCGATCAGCAGGGAGCGTCCAATGAAGGTCACGCCGCGCTCGGTGCCGACCCGGTCGCAGGCGAGCAGATAGCAGTGGTTCTCGGCGGCGCGCGCCGGGGCGAAGATGCCGGGATGGAAATCGACGCCGACCGGCCAGTTGGTGGGCAGCGCGATCAGGTCCGCGCCGTCGAGGGCGCACATGCGCGCCGCCTCTGGGAAGCGCAGGTCGTAGCAGATCAGGACCCCGATGCGCAGGCCGTCGACCTCCACCACGCTCGGCGCGTCGGGGCCTGGCGTGGCGAAGCGATCGATTCCCAGGAAGGGAAGATGCATCTTGCGGTAGGTGTAGCGACGGCCGTCCGGGGTGGCCATCAGCGCGGCGTTGAAGACCTCATCGCCCTGTGATTCGAGGGTGCCGCAGATGATCGTCATGCGATGCTCCGCGGCCAGGCCGGCGATCACCTCGAAGGCGGCGACCGCGGCGCGGCGAGCCACCGGCAGCGCCTCGTCGAGCGAGCCGAAGGCGTAGCCGGTCACCGCCGCCTCGGGCAGGACGGCGAGCACGGCACCCGCGGCGGCCGCATCGGCGACGGCCTGGGTGATGCGCTTGAGGTTGGCCTCGACCTCGCCCAGCTGTGGGTCGATCTGGCAGGCGGCCACGCGAAGCGTCGGCATCGGTCCCTTCCTTCCGGCTACCCTTGGCCGATGGCCCACGACCGCGGCTGGTTTCGGCTGCCTGCATCTTACTCGGGGCGATCTGAGGCTCTTGGGTATGATCAGGTCGTGAGCGTGGTGACCAGCCGAGGGGACCGCCGATGAGCGGCGACTTCGGCGACGAGCGCCCGCGCTGGCCGGATCGCGAGCTTGAGCCCGATCGCGACGCGGATTGGCGGCGAGGCATCGACTACCGGCCCGCGGTGGATCATGACCTTGATCCCGAGCCCGAGCCCGAGCCCGAGCCCGAGCCCGAGCCCGAGCCCGAGCCGGAGCCGGAGCCGGAGCCCGAGCCCGCGGCCGAGCTTCCCAGCCCGGAGACCGAAGCCGCCGAGCCGACCACGTCTCTGGGCGACGCGATCGTCGATCCCGAAGGCGATCCCGACGGCGATGCCGAGGACTGGGACCCGCGCCGCGACGGCGATCGGCGCCGTCCCACCACCGCCGAACAGGCGGTGCCCTGGCTGATCGGCCTGCTGCTGGCGCTGACCGGGATCGTGGTCGTGCTGCTGGCGCTCATCTTCGTCGGCCCGGAAGGGGTCGCCGGCATCCCGAGCTCCTCCCCGACCACCTCGCCATCGGTGCAGCCGAGCGTCAGCGAAGCCATCGGGTCCGCAACTCCGATCCCGACCGTGGCGCCCACGCCGGTCCCGCCGCTCACCTTCGGCCCTCTGGAGATGACCTTCCTGGGCCGGGCGACATCGTCCTCGCCGATCCGCCTCTCGCGTCGCGATTTCAGCACCACCTCCGACCCGACTGTCGTGGCCGAGGATGCGGCCGGGGTCGGGGACTACGCCTGGGCTCCCGATGGGCGCGTGGGGGCGGTGATCATCGGCGGTCGTGCCGTGGCGATCGTGGACGGGCAGGAGCCGCGCACGCTGGCGGACCCGGTCGATGCGCTCGTCTTCGCCGACGACTCGAGCACGCTCTATGGCCTGCGCATCGCCCGCGACGGAGCGAACGACCGGGCGGAGGTGCTCTCGATCACGTTCGACACGGGTGCCACCGAGATCCTGGCGACCCTCAGCTACCCCCATCCCGAGATCGTCGCGGACCCTGCTCTCAAGGAGGCGCAGTTCGCGGACAACGGTGGCATCGTGCGGCTGTACGTGACAGTCGACGGCTATGTCGTGGCCTGGATCCTGGGCGCTCCGGCCGCCTATCGGGTCGACCCGGCGACCGGAGCCTTCACCCAGGTCGACAACCAGCCGGTCCTCTGGTCGCCAGATCAGCGACAGCGCATCGCCGTCACCGAGAAGTCGGGGGTCAGCACCCTGACCCTCTTCGACCGCGACGACATCGCCCGGGCCACGATCAACGTGACGGGACTGATCAGCCACATCCGCTGGGCCGGCACCAACAACGAGGTCCTCTTCACCTTGGGCCGCCTGGTCGGTTCGGCGGTGCACCAGGACCTGTACGTCTGGGACTTGGTCGACGGCAAGGCGCCGTTGCCGCTCACCAGCAACGGGGCCTCGTTCGGCGCGGAGTGGCTCGGCGTCATCCAGTCGTGGCTGCCATGAGGCCGATGCAGGAGATCGTCAACCCCATCGCCGTCGAGCTCGACGACACGGCGCGCCTGATGCGCATCCGCTGGGATGACGGACACCTGGGCGAGTGGGGCTGGA
>JBBQGI010000116.1:0-5603 GCA_038322875.1 Candidatus Limnocylindria bacterium | reverse complement strand
GTCGCCGATGCCCCCTCCGACCTCGCCGTGCTCGGGCGGTACATCCTCAGCCCCAAGATCTTCGACAAGCTGGAGACGACACAGCGCGGCGCGGAGGGAGAGATCCAGCTGACCGATGCGATTCGCGCCCTCACTGCCGAGCAGCCGGTCTTCGGCTACCAGTTCGAAGGGCTGCGCCATGACGCCGGCACCCGCCTTGGCTGGCTCAAGGCCAACATCGCCATGTCGCTCGACTCCGACCAGGCGGACGAGGTGCGCGTCCACGTGCGCGGCCTCGACCTGCGAGACTGATCCGCAGTGGAGATGATCGGCCGGCTGATCGGCGGACGCTATCGGCTCATCGCCCCGCTCGGCGAGGGGGGGATGGCGACGCTGTGGCGGGCCATGGACGAGCAGCTCGACCGCGAGGTCGCCGTGAAGCTGCTCCGCCCGCAGTTCGGTAACGACCCCGGCTTCGCGGCGCGCTTCAAGCAGGAGGCGCGGTCGGCCGGGTCGCTGTCACACCCCAATATCGTCTCGGTCTACGACTACGGCACCGATGCCGAGACCAATGGCCAGTTCATCGTCATGCAGCTGATCGACGGCGAGGACCTCGCGGCGATCCTGCACAAGAATGGGCCGCTCGATCCGGCAGACGCGGTCCGGATCGCCATCGGCGTCGCCTCGGCGCTCGAGGCGGCGCATCGGCGCGGGATCGTGCATCGCGACGTTAAGCCGGGCAACATCCTGATCGACCACGACGTGAAGGTGACCGATTTCGGCATCGCCCGGGCCGTCAGCGAAGCCTCTATGACGGTGACCGGCACCACGCTTGGATCGGTGCACTACTTCAGCCCGGAGCAGGCGCGCGGCGACGAGGTGACCGGCCAGTCCGACGTCTATGCGCTGGGGATCGTCCTGTACGAGATGCTGACCGGGCGCCGCCCCTTCGAGGGTGACTCGGCGGCCGGCGTGGCCCTCAAGCGACTCAGCGAAGATCCGCTGCCCCCGACCGTCCATGGACCCGTGCCGCCAGGCCTCTCCGCCATCGTGATGCGCGCCCTCGAGCGCGACCCGGCAAATCGCTTCCCGGATGCCGGGGCGTTCGCCGAGGCTCTCCGGGTGTGGCAGCGCGACCCGGAGGCATCCAACGCCGGCGCCGCGGTGGTGGCCGCCGCCGTCACACCCGCTGCCGGCGAGCCGACCGTCTACGTCCCGCCGCGCGTCACGCTCCCGTCGGACCGGGCCGCCATCTCGGGCATGCCGCCGTCCGATGGCGGGCGCGGCGTGCCGCCGGGTCGTCGCATGTCTCGCTACCAGGAGCCGCAGCGCGAGGGCCAGCCCTGGTGGATCTGGCTCCTGGCCGTGCTGGCCGTCCTCCTGCTCGCGACGATCGGGTATCTCGGAGCACAGGTCATAGGGGGGCTGAGCCCGAACGCCTCGCCGACGCCCTCAGGCCTGACGGTGCCCCAGTGGGTGGGTGACCCGATCGCCGGGGTCCGAGCAGACGCGATCAACCTCGGCCTGGTCCTCGAAGAGCAGCCCCAGGAGCCGAGTGAGACCGTGCCGGTCGATCGGGTGATCTCGACGGAACCGGCGCCTGGCACCCCACTGCAGCGCGGCGATCACGTCAAGGTCACCGTCAGCTCCGGCAAGGAGCAGGTGCCGGTCCCGGTCCTCACCGGACAGACGCGTGCAGAGGCGACCGCCACGCTGCACGCTGTCGGCCTTGAGCTTGGGCTGGTTTCCAACGAGCCGTCCGACACGGCGGCTGGCGAGGTGATTCGCACAAATCCACCTTCCGGTGAGCAGGTCGGCAAGGGCAGCCAGGTCGACATCGTGCTGTCGAGCGGGCCTACGCCGTCGCCGGTGCCGACGCCATCGCCGACGCCGATTCCCACCGCCGTGCCGACGCCCGTCCCGACCCCGGTGCCGACGCCGAGTCCGACCCCGGTAACGTAGGGCGGCTCCCCGATGCTAGGATCGGTGGCGGGCAAGTCTCGGCGACCAGGAGGTCAGACACGATATGACGGCTTCGATAACGGTCGACGATGCGACCTTCGAGGCAGAGGTGCTCAACGCGCAGAAGCCGGTCCTCGTCGACTTCTGGGCACCCTGGTGCGGTCCGTGCCGGCTCGTCTCACCGGTGATCGAGGCGATCGGCGAGGCCTATCCCGCCAAGATCAGCACCGCCAAGGTGAACACCGACGAGAACCAGCAGCTGGCGTTGCGCTACAGCATCTTCAGCATCCCTACCATGATCGTCTTCAAGAACGGCCGCGAGGCGGCGCGCCTGGTCGGCTACATGCCCCAGGCCAGCATGGAGGAGCGCCTCCGGGCGTTCCTCACCTAGCCCGTCGGGCCGTCACCACGCTCCTCAGCCGCTAGACTCGTCGGGTGATCATCAAGACCGAGCGGCGGATCGCATCCGACCGCCGCCAGGCGGCCGACCCGTTTGCACCCGAGCGGCCGACCGGCGACCGGCGGACCATGTGCTGGGAGGTCGAGAACTGCTCGCTGACGATCCGCTACCGCTGTCCCGCCTTCATCCTGCGCCGACCGTGCTGGGAGCTGTGGGCGGTCGATGGGGTGGGTCCCGCACGCGCCTGCTGCCACAACGAGATCGACTGCGCGCCTGGTCGCTGCGCCATCGCCGAGAAGCGCTTCGCCGCGACCCCCGAGCCGTTGACCGTCCACATCGGCCGGCGCGGCGTGCCGCTTGGCTACTCGAAGCCACGTCGCCACTCCTGCCCGCACTTCTACCTGACCCACGGCGACAAGGGACGGGTCGGCACCGATTCCCCCGGGGTGCTGCGCATGCTCATGAAGCGCGAGGGGGTGGTGAACCGATGCGAGCTGCGCGGCGGCGTGCACCTCGACGCCAGCTACGTCAGCGACCTGTGCATGACCGGCCAGTACCACGACTGTGTCTTCTACGAGGACGAAGCGACCTGACTCGGTCGCGGTTCCTCGAGCGGGACCCCCCATGACGCCTGCCAGACTCGACTACGACGCGGCTGTGGCCGCGCTGCGAACGCGCGGGCGCTTCGGGATCAGCCTTGGGCTGGCCCGCGTCGAGGCGATCCTCGATGAGCTCGGCAATCCCCAGCGGCAGCTGCGCGGCGCGCTCATCGCCGGCACCAATGGCAAGGGCAGCGTGGTGGCCATGGCGCGCTCGGTCCTGCAGGCCGCGGGAATGACCGTCGGCACGATGCCGAAGCCACACCTGGTCACCTACCGAGAGCGGATCGCAATCGACGGGAGGCCGATCGCTCCCGGCCGCTTCGCCGCTGCGGTGGCGTCGGTGCTGCCGGCGATCGAGCAGGTGGAACGGCGGCTCGGTCCGCCTACGGAGTTCGAGGCGCTGACCGCCGCAGCCTTCGGCGAGCTGGCACGAGCCAAGGTGGACATCGCCCTGGTCGAAGTGGGTCTTGGCGGGCGGCTCGACGCGACGAATGTCCTTGATCCGGGCGTGGCGGTGGTCACTAACGTGCAGCACGACCACGAGCGTCTCCTGGGATCGACCCTGGCCGCCATCGGCACGGAGAAGGCCGCGATCATCAAGGCGGGTAACCTGGCCGTCACCGGTACGCTTGGTCGCGGCCTGGCCCCGATCCTGCGCCGATGCGCGGTGGCCAAGGTGCCGCTGCGCCGGGCCGGGCGAGGCGAGGCCTACGAGGCCGAGCTGAGACATGCGGGCTGGGACGGGATCGTGGTCGACGCGACGACGCCCGGGGGGCCGATGCGCGGCCTGCAGATCGGCCTCCTGGGCAGCCACCAGGCAGGCAACGCCGCGGTGGCGCTCGCTCTGCTCGACGCGCTGGTGGAGGATGCCGGCCGTCGCGGTCACGCCTTCTCGCTCGACGAAGCGGCCGTCCGCCAGGGCCTACGATCGGCGCGCTGGCCAGGTCGGCTGGAGCTGCTCGAGGAAACGACGTCCGGCCGCGTCCTGCTGGACGGTGCACACAACCCCGCGGGGGCGCGCGCCCTCGCCCGCTCGCTGGGCGAGTTGGGGATGCGCCGATTCCCGCTCGTCTTCGGCGCGATGCGAGGCAAGCGGGTCTCGGCGGTGCTTCGGGCGCTCGCCCCTCTCGAGCCGCGGCCGGTCTTCACGCGGGTCGCGGAGGGAGGTGCACTGCCGCCGCAGGAGCTGAGCCGTCGATGGCAGCGGATCGCTGGAGCGCCCGGACGCTCGGCCCCGTCCCCCGGGGCGGCAATGGAAACAGCTGCCGGCCTGCGTGCCACACCGTCCCAGCCGATCGTGGTGGCCGGCTCGCTCTACCTGGTGGGAGCGGTGCGTGGGATGCTTGCCGGCGAGGAGCTCCCCGCATGACCGAGCTTCGCTGGGGCGCGCGGACCTACGTGATGGGCATCATCAACGTCACCGCCGACTCGTTCAGCGGCGACGGCATCGCCCTTCCGGGACGCAGCAAGGCCGAGATCCTGGCCGATGCTTTGGAGCTCGCCAGCGGATTCGTGGCGGCCGGCGCGGAGATCCTGGATGTCGGGGCCGAATCGTCCCGGCCGGCACAGTTCTACGGCGATCATCCGCCCGTCTCCGCGGACGACGAGGTCCAGCTCGCAGTGCCGGTGGTCGCCGCGCTGGCGGCATCCTTCGCCGGGCGCGCCCTGGTCAGCATCGATACCAGCAAAGGCTCCGTCGCCCGGCTGGCGCTGGCCGCAGGCGCGGAGATCGTGAACGACGTCTGGGCGGGACGCCGCGATCCGGATACCTACGCGGCGGCCGCGGAGGCGGGTGCGCAGATGGTGCTGATGCACAACAAGGAGCGAGCCGAATATCCCGAGGGCGTCTTCACGGAGGTCGTGGCCTGGCTCAGCGGCGCGATCGCAGACGCGGTGGCGGCCGGCGTGGCGAGAGAGCGCCTCATCGTCGACCCCGGGATCGGTTTCGGCAAGACGCCGGCCCACTCCATCGAGCTCCTGCAGCGGCTGGGTGAGCTGAAGGCGGCGCTCGGCGGCCTGCCTCTGCTGGTCGGCACCAGCCGCAAGCGGGTGATCGGCGAGCTGCTCGGCGGCGCACCGCCCGACGAGCGGCTTGAGGGAACCGCGGCGAGCGTGGCGCTCGCGATCGCCGCCGGGGCGGACATCGTGCGGGTGCACGACGTGGAGGCCATCATGAAGACCGTGCGCGTGGCCGATGGCATCGTCAGGTGGCAAGGGTGAGCGACCGGATCACGCTGCGTGGCATGCGCTTCTCGGGGCGCCACGGGGTCGGCAGCGAGGAGCGCGCGGAAGCGCAGCCGTTCGCGGTGGACATCGTCCTGCGGCTGGACCTGTCGCGCCCGGCCGAGACCGATGACCTGGCCGACACGATCGACTACTCCGCCCTCTACGTGCTGGCGCGCAGCATCGTCGAGGAGCGCTCGTTCAAGCTGATCGAGGCGCTCGCCGCGGCCATCGCCGACGCCGTGCTGGCCGCACACCCTGTCGATGACGTCGAGGTCCGCGTACGCAAGCCGAAGGCCCCGCTGCCCGGGGCCTTCGATACAGTCGAGACGCGCATTCGCCGCCATCGCGGCGGAGGCGCCGGCTAGGGATTCGAGGGGAGCGTCCCCAGCGTGACGCTGAGCTCGATGCTGCGGCCGTCGCGAACCACCGACAGG
>JBBQGI010000115.1:0-5610 GCA_038322875.1 Candidatus Limnocylindria bacterium | reverse complement strand
TGAGAAGCCAGAGGCGGTCCTGCTGCGCGCCGCACGGCTGACCAAGGGCGAGGAGCTGGCGCGGGCGCGGCGAGGCGCCGTGCCTGACGCGCGGCTGGCATCGGGACCCGGGAACCTGGCCCTGGCGTTCGGGATCGATCGGCGCCTGAACGGGGCCGATCTGCTGGACGGCCCGGTGCGCGTGGCCCATGGCCCCTCGCCGCTCGCCGTCGACCGCACCCCGCGGATCGGCGTCGACTATGCGGGTGACTGGGCGGCTCGACCGCTCCGCTACGTGATTCGCGATGACCCACACCGATCCCGAGGCTGAGCCAGCCTCCGGCGCGGCAGCCGATGCGAACACGCTGCGCGCGCTCGAGTTCGCCCAGATCGTGGAGCAGCTCGCCGAGCTGACCGCCTTTGCCCCATCCCAGGAGCTGGCTATGGCATCCATGCCCCTCGCCGACCGCGTTCACGTCGGTCTCCTGCAGGACCAGACCGATGAGGCCGCGCTGCTTCTCGCCGAGCAGTCACAGGCGACCATCGGCGGCGCTCGGGACATGCGGCAGGCGCTCGAGCGTGCCCGACGCGGCGGTCGGTTGGCTGCCGCGGACCTGCTCGAGATCGCCGACACCCTGCGCGCGACCGGGCTCTTCATGGCGCGCCTCGACGAATGGCGGGGGACGCACCTCTCGGCGGTTCGAGCCGACCTGGACGATGCCCCGCAGCTGCGTGCGCGCGTCGAGCGGACCGTCGACGAGGCCGGCGAGATCCTCGACTCGGCGTCGGCCGAGCTGGCCGCGATCCGCAGGCGCCTGCGCACGGCACAGGACCGCGTTCGCGAGCGGCTGAACACCATGCTCCGCTCCGCCGCGCTGGCCGGGGTCATCGGCGAGTCGATCGTCACGATGCGCGCCGGGCGGTACGTGATCCCGATCCGTGCCGAAGCCAAGGGCAAGCTGAAGGGGATCGTCCACGACCAGAGCGCCTCGGGGGCGACCCTCTTCGTCGAGCCGCTCACGGTGGTCGAGCTGAACAACACCTGGACCCAGGCCGCGCTCGACGCCGCGCGGGAAGAGGAGCGCATCCTGGACGACCTGTCGCGCGAGATCGAAGGCAGGGCCGAGGCCTTGCTCGGCTCGCTCGCAGCGCTGGCCCGCGCCGACCTGTGGATGGCCCGCGCTCGCCTCGGCGTGTCGATGGACGGGGTTCGGCCAGAGGTTGCCGATGATGCTGCCGAGCTCCTCTCCGCCCGACACCCGCTGCTCCGCGCTGGTGCCGTGCCGATCGACCTGCGCATCGGCGAGCGCTTCGGCTACCGAGCTCTGATCGTGACCGGCCCCAACACCGGCGGCAAGACCGTGTCGCTGAAGACGCTCGGCCTGCTGGCGCTGATGCACCAGGCGGGCCTGCGCGTGCCTGCCGCCGACGGCGCCCGGCTGCCTGTCTTCCGCCGCGTGATGGCCGATATCGGGGACGAGCAGAGCATCGCGCAGTCCCTCTCCACGTTCTCGAGTCACCTGCGCAACGTGGTCCGCTTCGTGACGGCCGCCGGTCGGGGAACCCTGGTCCTGCTCGACGAGATCGGGGCCGGCACCGATCCGACCGAGGGGTCGGCGCTGGCGATGGCGATCGTGGAGCGGCTGCTCGCAGCAGGAGCCACGGTGGCCGCCACCACCCACTACGCGGAGCTGAAGGCCTTCGCGCAGGAGCACGAGCTGGTGACCAACGCGTCGGTCGCCTTCGACGTGGCGACGCTGCGCCCTACCTACCGCCTGGAGATCGGTCTCCCCGGGAAGTCACAGGCATTCGCCATCGCCCAGCGGCTCGGCCTGCCGGACGAGATCCTGGCCGATGCCCGTTCCCGCCTGGCCGCTGAGCACGTCACCATGGAGGAGACCCTGGCCGCCATCGGTCGCACCGAGCATGAGCGCAACGAAGAGCTGGAGCAGGCCCGTGGCGAGCGCCTCGCCGCCGAGGCCGATCGCTCACTGGCCCGCAGCGGCGTGAGCCGGGCCCGCAATGAGGCGGCCCAGATGCTGGCCGATGCACGCCGTGCCGCCGACGATCTGCTGGCCCGTGTCGAGCGCGAAGTCGAGGAGTTGCGGCGGGAAGTCACCCGGCAGCGCAAGGTGCGAGGTGGGCGGGCGACCGGGTCAGCAGCCAAGACTGCATATGACGAGCTCGCGACGAGGGCCTCGCGCGCGCGGACCGAGCTCACGGCAGCCCGCGTTGGGGTTTCCCCGGAGGGGGAGGAGGCCGCTCAACCCCGGATCGGGCTGTGGGGTCGCAGCCGGACCCTGGGCACCGCGGGACGGATCGTGGAGGTGAGCGGACGAACAGGGCGCGTGACGCTCGAGACCGACGAGGCAAGGGTGGTGGTCCCCGGCGAGGACATCGAGGTCGTCGACGAGCCGATCGCCGGCCCGACGCCGCGCGACGAGGAGACCGCCGAGCTCCGGCGTCGGGCGGCGAGTCGCATCGCCCCACGCCTGGACCTGCGCGGGGAGCGCGTCGAAGCGGCGATCGAACAGCTCGGCGCCTATCTGGACGAAGCCCTGCTGGCCGGCCTCGACGACGCGGTCATCGTCCACGGGGCCGGGACCGGGGCGCTCCGGCGTGCCATCCGCGAGTTCCTCGCGGAGCATCCGAGGGTTCGCTCGACGCGCTCGGGACGGCGCGAGGAGGGCGGCGACGGGGCGACCGTGGCCGAGCTCTAGAGACTCGCGGTCGGCGTTGCGGTGGGCGTCGGCGTCGGCGTTGCGGTAGGTAGCGCCGAGGGGGACGGCGTCACCAGCGGCGTCGGCTCGGGGGTTGGCGACGGAGAGGGCGTCGGCGACGAGGTGGGGACCTCCCCCGGGGTGCAGGTCTCCGTGGGAGCGAGGGGCGCGTCGAAGGCGGGGGCCGGGGAGCGGCGCACCGCGCTCTCCTTGCCGATGTGCGCCCGGATCCAGGCGTCGTCGGCCTCCTCCCAGGTCGGATGCGCAGCTTCGTATCCGGTCAGGTCGAGGAACACCTTCTCACCGGGCACCGGCGGACCCGGCGTAGCGGCTGGATCGGGCGTGGCGGGGAGCGGGTCGCCGCAGCCGGGCTGCCAGATCTTGCCGGTGGCCGCCTCGATCACGAGCTTGCGGTGCAGCGTGTCCGCCTGGGTCGGGACGTGAGCCGCAGAGAAGACCTCGTTGACCTTGGCGGTGGTGAATTCGCCGGGGAGCATCCCCGTCAGCGCATCGACTTCGCGCTCGACGATGTCGGCGGGGCGCGGGAAGTCGCGAACCGGGAGGTTGTGGGCCAGGGTCACCTCGGCCATGTAGTCGTGCCAGATGAAGGTCGGGCCGTCCGCGGCGAAGACGTCCTTGATGTCGGAGAAGTCGCTGTTGCCGACCCACACGCCGGTGATGATCGCCCCCTCGTCGATCGTCGGATCGGCGTCGGGCGCGAGGTAGCCGAAGGCTTGCAGGTCCCGGAAGTCGTTGGTGGTGCCGGTCTTCAGGGTGGCCGGCCGTCGGCCGGCATCGGTCTGCAGCTGGAAGCGGGCTCCCCAGATGACGTTGGTAGCGGGATTGGTGTTGTCCTTGAGGATGTCGGTGACGAGGTAGGCCGCGTCCTCGCTCAGCACGCGCTCCGGCTTCGCCGCATCGGTGGCGTGGTCGTAGATGACATTCCCATTGCGGTCCTTGATGGTGGCGATCAGGAACGGCTCGGCCAGGGTGCCGCCATTCGCCAGCGCTCCGTAGGCGCCAGCCAGGTCGAGCATGTGGACGCCGATGGTGCCCAGCGTCAGCGATGGCACGGCTACCTCATTGGCCTGTCGCGGATCCCAGCTGAGTCCCATCCGCTCGGCCTGGTCGACGACGTTCTGGGTGCCGATCAGCTGCTGGGCCTTGGTGACCGGGATGTTCCACGAGTACTTCAGCGCATCCCGCACTCGGACCGGACCGCGCTCATTGCCGCTGGCGTTGGGGACCGTGTAGCCCTCCGCGATGACCCCCTCGACGTCCATGAACATCGTCGCGGGGGTGATCGTGCCGCGCTCGAAGCCGGTGGCATAGGTGATCGGCTTGAAGGCGGAGCCCGACTGGCGATAGGCCTGCCCGATGACGTCGTACTGCGGTTGATGAGCCGGCGTGGCCTCACCGTAGTAGTTGGCCGAGCCGACATAGGCGAGCACGGCGCCGGTGCGGTAGTTGAGACTGACCAGGGCGTCGTTGTTGATGTTGCGGCCCTGCAGCTGCTTGATCCACTTCAACGCCGCGTCGCCATATTTGGCGGCCAGCTCCGCCTCGCTCAGGCGATCCATGTCATACGCCACGCCCGCCCACTTCTCGGCGCTGAGCTGGTAGCCCTTGTAATCGAGGGTGGTCGTGATGACGAGTCCGCCACGGTCGAGCAGGTCCTCGTTGCCGATCAGCTCGGCCGCGGCGCGACGTACGGCGTACACGAAGTGGGGTGCCTTGTACTGGCGGTCCTTGGGCGGGGCGAGGACGATCTCCTCGGCAGCGGCCTCGTCGCGCTCCGCCTGGGTGATCGCACCGGTCTCCACCATGCCGTCGAGCACCTTCCTCTGGAAGGTCATCGCACGCGCGTCGGCGGGAACGATCAGTACCGTGCTACCGGCGGCGTCGGTCGTCGGCACGGCGACCTGGGTCGGATCGAGGGCGGATGGGGCGCGCACCAGTACTGCCAGCAGTGCAGCTTCGCCGACGCTGAGCTGGTCCCCAGGTGCGGTCGAGGTGATGTCTTTGCCGTAATAGCGGTTCGCCGCGGCCCAGATGCCGTAGGCGTTGTTCCCGTAGTAGACCTGGTTGAGGTACATCTCGAGCAGCTTCTGCTTGCCTTCGAGCCCGGGGTAGCGGTCGCCCACCCGCAGGGCCAGGAGCGCCTCCTTGATCTTTCGCTCCCAGCGCCGATCCGGGTTGGTCAGCAGGTCGGCGTCGAAGAGGCGAATCCGCACCAGCTGCTGGCAGATGGTCGACGCGCCCGACACCGTTTCGGAGGCCGAGAAGTTCTGCAGCGCGGCGCGCACGATCCCCTTGAAGTCGATGCAGGGGTTCGTCCAGAAGGTCCGGTCCTCGGCGGCGACCTGGGCATCGACCATCACCTGGGGGATGTCGGCGAAGGCGATCACCCGTCGCTCTTCGGCGGCAAACGTGGCGAGCTCCACGCCATCGGCCGACATCACGCTGGAGCCCTGGCTCAGCTCGAAATGCTCGAGCTGACCGGGGTCCGGCAGGCCGGTGGTGTAGGCCGCGAAGACCGCCACGATCCCGATGAAGAGCACAGCGGCCAAGGCACCGAAGATGCCCAGGATCAGAGCCGGCAGCGGCGCCAGACCTGGACCAGGGGCCGATCCGGGGGAGCGGGAAGCCGGCGGTCCGCCCGAATAGCGGTCCCGGGCGCGCCGCGGGGGGCGTCCATACATGAAGGCGTTGACTGTAGCACGGGGCGCAGGGAGCGACAGATCGGAGTTCATGCGAGGGGATCGGGACCGGATGTCGCAGGGAGGTCGGCCCCTATACTCAACCGCCCATGGCAGCCGAGATTCTCGACGACCTCGAGTGGCGCGGCCTCATCGCGCAGAGCACCGACCTCGAGGCGCTGCGAGAGGCGCTGGCGGCCGGTCCGCTGACC
>JBBQGI010000114.1:0-5718 GCA_038322875.1 Candidatus Limnocylindria bacterium | reverse complement strand
ATGTCGGTCATTGCCGGCAAGGATCTGAATCAGCGGCAGAAGGCCGCCCTGGCGATCCAGAGCCGACTCCACTCGAAGTCGGGCCGGACCGTGGGCAAGTTCCTGGGTGGCCTGAACATCCCGATCATGTCCGTGAACTCGGTCGTCCAGATGCTCGTCCCACCGCCGAAGTACCACATCAACAGCCTGTTCGAATGCGAGGTCGGTGGCGAGGCGCCGATCCAGCACGTTATCCTGCTCGAGCGTGGTGAATCGGTCCAGGAGGAGATGAGCCTGGAGGCCGCAGTCGACCAGCTGATCGAGAACACCGATGACGCGTACGGCTTCCCGCCCTTCTCGACCTTTGCTCCGCACCTCCGGATCAACGGCGACGACTACCCCACGCTCCGTCGCAAGGAGCGGGACATCGTGGCCTCCGCGCTGGCCAATGCCAGGACCTGGAAGCTGCGGGTGCCCGGTCACGAATGGGCGGATGTCCTGCCATCCATCATCGAGGGGCACACCGGCGGTGTGCTCATCCCCCTCCCGATCGAGCGGATCGCGGACCCCGAGCTCGGGGTTCCCTCCGACTTGATCGTCGAGGAGGTGGGTTAGTCCAGATGCAGCCACCAGCCAGGAGGGGCTGGGTCTGGTGGCGGGCGATCAAACGGAACTTGCTTAGCGCTTCGCGAATCGGTTCCAGGCGACTCCGCCTTCCACGCGCTACCCACGCCGCCACCCACCCGGGAGCCGTTCGAGACGGTCGACCGAAGTCGCTGACGCGCGCCCGCTTCCTGCCGCGCGCCGTGCGGTCCGGCATTGTCCTGGGCATCACCGCCTTCGTGGTGTCCGGGCTGGTCCTGGGTGGCGCTCCGGTAGCGGCAGACAGCGTGTACCTCTCCGGCGGCAGGTTTACGCCAGGATCCGGATTTAGCGAGTCTTCTGCCTCCCCTACCCTCTTTGTCTTCCGGGTCGAATTCGACGAAAGCACCATCGGGCCGCCGATCAACGTCTACGCCACGGCGGCTGGCCGGACCATTGCGATGTCGCGGGACACCGGGAGCACCTGGGTTGGCTCCGCGAAGCTCCCCACGAACGCAGTAGGGTGGCTGGTCGCCTTCCACGCGAACACCAGCGTCGGGCTGGAGTCGGAGGATGCGGAACCTGATAAATACGTCCAGGTCATCCAGGGCCCGACACCCACTCCGTCGCCCACGCCCGTTCCCACTCCCACGCCGGTGCCCACCCCGGTGCCTACGCCCGTCCCCACGCCGGTGCCCACGGGGGTCCCGACGCCGGTGCCCACATCGGTGCCCACGGGGGTCCCGACGCCAAGGCCGGTCGTCACCCCGCGGCCGACCCCGAGGGTAACCCCCAAGCCGCTGCCTTCGGGCGTGCCGACGCCGACGCCGACACCCGGCATCGAGATCCCGACGCCAGTGCCGACGCCAGTGCCGACGCCGATCCCGTCGTTCAACGCGTCGCATACCCCGTTCCCGATTCCGACGTTCGAAGGTGGCGCGGGCGCGGGCGGCACGACCGCGAGCCCGACTCCCACGCCCGAGCAGAGCGTTGACGCCTCCCAGGGGCGACCGTTCAAGATCCCGACCGCAGGGGTGATGGCGATCGGCCTGCTGGGCGCCCTCGCCCTGGCAGTCGTCGTGCTCGGAGCTCGCCGCTGGCCGGTGCTGGCCGGCGTCGTCTCAGGGACGGCGGTCTCCTCGTTCG
Organism: Candidatus Limnocylindria bacterium; assembly: GCA_038322875.1. GTDB lineage: Bacteria > Chloroflexota > Limnocylindria > QHBO01 > QHBO01 > CF-167. Next base: position 4,011 of record JBBQGI010000114.1, on the reverse strand, counting down.
CCATCCGCGTGCGCGATGGGGCCGAGGACGCCTGGGGATCGCTGTCCGCCGAGCGGGCCATGGCACGCGCACGGGCGCTGAGCGCCACGCTGGTGGCTGCGCTGCCCCTCCTGCTGATCCTGGTCGTGGCAGGGGGCGTCCGCCTGTGGTCCCTGAACGCCCTGGGCTACAACACCGATGAGGCGGTCTACTCCGGTCAGGCGGCGGCCATCGCCCAGGATCCAAACCTGTCGCAGATCTTCCCGGTCTTCCGGGCGCATCCCCTGCTCTTCCAGTTCTTCCTGGCCGTCGCCTACCACTACGGGGTCAGCGACCTGACCGGGAGGCTGCTCTCGGTCGGGATCGGTCTGGGTACCGTCTACCTTGCGTATGCGCTGGGCCGGCTCATGTACGGCCGTCAGGCCGGTCTCGTCGCCGCGGCGATCCTGGCGCTGATGCCGTACCACGTGATCGTGTCACGGCAGGTCCTGCTCGACGGCCCCATGGCCTTCTTCGCCACCCTGACGCTCTACCTGGTTGCCAAGTTCGCCACGACGAAGCGGAAGGCCTGGCTCTACGCAGCGGGCGGCGCCATGGGCCTCACCTTCCTCGCCAAGGAGACGGCGATCGTCATGCTGGGGGCGATCTACGCCTTCCTGGCGCTGCGCCAGGATCTGCGCGTTCGGATTCGGGACGCCGCGATTTCGACCGGAGCGATGATCCTCGTGATTGCGCCGTTCCCCCTCTCCCTGCTGCTGGCCGGCGGCGGTGGCACCGAGCGGACGCGCCAATACCTGATCTGGCAGCTGTTCCGGCGCAGCAACCATGAGTGGGATTTCTACGCCACCGTGGTCACCCCGTCGATGGGCCTGCTGATCGTGGCCCTGGCCATTGCCGGCCTCATCTTCCTGCGACGCCGGCTCGGCTGGCAGGAGGTGCTCCTGCTGTCGTGGATCATCGTGCCGGTCGCCTTCTTCCAGGTGTGGCCGGTCAAGGGATTCCAGTACCTGTTGGCGGCTGCGCCGCCGGTCGCCCTCCTGGCCGCACGAGCCCTCACCGAATTCCGGCCGGGATGGCGGCAGACCCCATCGGGCAGGCTCGTGAACCTGGCCTGGCTGCGCCCCTTCGCGCTCGCCGTCGCGCTCATTTCGGTCGCGGTTCCGACCCTGGGGCTGGTGTCGCCATCGCCGTCGAGCACGTACCTCGCAGGATCGGGTGGCGTGGCCGGTGGCCGCGAGGCAGGGCTATGGATCGGGGCCAACACCCCGGCCGGCTCGCACCTGATGACGATCGGTCCGTCGATGGCCAACATCCTGCAGTTCTACGGGCATCGGCCTGCCTCCGGGTTGTCGGTCAGCCCCAATCCGCTGCAACGCAATCCGTCGTACGAGCCACTCAACAACCCCGATCTCCTGATCCGCAACAACGAGCTCCAGTACGTCGTGTGGGACTCGTATTCCGCATCGCGGTCGTCCTTCTTTGCGAGCAGGCTGCTGGACTTCGTGCGCCGCTACAACGGCCGAGCGATTCACACCGAGAACGTGATGACGCAATCGGCCTCCGGAAGCCAGGTCCTGGCACCGGTGATCGTGATCTACGAGGTGCGACCGTGATGCTGCGCATCACGGGCATCATCGTCCTGCTCCTGGGCATGCTCTCCCCCACTCCCGTGGCGGCTGCCGACCCGCCGGCCGAAACCCCCATCAAGCATTTCCTGATGCTGATGCAGGAGAACCATTCCTTCGACAATTACTTCGGCACCTATCCGAACGCCGATGGCCTCCCGGCCGATACCTGCATGCCGTTCGATCCGCTCCAGGTGAGCCTGGGCTGCGTCGCACCCTTCCACCTGGGTGACCTGCCGGTCAGCGACCTGCTCCACAGCCGGGACACCTTCGAGGGTCAATACCGGGACGGCAGGATGAACGGCTTCGTCTCGCAGCACCTGGCGGAGGGCGGCCTGCACTCCCAGGAGGTTGCCCGCCTGACGATGGGGTACTACGACGATCGCGACCTCCCCTTCTACTGGGACGTCGCCCGCAACTACGTGCTGTTCGATAAGTTCTTCGGCTCGGCGGCGGCCGGCAGCTTCCTGAACCACATGTACTGGGTCAGCGGCGGCCCGGGCGACCCCGACCACGACTCACCCCCCGCCGCGGGCTTCGGTCCCGAGGTGCAGACGATCTTCGATCGCCTCGATGAGGCCGGCATCTCGTGGAAGTTCTACGTCCAGAACTACGACGCCAGCATCAACTACCGAACGGTCGCCACCGCCGGCGCGAAGGCGGCGCAGGTCGTGTTCGTCCCGCTGCTCAACTTCAACCGCTTCCTCGACAACCCCAGGCTGTTCTCCCACATCGTGGACATGGATCAGTACTACACCGATCTCCGCGACGGGACGCTGCCAACGGTTGCCTACATGGCCCCGCTGGGTTCGAGCGAGGATCCGCCGGGCAGCATCCAGGCCGGTCAGCGCTTCGTGGAGACGATCGTCAACGGCCTCATGCGCTCCGACTACTGGGACAGCTCCGCATTCATGCTGACCTACGACTCCTGGGGCGGATGGTATGACCACGTCGAGCCGCCGCAGGTTGACACCCTGGGCTACGGATTCCGGGTCCCCGCGCTGCTGGTGAGCGCCTACGCGCGCCAGGGCGCCACCAATTCCACCGCGCTCGACTACACATCGGTCTTGAAGTTCATCGAGGCGAACTGGCGCCTGCGGCCGCTTGCCAATCGCGATGCCGCTGCCACCAGCATCGTTACTGCCTTCGACTTCACCCAGCCGCCCCGACCGCCGGCCTTCCTGGCGGTGAGCTCCGAAGGCGCTCCGCGCGCCGAGCCGAATCGCCCGGTCCTGTACGCGGCGTACGCGGCGGCGGTCGTGGTGGCGCTGCTCCTGATGCTGGTCGCTACCGGCCCCGGGCTGAGGGCCCGTGCCGCGAGCAGGCGGGCGCAGAGGGGTCGACGTTGAACCGCACCGCCCTGCGGCGTTTCGTCGCGGGCGGGCTGGCGGCGCTGCTCCTCAGCCTGGTGGCGGCGTCACCGCTCCACGCTGCGGAGAGCGCGACCCTGATCACGCTGGACCCGCCGGCGCCGGTGGCCTGGGGCGCTCGCGCCACGGTGACAGCCCACCTCTGGCTGGAAGGTGGAGTCCCGGTCGCGGGCCACCATCTGGGCCTGCATCTGGCCGGCGCGGTTGCGGGCGGCCAGACGGATGCAACCGGCACGGCGACCTTTGACATCGGCCCGCCCGCCGTTCCGGGGGTCTACCCCATGCAGGTGACCTTCGACGGTTCGATCAGCCTCCTGCCGTCACAGGCAGACGGGACCCTCACCGTGCAGCCGCGGCTCTTCACGATCCACACGATCCCGGCCAATCCCGGGCTGAAATTCAATCTTGGCGGCACCGAATTCGTGTCCGATGCGGCCGGCGTCGCCCAGCTTGAGGTCCCCTCCACATTCGACCGGTCGCTTCGGCCCAAGACGGCAAACCTCGTGGTCTCTCCGGGCGGGGAGGAACGATTCGACCGGTGGAGGATCCTCAACGGCGATCTCTACGCGACCTACGAGATGTACTACGACATCATCGTGCGGTTCGTGGACCTGGCCGGCAACGAGGTCGACCCCACTCGCGTGACGAGCGTTGATCTGAGAGGGTCGATCGGCAACCAGCTCACTGTGGAACCCGGCGTTCCGTTCGAGGTCCTGGGCCAGCGCGTGGTCCCGCTGGGGAGCGAGCTGCTGCAGAAGGACGTCGAATATTCGGTCGAGGACGTGGTGGTCGACGGGGCGAGCGCCGTCCACCGGGCCCAGCAGCGCTTTACGCCGAGCGGCGACCGGGTCTGGACGATCACCCTCCTCTTCTACGCGGTCCATCTCTCGGTTCGCGACGCGATCTTTGGTTTCCCGCTCGATTCCGAGATCGGCATCACCTATCCCGACGGTCGTAACCTCGCAGTGGCGGCGCCTGGTGGCGAGCTGAGCCTTTCGGCGCTGGCGCGCGGCGACTACTCCGTCACGGCCAAGTCC
>JBBQGI010000113.1:0-5732 GCA_038322875.1 Candidatus Limnocylindria bacterium | reverse complement strand
CCCCATCGGCTGGTTCGATCGCGCCCTGCGGCCGATCGTCTGGTTCGTTTCGACCGTCTCCAACGTGCTCGTCCGCGCGCTCGGCGGCAAGGACCGGCCGCAGGCGGGCTACCTCTCCACCGAGGAGCTGAAGATGCTGGTCGAGACCGGCAGCGAGCAGGGTGGGATCGAAGAGGACGAGAAGGAGATGATCCACGGGGTCATCGAGCTGGCCGAGACGAAGGTGCACCAGGTGATGGTCCCTCGCATCGGCATCCGCGCCGTCGAGGTCAGCGACCCGATCGATGAGGTCCTGGAGATGATCGTGAAGGCCGGTCACTCGCGCGTTCCGGTCTACCAGGAGAACCTGGACAACATCGTGGGCATCCTCTATGCGAAGGACCTGTTGCCATACCTGATGCCGGGGGCCGCACCGGCTTCGCAGATCGACATTCGGGCGATCGCGCGCCCCGCCACCTACGTACCGGAGACGAAGCCGGTGGACGAGCTGCTGCACGAGATGCGCGTCAACAAGCGCCATATTGCGATCGTGGTCGACGAGTACGGGGGCACCGCCGGCCTCATCACGATGGAGGACGTGGTCGAGGAGATCGTCGGGGAGATCCAGGACGAGTACGACAGCGAGGAGTCGCTGGTCGAGGCGCTCGAGGACGACGCCAACATCGCCTATCGCCTCGACGGGCGCGTCAGCATGGACGACCTGCGCGACCTCTTCGAGCTGCCCGATACCGAAGAGGAAGACGAGGACGAGTACGACACGGTCGGCGGCTTCATCGTCCATCGCGTGGGGCGGATTCCGCTGCCGGGGGCGGTCGTCCAGTTTCGCGACGTGACCCTGCGGGTCGAGGCGGCAGAGCCGCGCCGGATCGCCAAGGTGATCGCCACGCGACCGCGGCAGGCGGCCGAGGCCGACGATGAGGTCGCCGTGGTCGAGGCCGACTAGGCGCTGATCATGCTCTCGATCAGGGTCCGCAGCTCCACGAGCTGCTCAGGGACGACCGGCAGCGCCCTGGCCTGCCCGATCGCCAGGTCGCGGTAGCGGCGCGCCTCCTCCTCCGTCTCGCGTCGCGCGCCGCAGCGCTCCAGGATCTCGAGCACCTCGTCGACCTGTTCTGGGGAGATCCCCGCATCCGTGGCCGAGGGACCGGACCCATCGGTCGCCTGGATCTGCGGCTGGTAGATCGCCATCAGGCGTGCGACATCGTTGGGATCGGCGTGCTGCAACGCCCAGACCACGGGGAAGGTCTTCTTGCGCTTCCGGATATCGCCGGCGGCGGCCTTGCCCGACTCGGAGCTCGCCCAGAAGCTGCCCTTGAGGTCGTCCGCGATCTGGAAGGCGATCCCCAGGTCGTGGCCGAAACGCCGATATGCGGCCACGACATCCGGGTCGTCGCTGGCCATCATGGCGCCGGTCTCGATGGAGGCGCCGATCAGGGCGGCGGTCTTCTTGGTGATCATCTCCATGTACTCGTCGACCGTCACATCGGTCCGGCGCTCGAAGCTGATGTCCAGGTACTGTCCCTCGCACAGGGCCAGGCAGGTTTCGTCGTAGACCCGCATCATGTCGAGCAGCTTCTGGGGCTCGTACTCCTCGTCCTCCATCAGCCGGTAGAGCGCCAGCCGCGACAGCGCGAAGAGAGCGTCGCCCGCGTTGATGGCGAGCGGGACGCCCCACAGGGCCCAGAGCGTCGGCCGATGGCGCCGCTCCCGGTCGGAGTCCTCGATATCGTCGTGCACCAGGCTGAAGTTGTGCCCCAGCTCCACTGCCGCCGCAGCCGGCAGGGTTCGGTGGTAGTCGCCGCCGAGCGACTTGAACGCCAAGAGGCCGAGGAGCGGCCGCAGCCGCTTGCCACGTGGTCCCTCCTGATCGTCGAGTCCCAGGTGATAGGCAAGCATCTCGTAGAGCGGCAGGGCGTGGCCATCGTGCTCGCCGAGCACCGACCGCATCTCGGTCTCGATCTCGGTCAGCAGGTCGTTAAACTCGGTCCCGATGTCCACCTTGCAAGGGTACCCGAGGTCCGTCCGACCGTGAGCCGCGCACGCCTCTACAAGACCGAGGGGATCGTGCTGCGCAGCATGGACCTCGGCGAGGCTGATCGGATCCTCACCGTCCTGACTCCGCGTCTCGGCAAGCTTCGCGTGATCGCCAAGGGGATCCGGCGGCCTCGCTCGCGGCTCGGCGGCGGCCTGGAGCCGTTCAGCGACGTGCACCTCGTGCTGGCGGTGGGCCGGACCTTCGACGTGGTTACTCAGACCGCGCTCGAAGACCCGCACCTCGGGCTCCGCGACGACCTGCATTCGACGGCGGCGGCCTGGTACCTGGTCGAGCTGGCCGATCGCTTCTGCGAGGGGTCGGCCGAGTCGCATCAGGCCTTCGAGCTGCTCGGCCAGGGCCTGGCGGCGCTCGACGCTGCACCGGCCGAGGTCTCGCGCGAGCTGGTGGCGCGCTGGTTCGAGCTGCACCTGCTCGACGCGATGGGATTTCGACCCGAGCTGACGCAGTGCCTCGATTGCGGCACCGCGATCGAGCCGGACGGCAACCTCTACTCGCCGGCGGCCGGTGGGGTGCTCGGCCCGGAGTGCTCCCACGGGTCGCTCGGCGCGCGTCCGATCTCCGCGGCCGCCCTCAAGGTGATGCGGCACCTCCAGCGCTCGTCGCTGACCGACGTGCTCCGCCTTCGCCTGCCGGTCGCTACCCAGCGCGAGGTCGAGCGCGTCATGCATGCCACCGTCTCGGCGGTCCTGGAGCGGGAGCTCCGCAGCCGCGACTTCCTGGACGAGGTGGCCCTTCGGATCGCGCCGATCGAATCAGTCATCGAGGCGATCGAACCGGCCCCGCCGACGCCGGCCTAGTCCTCCCCGGCCACCTGCAGCGCTTCGAAGCGGATCGCGGCCGGGCCGGCGAACTGCGCGTATTCGGCGGTCTCGGCGGAAAAATGCGCGTTGGCCATCGCCTCGAAGAGGTTCCCCGTCACCGAACCGCCGGTGATCGGTCGCACCCCATCTGGTCCGTGCTCGTAGCCGACCCGGATCTCCATGCCGAAGTCGCCGGTGATCGCCTCCACGTTGGGAGCCGAGAAGTCGAGCACCTCGAGCACCGGCTCGTCTCCCGCGAGCAGCTCCGCGCGCGGCGTGCTGCCGACGCCGAACTCGGCCACGCCGGCGCGACCGGTGGCGCGGATGCCCAGGTACTGCGCGAACCGCTGCGTCGCCGGACGGGCGCGCAGGATGCCGTCCTCGATCACCAGCAGGTCCTCGGCAGGGAGGCCGTCCGCATCCCAGCGATAGCTGCTCACGCCATACGCCCGCAGGGCGTTGGCACGCATCGTGATCCGGTCGCCGACCGGCTCGCGGTCGCCGTAGACCGAGGCCCCGATCTCGAAGCGCGACAGGTGCTCGTAGGCGGCCCGGGCCATCGCCTGGAAGATGTAGGCCCCGGGTGTGCCGGTCACCTGCCCGCCCAGCATCTGGTTCAGTGCCTCCCCGGCAATGACCACCGGGCGCTGGCGCGTTCGCGGAGCCGATGCGCGCAGCTTGTCCCTCGCCAACTGGGCGCCGCTGCGAATCGTGTCCTCGATGCCGAGGTCGGCGAGGCGGCGAGCCTCCGACTGCCGGAAGTACTCAGTCTCGTCCTCCGTGCCCTTGGCGAGCAGCGTCACCTCGCTCAGCACGCGCGTGGTGGTCGAGGTCGCCTCGATTCCCCGGCTGTTCACTAGCTCTTCCTCGTAGCTGGTGAGGAACAGCTCGGCCCCGCTCAGGCGGACCCCCGACGCGCGCTCCTCCTCGGCAAGCTCGCGGATCCGGTCGACCGCCTCGAGGCCGGCGGCGGTCGTCTCAGCTGGGTCCAGCAGGCGCGGGTCGGCGAGCGCCACGTCCGGCATCTCGGCCGGGTCGGCGAGCGTCCAGGGCGGATTGTTGATGAGGCTCGCCATCTGGACTGCGTCATCCAGGATCGCCGGCAGGCGATCGAGGTCGACGCGGGCGAGCGGGACGACCGCACTGCCGCGCGCCGGCGCTCCATCGGCTCCGGCGGGATGATCGTGGTACACCTCGACCTCGTAGGCCTCGCGCGACACCTGCCGCACGCTCTCGATGTCCATCCCCACCAGGTAGACCTGAACGCCGCGGCTCCTCTCGAGGCGAACTGTCCAGTCGTCGATCCCGGAGTGCGCCCGAAGGGCATCGACGATCCGTTGGTCCATCGGCTACGCCAGCCGCAGTCGGGTGCGGATGTGAGGCCCTCCGGAGCCATTCGGGACGAGCTCCTTCCAGCCCTTGCCGCAGGTGCCGGGGGTGATCTGGAAGTCGTCGGCGATCATCGAGACATCGGCCAGCACGTCCGGCACATAGCCGGTCATCGCGACCGGGGCATACAGGACCCCGGTTGGCTTGCCGCCCTTGTACTCGCGGGCGAAATTGGTCCAGATCTGGATCCCCCAGCCCTTGGGGTCCTCCATGCCATTCAGCGCGCGACAGACCAGGAGGCCGTCCTCGAGGCTGGCCAGGAGCTCGTCGCGCGTGTTCCCTCCGCGAGCGAAAAAGGTGTTCGACATGCGGGCGTAGGCCTTGCGCTGGACGCTCTCCCGCCGGCCGTTGGCCGAGCGGGGGATGCCAAGGCGCGTGGCGGAGTAGAGGTCGGTCAGGCCACGCTGGAAGATGCCATCCCGGATGATCACGGTGGGGCCGGCCGGCTGTCCCTCGTCGTCGACGTAATAGCCGCCGTACCCCCCGGCCGCCGTCGGGTCGTCGATGATGGTCACCAGGTCCGAGCCGACGCGCTTGCCGATGTAGTGCGCCGAACGGGCACGCTCCTTGAGAAACATGTCGGTCTCGACGCCGTGCCCGAATGCCTCGTGGGCGATGGTCCCGCTCACCGAGGGATCGGCGACGATGTCGTAGACGCCTGCCGGCACGGGGCGGGCCGTGAGAAGCTCGACCGCCGTCTCGGCCATCTCGTCGAGCTCGTCCTGCGACGCCTCGATGACCTCGAGGCCGCCGGTCCCGCCGCGCCCGAGGTAGTCGTAGCGCTGCTGCTGGCCATCGGACACGAAGAGCACCAGGGACAGGGTCGTGCGGCGCACCTGCTGGGTGGTCAGGCCAACACGATTCACGAACACCTGCTGCTGGAGCGTCTCGCCGTAGCCCGCCACTGCCTGCACGGCGCGCGCATCGGCATCGCGCAGCTGGCGTCGCACAGCCTCGAAGCGTGCCAGCTTATCGGCCAGGGTGAGGCTGGCCGGATCGATCTCCATGGGCGTCGCGTAGTCCGCGTCCGACGGCCCGTCGGGGATGATCTCGATTGCCGGGCCTGTCCCGCTGCCTCGCTGTCCACGGATCCGTTCCACCAGCTCAGCCGCGGCCGCCTGCACGGCATCGGCGTCGGTCTGGTCGATCGCCGTCTCCTCAAGGTCGTGGCCGTTCGAGGCGGTCAGCACCACCCCGGCCATGGGGTCCAGGCGGTTGGCGGTCTGACCGCCATCGCGCAGGTCGAGGCGCAGGCCATCGCTGGTCCGCATGAGGACGGCGGCGTACGGGACCGAGCGTTCCATCTCGGCCACCACCTCGCGGAGGAATCCGAATCGCTCGCGCAGGTCCGCGGCCGCTGTTGCGTCACCCGAGCTGAGGGAGGTGGGCGATGTTGCCATCGCGCGATAGGGTATCCAAAAGGCGACGTCTCCGGAAGGGCCACCGCCGCGCCTCATCCACCAGCCACCGGACGGGTAGACTCGGAG
>JBBQGI010000112.1:0-5813 GCA_038322875.1 Candidatus Limnocylindria bacterium | reverse complement strand
GTTGGGGGTGAAGCCACCCTGGTAGCCGACCGCGGTGACGATCACGCCCGGCACCTGCCAGAAGTCCTTCTCGGCGCCCCAGAAGCAGCCGAAGGCGAAGTCGATGATCTGCGAGCCGTCGGGATACGGGCCTTTCAGTGGCTGTCCGTTGACGAAGTGGCGCTCGGCGGTGGGGAGGGGCTCGGCGCGGCCGCGGAGCGCATCGGCCGGGTCGGGCATGTTGGACTTGTGACCAAAGCTGAACATGCTCGAAGTGTAGGGGAGCCGGCTGACGAAACGGGTGAAGGTGGCATGAAGGTTTGCGTGACCTCGGCAGGACCACGACGCACCGCCGCTCAGCGAGCAGGAACTCACCGAGTATCTGCGCGGAGCCTCCTTCAGGTCGTCGAGGAGCGTCGCCTCGGCCTAAGCCTCGGGCAGCGCCGGTTCACCGTCCTCCTCGGGGAGTAGTGCACGGAGCAGGTCGCTGGCGGTCAGCACGCCGACCGGGACCTCCTCCTCATCGACCACAACCACGCGGTGGATGTGCTCCGCCAGCATGAGTCGGGCGGCCCGCGTCACCGTCGTCGCCAGGTGCACGGTCACGGCCGGGCGACTCATCAGGTGACGGACCCTGACCCGGTCCCAGTTCGCGCCGATCAGCTCGCTGGAGCGGGCATTCAGCAGGTCCGTCTGACTGATCACCCCCACCACCACCCCGCCATCGGTCACTGGCAAGCCGCTGATCCGATAGGTCTTCAGCAACAGCTCGGCCTCGTGCACGGTCGCGTCGGGCTCGATCACCACGGGATCGACGGTCATGAGGTTGCCCACCCGAAGGATCGTCGTCGTGGTCATTGGTCGCACCTCCTCTCAGGAGGTTGATCGAGCTGTGTCGACCCGGCCATGGCCAGAGGGCCCGTCTCCATGGGCCGGCAGTCACGAAGTGCGTCCCGCAGGGCGAGGCTCGAAGCCGAACGCGCAGTACAGAAAGCGGCCGGACGAGGCAGATCTAGTCCGGCCGCTCAGGTGCTCTGCCGCCTTAGGATCAGGCCATTACGGGTGCCGGGTGGGTCTTCTCACCGGAGAAGACCCAGCGGCGAAGGCCAGGGCCGACGCTCTGCCCCATCGTCGCGTCGAGGCCGTAGAAGTTGCCGGACCCGAGGTACCCCAGCAGGAACGTGACGAAAGCGTACGTCAGGTGCTGGTTGACGATCCCGAACTCGAAGTCCCAGGCAGCCACGAAGAAGAAGAGCATCATCAGCGTGCCCATCGCCGCGCCGAAGCGGGTGAAGAGGCCCAGGATCAGGCTGACGCCGATGCCGATCTGGCCGAGCGGCACGAGGTAGGCGATGAAGCTGCTGGCCCCGGTGCCGGCGAGCCCAACCCAGAAGTCATGGGTCGGGTTGAAGACGGTCTTGGGGTCAATGTCGCCGCTCACGAACGGCCAGCCAAGCGTGCCCAACGTGCCGAATTGGAAGAATCCGTCCGCGTTCCAGGTGCCGAGCCCAGCGCCGATCGCCTTCTCAAGGCCGGCCCACAGAAAGATGACGCCGACCGCCACGCGCACGATGGCCAGGTAGAGTTGGTGCCTGCTATCGACAACCTGCATGATTTCCTCACCTCCGCTGTCGGAGCCAACACAATCGCATCGGCATCCCGTCAATTCCCACAGTATCGACCGGCTTCCGCTGGTGAGCGGGCCAATCGGCTCGTATTTGACGGGACCGATGGCCTCGGCTCAGCCGGGTCGACGGCCGGTCGAAAAGGGTTCACCGTGACCCGGCACGACGATGTCGGCCGCCTCCAGGATTCGCGCTCGGCTCGCCACGAGCGCCGCCTGGTCATCTGCCAGGGGGTCGATCTCGGGGGTCCGGTCGGCCGGCCACCAGGCATGGGTGCATGCCACCATCCCGGCATCAGTCTCGACGAGGAGGGTTGCATCCTCGTTGGTGTGGCCCGGAGTCAGGATCAGACGCGTGTGTGAGCTGACCCGATAGCCATCGCCCTCGTGGTCCAGCCACTGGTCGTCGCGGTAGCGGGCCCAGAAGTCGACCACCTCGGCATTGGGAAAGAGACCGATATTGATCGTGTGATCGGGGTGGTGGTGGGTGACCACCACGTGGCTGACGTGGTCAGGTTCGATGCCGTGGGCGCGCAGCGGAGCCAGGATCATCTCCCGATCGGCGACCATCCCCGGGTCGACCACGATGACCGCCTCCCCGTCGAGGACCAGGCTGACGCTGCCGGCCACGCCGTCGTCGCGCACGTAGCCGGCGTGCAGCAGGTGGTGGGCGGCGGCCATATCGTGACGCGACGCGCTAGCGCGCGCGCATCCGATTGTTCTTGGGGTTGTGCTCCACCTCGGCCAGTCCGAGCGCCTCGAGCAGGGGTGGCATGTACATCCCGAAGCGGCCGCGCAGGCCCTTCTTGAGCCCATACCAGCCGCCGACCGGGTTGCTCTCCGAGCGTCCCCAGGCCTCGACCGTCCCCTCGGCGGCCGGCTTCTGCTCATCGGCGCTGCCGAGGAGCATCCAATCGCCATGCTCTTTGAGCATGGCATGCAGGTCATCGATGGCACGCATGTCGTAGCGCAGCTGGGTCGTGCCGACCTGGCACACGATGGCTGGCGGATCGAGGGTCTCGTCGCGGTACATCTCGTAGGTCGAGGTGCCGCTCGGCGTGGTGAGCTTCCACGGATCGGACTTCGTCCCGGAGCCGGTCGCTTTGGTTTCGGACATGCGGGCCTCCAACGGGTAAGTGGGCCCGCCGATTCTAGCGCCCGACCAGGCCGAGCCGGCACCTGCCGCTACCCTTTCGGGGATGAGCGATATCGATCTCGACCCACCGCTCCCGCGCCTGACCTGGGGTGCCAGTCGCTACATCTCGGTAGATGGTGAGCGGGTGCACGTCGTCGAGCGCGGATCGAGCGGCCCCCGGCTGCTCCTGGTGCACGGCTACGCCTCCAACTCGCTTGGGTGGCGAGCGGTGATCGATCGCCTGGACGGGCGCTTCCGCATGGCCGCGGTGGACATGGTCGGATGGGGCTGGAGCAGCCGCGTGCCGGTTCGACCGCTCACCGGCGACGCGTACGGCGAGCGGCTCCTCGGCATCCTCGATGCGCTCGGCTGGGATCGCGCCCACGTCGCCGGCCAGTCGTGGGGCGGTGGGCTCGCGCTGCGGCTGGCAGCGGCGCATCCCGAGCGAGTCGAGCGGTTGGCACTGGTCGCCACCGTCGATCCCGGCCTGACGCTCCGTCTCGGGACTGTGGGCCTGCGGCTGGCGATGCGATTCCCTCGACTCGCGCGCTGGGCGGTTCGGCGAGCCCAACGCGTCGTTGCCGCGGCGGCCGGCGTCCGGCCCGACGAGCTGGCGCATGGCTACGTCGACCCGCTGCTCCTGCCGGGGAGCCGCGAAGTCCTCGACCGCTTCGTGGCGGAGCATGCCACCTCGTCCCACCTGGACCTGTCGCGGGTCACGGCCCCCACCCTGGTCATCGGGCCGCTCGAGGACCGCGTGGTGCCGCCATCGACGACCCGATCGGTCGCGGGTCGGATTGCAGGCGCGGTGTATGAGGGGATCCCCGGCGCCGGGCACTCGGTTGCCTGGGAGTCGCCCGACCTGGTGGCGACCCTCATCGCCGCCTTTCTGGAGGCCGATGCGTCGACCACCGATGTCGGCTAGCGCAGGGAGAGGCGCCGTCGTTCTCCCAGCGGTCAGCGCCGGTCGTGGATGCAGGGTGGAAAACTGCGCCGCGGCCTTCGAAATCTGGGGATAAGTGGGGTTGTCGCCCAGAGGGTGGCCCACGTATCCTTCGGTTGTCCCGAAGGGGCAGCGAATACCGGCTCACGAGATTGCATCAAGGGTTCCGGTACCGGCGTGGCGGTCTCGCACCGCGGCGACGGACGCAGTTCCTTCGGGACATTTCGTTGTCCGTCGCGGAGCGCCCGAAGGCATGCCAATGAGTGACGACCAGTGGTCGGTCAGGGTCGAGCCCGCGATCCTCCTGCCGGGCCGCCCCGTCAGCGTGACCGTCGCCTACATCCCACTCGCGATCACCCTGTGCGCGGCGTCACAATTGCGCTCCGCTGTGTCGAGTTGTACCGCTACGACCGCAGCGAGACGGTCTCCGGTGGCCAGGGCGTCACCCATGTGCGCACCGTGACCCACACCGCCGAAGAGGAGCTGGCACGGCTCGAAACCGTCGTTGCTGGACCAAGCCGGTTCATCGCCGGACAGACGGAGACCTGGAATGTCACATTCGACGTGCCCGGCCTCGGGCCTGCCACCTTCGAGGGTGAAGAGCTGCGATGCACTTGGACCCTGAGCGCGGTGATCGACATCGCCCTAGCCATCGACGAGCGGATCGAGCAGTCCGTGCCGGTTGCGCAGCCGACGGCCCTGCTGCGGGCGGGAGTGATCGATGTCGACCAGTACGGCCTCTTCGAGGAGGCTCCTGTCAACCTCGATGCCCATCCGGCGCAGGTACGACTGAAGCCGGTGCCGATCAACCTGCAGGCTGCATTCAGCGGCGGCTTCACGGTCGAGACACCGGCGCCGATATCGGTGCAGGAGGTCCGCCTGGAGCTCCGTGTGAAGGCGGATGTGACCGTCTCCGGTGGGCGCCACGAGGAGATCGTGGTGTGGCGGGGCGGACTCCCAACCGATGGCCGCGTCTTTGGTGGCGCCATGGCGGAGCATCGATTCGAGGCGCCCGCGTGCGGAGCGTGGGTGCCAACGATCGATCTGCCGCATGGGCGCGCCCGCGGCGATTTCCACGTCATCCTGGCGCTGTCCTGGGAGCCCGACATCCACTACGTGCGAGATGTCGCGCTGGCCACCACCGCTGAGCTCTAGCCGGCCGCGACCTCCACACGCATCGCCTCCACCGCATCCGGCGTCGAAAGGACGGCGATCGATGCGTAGCCCTCCGCGGGGAGCCTGTCGAGGGACGCGCGCATACCGGCGTGCTGGCGGCGAATGGCGGCCGGTGGCACATGGCGATCGGTGCGGACCGCATTCCGCTCGAGGCTGATCGAGAGGGGCAGGTCGAACACGATCGCCGTGGCGCTGCGCCCGTGGCGGCGTGCGACCGCCAGGAGGCGCTCCCGCGTCCAGCCCTCCACGTTCGTGGCGTCGACGACCGTCAGACGGCCGCGGGTCAGCCGCATCGCCAGCGCAGCGTGCAGTAGCTCGAACGCGTCATCGGTGGCCGCCTGATCGTTCGGGTCGTCGGCGACCATGGCCCGCAGGGCGTCCGAGGAGAGCACCGCAGATGGCGCGAAATGGCGTGCGGCGAAGGTGCTCTTGCCCGCTCCGCTCGGCCCGATCAGCACGACCAGCGCGCCGCTCGGCAGGGGCAGGATCACAGGCCGTCGCTCCAGCGCGTCAGCGGATCGAGGAGCGCGGGGCCGTCGTTGCGCACGTTGTTCACCGCGGGCGAGACCGCGTCCGCGTCGAGCGGCTCGACCGGCGCGGGGTGCAGGAGCGAGCGGAGCCGGTCGGCGGGCGTTCCCTCCGCGAGCCAGGCGTCCCAATCGGCCGAGTCGAGGATGACCGGCATCCGGTTGTGGATGCGCCCCACCAGCTCGTTCGGATCGGTCGTCAGGATGGAGCAGGTGTACAGGCGGGTGGCCGTCTCGGGATCACGCCAGCTCGACCATAGGCCGGCCAGGGCGAGGGGCTCGCCATCGGTGCGCCGGACCGCGAATGGTTCGGAGCGAATGGTCTTGCCGGTGGCGGGATCGCGCTCGCGCCGCCACTCGTAGAAGGCGTCGGCAGGGATGATGCAGCGGTGGCGCGCAAAGGCGGTCCGAAAGAGCGGTGAGGTCTCG
>JBBQGI010000111.1:0-5930 GCA_038322875.1 Candidatus Limnocylindria bacterium | reverse complement strand
GCCTCGCGCGCTGGCCTGATGAGCTTCGAGCGCGTGCCGCGACGTCCGACCGCCTGAGCGAGGAGCCGCTTGTGACGCTTGTGCGCGGCGACGCCGCGCTTGACTCGGGCCATGGATCAGCCTCTATGCGTACGGGAGCAGGCGGGTGAGCTGCTTGTTGTGAACCGGATCGACGTTGGTCTTGCCGGCGTAGCGGCGCTTGCGGCTGCTCGACTTGATCTCCAGATGGTGGCCGCTGCCCGCCTTGGGGCGCACCCATTTGCCGGAGCCGGTCTTCTTATACCGCTTGGCCGTTCCCTTGTGAGTCTTCATCTTCGGCATGTGGGATCTGCTCCGCTGGCGGTGGCTCGACGGTGAGCCCCGTGGCGACGAGGGCGTCGCCGATCGTTTCGCCGTTCAGGCTCGCTGAGGCGGCGGCCCCATCGGTCTCGTCGGCCTTGTCGGTCTTCTTCTCGACCCGCTTCTCCGGCGGGGCCATCACGATGAACATGTTGCGGCCTTCGAGGAGCGGTGGCCGTTCCACCACACCGTGCTCCGTGAGCATCTCGGCCGCCCGGTCGAGAAGGTCACGCCCCAGGTTGGCGTGGCTCATCTCGCGTCCCCGGAACTGCACGGTGACCTTCACCCGGTCGCCGTCGTCCAGGAACTCCCCCGCCCGACGTGTCTTGGTGCGCAGGTCGTTGACGTCGATCTTGACCCGAAGCCGGATCTCCTTGAACGTCTGCGACTTCTGCTTTCGCTTCGCCTCGCGCTCGCGCTTCTGAAGCTCGTATTTATACTGCCCGTAGTCCAGGATTCGGCAGACCGGCGGGACGGCGGCGGGAGCGACCTCTACGAGGTCGAGTCCCTTCTCCTGGGCCAACGCCAGGGCTTCCGTGGTTTGCAGTACGCCGAGCTGTTGTCCCTCATCGTCGATGACCCGCACCTCTCGGACGCGGATCATGTCATTGATGCGGAGTTCCTTGGCTATGAGTGCTGCCGCTCCTTCAACAAATGAGCCACCGTCCGATCCGGACGCGTGGCCCACACCGATGCGCAAACGCCACGCGACTATACACCGAGCCCGAAGGCACGGTCAACGAGCGTCGTAGTGAGTACACTCAGCCAAACGGGCAGCGTTTGAAGCCGCCTGCCAACTCGTGGAGGGTTCGTCTCGTGGACACCATCTGGATCATCATCGTCGTCCTGGTCGTGCTCGCGCTGCTCGGGTACTTCGGCCGCGGAAGATTTCGCGGCTAGCCAGCCAGCATCCCATCGCCTGGCAGTCTCACTGGGGGTAGTGGTAGAAGACGGCTACTTGGCGCCCATCGGGATCCGCTACCCGGAATGAGCGGCTCCCTTCCCATCGGTCACCCGAGGGCGGGCCTATCAGCGCGAACCCGCGCTGCCCCAGATCCTGTGCCCAGGCATCCACCTCCGCGGCGGTATCGACTCGAAAGCCGATCTGCATCCCATCTCGCGCGGCCCGCTCGGCTCGGCGAAAGCTGAGTTCGAAACCGCCGAGCTCCAGGTCGACTCCCCCGTCGTCGGTGGCCCGGCGCCGGAAGCCGAAGGCCGATTCGTAGAACTCGGCTGCACGGCTCGGGTCGGTGGAGTGCAGGGCCAGTTGGCCGACCCCGCGCATCTTCCTCAGGACGGCTCCTCGGTCGGAGCGTAAGGCCATAGCTCGCGGCGCTCGACCCGGGAGGCCAGGTCTGCGATGAAGCTGGCGAGGGGCACGCCCTGCGACGATTCGCCAGTCCGCAGCCGCGGGCTCACCGCGCCGGCCTCCTGGTCGCGGTCACCGAGCACCAGCATCACCGGCACCTTCTGCTCCTGGGCGTCGCGCAGCTTGGCCTGCATCCGTTCGGAGCGGTCGTCGACCTCGGCGCGCAGGCCGGCCGCAAAGAGGGCATCGCGCACCTCGCCGGCGTATTCGTTGTGCCGATCGGCGATCGGGATGACCATCACCTGCACCGGGGCGAGCCACGCGGGGAAGGCGCCCGCGTAATGCTCGGTGATGACGCCGATCCAGCGCTCGAAGGTCCCGTAGATCGCGTAGTGCACCACCACCGGTCGCTCGAAGCCGCCGTCGGCGGAGCGGTACTCCAGGTCGAAGCGCTGCGGCAGCTGGTAGTCCAGCTGAATGGTGGCCATCTGCCATTCCCGTCCGAGCGCGTCCTCCAGGAAGACGTCGATCTTTGGCGCGTAGAACGCCGCGCCGCCCGGGTCGAGGGCATAAGCCAGGGCATCGGCCTCCAGCGCGTCGCGCAGTCGCCCTTCTGCCCGATCCCAGAATTCATCGGAGCCGAGCCGCTTCTCCGGGCGCGTCGCGAGCTTGAAGCTGGGGGTGAAGCCGAACGGCGCGTACTGCTTCTGCACCAGTGACAGCGCCAGTCGCAGCTCGTCGTCGACCTGGTCGTCACGGCAGATGACGTGGCTGTCGTCCTGGGTCAGCTGCCGGACGCGGAACATGCCCGCCAGTGCGCCGGTCCGCTCCCGGCGGAAGAGCCACGAATAATCGGCGAGGCGCATCGGCAGGTCGCGGTACGAACGCAGCTGGGTCTTGTAGATCAGCAGCGACTCCGGACAGTTCATCGGCTTCAGACCGGAGATGTGATCGGAGTCGTCCAGGACGAACATGTTGTCCTGGTAGTTCTCCCAATGCCCGGAGGTTTCCCACATCTCCTTGCGGACGATGGCCGGGGTTCGGACCTCCACGAAGCCCCCCTCCCGGCGGACCTCGAGCGACCACGCCTCGAGGGCTCGCCACAGGGCCATTCCGCGCGGGTGCCAGAAGGGCGCCGCCGGCGATTCGGGATGGAAGCTGAAGAGGTCGAGGTCGCGGCCGAGCTTGCGGTGGTCTCGCTTCTTCGCCTCCTCGACCCGCCACAGGTACTGGTCGAGCTCGTCCTGCGTCTCCCACACCGTGCCGTAAATGCGCTGGAGCATCGGCCGCTTCTCGTCGCCCCGCCAGTAGGCTCCGGCCGAGCTCAACAGCTTGAGCGGACCGATCCGCCCCGTGGCCTCGACGTGCGGCCCGCGGCACAGGTCGCTGAAGTCGCCGTGCCGGTAGAAGCTGATCACCTTGGCCTGCTCGTCGGAGAGCTCGCGGATGATCTCGGCCTTGTACTCCTGCCCCGCCGCCGCCTGCTGCGCCACCGCCTCGTCGCGGCCGATCTCGCTGCGCTCGAACGGCAGGTCCGCGGCGACCTGCTCCCGCATCTTGGCCTCGATCGCCTCCAGGTCGGCGGGGGTCAGCGCACGGGGCAGGTCGAAGTCGTAGTAGAAGCCGTCCCGGATCGCTGGACCGATTCCCAGCTTGGCGTCCGGAAAGAGGTCGACCACGGCCGCCGCCATGACGTGCGCTGCCGAGTGGCGCATCGTGTCGAGCCGGTCGTGCGCGCTGGCATCCAGCAGCTCATCGGCTGCCGATCGGACCTCGTCACTGTCGATTGCCACGCGTCGTCCTCCTCGATGCGCAGCACCCGCCGCGCCAACCGAAGCGTAGCGCATCGACCGCACCAGACTCGCGCCGCCGCTAGACCGGCTTGAAGGCCTCGAACGGCTGGCGGCAATCGGCGCAGTGGTAGATCGCCCGGCACAGAGTCGGCCCGAACGGATTCTCCAAGGTCGTGTTGCGCGAGGCGCAGTAGGGGCAGGTCGCGATCGGCAACACGGTCAGCGAATCCCCGGTGAAGGCTGAGCCGATCTGCACCGGTGGCGCAAAGCCGCTCCCCCGCAGCGCCTCGCGGCCGGCCGGTGTGATGCGGTCAGATGTCCACGGCTCGGCGAAGGTGAGCTCGACCGTCACCTCATCCGCAAGGTGCAGATCCCCCAGCCGCTCTCCGATCTGCTGGCGCATGACGTCGATCGCCGGGCAGCCGACGAAAGTCGGCATCAACTCGACCGTCAACCGCTCGCCGCCGCTCGGGCGGGCGGCAAATGTGAAGCCCCGGATCACGCCCAGGTCGACCAGGCTGATGGCCGGGATCTCGGGATCGGCGATCTCGGCGAGGGCAGCCCATACCGCCGCGTCGCGGGTCGAAACTGCTGCTACCACGTCGCGCCCACTTCGGAGCGCGCAACCATCGTGAACTCGCCGTGGAGCCAGGCGAACTCCGCGGTCCGCAGCGTGCGGCCATCGGCGGGGGGACGGTCAGGGGTGCTCGGCATCGGCAGATGGGCCGCCTCGAGGCGCGGGGCGATCCGCTCGATCCAGCGAGCGCGCAGTGTCTCGAGCGATTCGGGCAGGATCCCCGCGGCCACCAGCGCCCCTTCGCCGGCGAGCGGCGCGAAGACGGCCTGGGCATCGCTCCAGAGCTGCTCGATCGCCGCGGCCAGGCGCGCGTGCGAGTCGTCCCCACCTTCGGACAGGCGGCGCAACCAGAGGTCGAAATGGAGGATATGGTAGGTCTCCTCGCGCCGCATCTTGACCGCCAGATCGGCCAGGGGCTGGTATGAGGAACCGGCCAGCGACTCGAGCCGAACGGCATCGGCGTGCTCGTACAGGAAGCGCCTGGCGATACTGAAGGCCCAATCGGTCCGGGCGTGGTTCATCAACGCGGCGTGGCGATAGTCGTCGGGCGGCCGTCCGAATGCGATCTGGTCCGCATCCCGGCCGGTCAGCGTGGCGAGCAGCTCATACAGCGCCTTGGCGTGGCCGATCTCGTCCTGGCTGACCGAGCTCATCGCCACGTCCTCCTCGAGCATCGGCGCGATGCCCGTCCACTCGGAGTCCCAGAAGCCCAGCACGAACTCGTCGTCGGCCATCGCCAGCAGCAGCTCGCCAAGCGCCTCGCGGGTCGGGGCGTCGAGCTCGCTCACTCCGCCGCCTCGTCGGCAGCGGGGCTGCCGGCTCGTTCACGCGCGGCCTCGAGCTTGTGCTTGATCAGGAAGCCTCCGGGGCGCTTGAAGGACCGATCGAAGGGCGGCTTCAGCAGGTCCGGGTCATCCAGCTCCAGGATGGCGTCGCGCGGCACGATCCAGAGGCGCTCGCTCTCCTGACGTCGTCCGTAGAACTCACGCGCATAGTGCGTCGCCAGCTCCTCGTCGGGGGCCTTGACCGATCCGCCGTGGACCATCGGGTCGCCCTCCGCCTCCTGGCGAAACACCTCCCAGACCTTGTCCTTCGGTTCTGCCGCGTCAGTCACGCTCGAAGGGTACCCCGGCGACTCATCGAGCGCACCGTCACCCTAGAGGGTCGTAAGGCCGATCCGGTCATTCGACCGTCGAGCGGGAGCGAGCCTCAGGCGGCGGCGACCACCTGGGGGCCGATGATCGCGTCACGCACCCATTGCGTGGCATCACGAGCTGTCCTGCGGAACTCGAGCCGCTCCTGCGACTTGGGGCCGTGGCCAGTGACCACCGAGCGCAGCTCGGCCCAATCGGGCTCGGTGTAGGCCCAGCGCCCGGCGGCCTCGTCGTAGGACAGGGCGGGGTCCGGGATGCCCAGGCCCAGCTCCCGGATGCGCGGCACGTAGATCGACAGGAACTCCTGGCGCAGCTGCTCGTTCCCCTTGGCCTTGATCTTCCAGATCAAGTCGCGGTCGGTGGCCGGATCGGTTGGCGGGCCGTGCATCTGCATGAGCGGACCCCACCACCGGTCCAGGGCGTCCTGCACCAGGGCGCGCTGTCCATCGGTCCCGTTCATGAGGGTGAGCACCACGTCACGGCCATGCATGATGTGGACCGATTCCTCCCAGCAGATCTTCTTCATGGTCCGGGCGTATGGCGCGTAGGAGGAGTCGCGCAGTGCCTGCTGGCTGACGATCGCGGCGGCATCAACAAGCCAGGCGATGATCCCGACGTCGGCCCAGCTGCGGGTGGGGTAATGGAAGACGTTGTGGAACTTGGTCTTGCCGGCGAGAAGGTCCTGCAGCATCTGCTCGCGGCTCTTGCCGAGGTCCTCGGCGACTCGATAGAGGAGCTGGGCGTGACCCACCTCGTCC
>JBBQGI010000110.1:0-5951 GCA_038322875.1 Candidatus Limnocylindria bacterium | reverse complement strand
AGGCCGATGGAGCCGGCCGCCAGCCCGATCGAGGTCCCGAACAGCGGGAAGAGGCCACTCACCGCGCCCCACGGCAGCCCGATTCCGAGGCCGGCCACCCAGCATCCGACGACGACGCGATCGCGCGCCAGCGCCCCGACCATGGCCGGCAGGCCCCGGACATCGATCCGGGCTCGGACCGCGCCGCTCATCAGGATTGGTCCGAGCAGGGCGACGAGTGCGAGTCCCGTCGCGACGAGATAGGTCGGGACGATGCCGAGGAGCTGCCAGGCCAGGCCGCCAACCGCGGGTCCCGAGGCGATCCCGGCATGGGTGCCGAGCGTGAGCCAGCCAAACGCCGAACCACGCCGCGCCTCGTGCGCGCTGCCGGCCACGTATGCCCCGATCGCCGGGAGGAAGAGTGACGACGTGAGGCCTGACAGGATCGCCCAGGCGTAGAGCGGGAGCGTGCTGCCGGTCACCTGCGCCGTGATCGGGACGAGGTTCACGACTGCGCTGCCGAGCACTGCCACGGTCAGCGTGCGCCGCGTCCCCCAGGCATCGGCCACGGCTCCGAACGGCAGGCTGAAAAGGGCTCCCAGGCCGAAGCGGATGGCGGCGATGGTGCCCGCCTCGGTCAGCGAGCCGCCGAGCGACTGTACGTGCAACGGGATCGCCACGCCGGACGCCCATTGGCCGAGGGTGAAGGTAAAGGTCGCCACGTAGGCCGGCCAAAGCGGCCGTCCGAGCAGGCGGCCGGTCACGCGCCGCGCAGGCCGGTCAGCAGGCCGAGCGCATTTGCGCCGAGCGCGTCGACCGCATAGCCGCCCTCCTGCAGGACGATTGCCGGGATTCCGAGCCCGCCGATCAGGCGGCCGATCTCCTTGTAGTCAGCCGTGCGCAGCGCAAGGTCGCCGATCGGGTCCCGCTCGAAGGTGTCGAAGCCGGCCGACATGACGAGCGGGGCGTCGGGCGCGAAAGCCACGATCAGGCGCAGCGCCTCCGCCAGCGCGGTGGCGTAGGCATCCAGGCCAGTCTGTCCAGGGAGCGGCCAATTGCGGGTGAACCCTGCGCCAGGGCCGCCACCTGTCTCCGCGGCATAGCCCGAGAAGTAGGGATATGCCCGCGCGGGATCGGCATGCAGCGAGAGGTAGAGCACGTCGCTCCGCTCCCAGAAGATCTGCTGCGTCCCGTTGCCGTGGTGATAGTCGATGTCCAGGATCGCGACGCGCTGCGCGCCACCCTCGCGCCGCAGCCATTCCGCGACGATCGCCGCGTTGTTGAAGTAGCAGTACCCACCCAGCATCCCGCGTGCGGCATGGTGCCCCGGCGGCCGGCAGAGGCCGTAGGCGAGCGGCGCTCCGGCGACCACGCGCTCGGCCGCGGAGATCGCCACGTCCACGGCCGCGAGCGCTGCACTCCAGGTCCCCGCCACGAGCGGAGTGGCCGTGTCGAAGAGATACGCCCCCAGTTGATGGTGCCGTCCTGCCGGCAGCTGACCGGGACCCATCGGGCCGCGGTAGGCGTGCAGCAGGTACGTATCGGGAATCCACGGCCGGGATGGGTCGGTCGCGCCGGAGGCGAGCGCATCGGTCCAGGCGTGCTCGAAGACCTCGACCAGGGCGGCGTCGTGGACAGCCAGGATCGGCGCCCGCCCGTGCTCGGTCGGGCCGTCGAAGGCGAAGCTCCCCGCCTCGCGGAGAGCCGCTTCGATCGCCACCGCTCGCTCCGGCGATTCCCAGCAGGGAATCTCGCGCCCGCCGGACAGCTCGATCAGCCCGGCATGGGCGAGGTGCGCATCGGAACGGATGACGGGGACGAGGTCTGACACGGACGCAGGCGAGTGTACCGATGCGCCCCTACTGAACGGCGCCCTTGGTCCCCCAGCGCTCCAGCTCGGCCTCCATGTCGAGCGGCAGGACGACGCCCGAATCGGCGAACTCGCCCCATGCCTCGCGCGGCACCTGCCACATGATCTCGAACTCGTTGCCGTCGGGATCGCGCCCGTAGAGCGACTTGCTCACGCCGTGGTCGCTGGCCCCGCCCAGCGCCCCCGCCTCGGAGAGCGCCTTCGCCGCGGCCGCCAGGTCCTCGATCGTGCCGACCTCCCAGGCCAGGTGGTAGAGCCCCACCGAGCCTCGAGGTGGACGGGGAGCCGCAGCGCCGACCTCGAAGAGGCCGAGGTCGTGGTGATTGCCACCGGTCGGCGATCGCATGAAGGCGGCACGCATCCCCTGCGGTCGCTCCAGCTCCTCGAAGCCGAAGACGCGGTGATAGAACTCGGCCGCGGTGTCGGCGTCGCGGACCCAGAGGACGGCATGGTTGAGGCGAGTGACGTTGAACATCGGTCTGGAGTCTCCCGGCCGTCGCCGGCCATCTGCTGGGTAGTTGCTGACACAACCAAGGGTAGCACCGGGGATGCATCGGTCCGGCGGCCACTGCGCCCTAGAATGCGCGCACCGTGTTCTACCTGCAGCGCGGCGCGGTCCCGCACAAGCGCCACACCCAGTTCCGGAAGCCCGACGGCGGCCTGTACGCCGAGGAGCTGTTCGGCGTGGAGGGGTTCTCCGGCAAGGCGAGCCTCCTCTACCACCACACGCCGCCGACCCAGACCAACCGGATCGAGAAGGTCCGCGACGTCGCGCTCGAGCCATGGACCGATGACGAGGCCGGCCCGCACCGCCACCACCTGATCAACTCGGCCGGCGTGCCGATCGCCGGCGACGCTGTCGGCGGGCGCATCCCGCTCTTCTACAACTCGGACGTCACGTTCGGCGTGGTCCGCCCCGCCTCCGCCATGGAGCACTTCTACCGCAATGGCGAGATGGACGAGATGTTCTACGTCCACGAAGGGCACGGCACGCTGGAGACCGTCTTCGGACCGATCGAGTACGGACCCGGCGACTACCTGGTGATCCCCATCGGCACCACCTACCGTGTCATCCCTGGCGCCGACGAACAGCGGATGCTCTGGCTCGAGTGCCCGTCCCACATCGAGCCGCCCAAGCGCTACCGCAACGAGTACGGCCAGATGCTCGAGCACGCCCCGTACTGCGAGCGGGACATCCGCCCGCCGGCCGAGATGGATGCGCACCACGAGGTCGGCGACTTCGTGGTCGAGGTCAAGAAGGGCGGCCGGCTGACCGCCTACCACTACGCCTTCCACCCGTTCGACCTGGTCGGCTGGGACGGCTACCTGTATCCGTACGCCTTCAACATCGCCGACTTCGAGCCGATCACGGGACGCATCCACCAGCCGCCGCCGGTGCATCTCACCTTCCAGCCACGGAACTTCGTGGTCTGCTCCTTCGTGCCTCGCAAGTTCGACTACCACCCGCTCGCCATCCCGGCGCCGTACAACCACTCGAACATCAACAGCGACGAGGTCATCTACTACGTCGCTGGCAACTTCATGAGCCGCCGCGGAGTCGAGATCAGCTCGTTCACGGTCCACCCTGCCGGCATCCCGCACGGACC
This sequence comes from Candidatus Limnocylindria bacterium, assembly GCA_038322875.1. Taxonomy (GTDB): domain Bacteria; phylum Chloroflexota; class Limnocylindria; order QHBO01; family QHBO01; genus CF-167. Next base: position 2,495 of record JBBQGI010000110.1, on the reverse strand, counting down.
GCATCCCGGAACCGTCGAGGCGAGCATCGGCAGGGAGGCGACGGAGGAGCTGGCGGTCATGATCGACACCTTCCACCCGCTCCGTCTCACGCGCCAGGCGGGCGAGCTCGACGACGCGCGTTACCCGTACTCCTGGCTGCCGCCGTCCGACGCCGATGCTGCCTCGGATGCGCGCGAGCTGGCAGATCGAGGGCCGGAGGCCTTCCCGGACTGACGGTGAAGGAGCACGAGCGGCGCATCGAGATGCTGGGCGCCATCGCCGCCGCCTTCGACGCGCACGACCTCGACGCGATCATGGCCCACTTCGCTGACGATGCCGTCTTCGAATCGCCGCGCGGTCCAGACGCTGTGGGCACCCGCATCGTCGGCAAGGGCGCCTGCCGGGAGGCATTCGCGGCCCGGTTCTCGGGGATCCCCGACGTGCGCTATCGCGAGGATGAACACTTCGTCGACGGCGACCGAGGCGCGTCTGAATGGACACTCAGCGGCACGACCACGACCGGTGAGCGGCTCGAGATCCGCGGCTGCGACCTTTGGACCTTCCGCGACGGTCGCATTGCGAAGAAGGACTCGTACTGGAAGCTGCGCACCAAACCGCTCGCGTGATCCTCTACTTCATGCGCCACGGCGACGCCGGGCAACACTCGAGCGCCGCCGATGACGACGCCCGCCAGCTCACGCCGGCAGGCGTCTCGACGCTGCAGGCGGCCGCTCCGCTGTGGCGCGCCCTCAACCTGCGCCCCGACCTGGTCGTCACCTCTCCCCTGCCCCGCGCCCGCCGGACCGCCGAGCTCCTCGCCGCTGGCCTCCGCCTCACCGACCCGCCCGCCAACGACGACCGGCTGCGCCCCGGCGCCCGATGGGCCGACCTGGCGCGCGCCATGGCCGCGCATCCGGACGCGCGCCGCGTCGCCTTCGTCGGTCACGAGCCGGACCTGTCTAGTGCCATCTCGCTGTTGACCGGAGCATCATCGGTCCGCATGCGGAAGGGCAGCATCGCCTGCCTGGAATTCGCGGGCGTGCCGGAGCCCGGAGCTGGCGAGCTGGCGTGGCTGCTCGACCCAGACCTGTACGGCCAGGCGAGGACGAGCCAGGTGACGCGCATCGCCGCGTACGCCCTCTGCCAGGACGCCGAAGGGCGCGTCCTGCTGGCACGCCTCTCGGCCGAGGAGATCAACCGCGGGCAATGGACCCTGCCCGGCGGCGGCATCGACTTCGGCGAGGCGCCGGTCGATGCAGCCCTCCGCGAGCTGATCGAGGAGACCGGCCTGACCGGCGAGATCCAGTCGCTGGCCGGCGTCGGATCGTGGGTTCGGCGCGGCCCCGTTCCGGGCGGCACCGGCGACGACTTCCAGGCCATCCAGATCATGTACCGCGTCGCGGTCACCGGCGGCGCGCTGCGCGACGAGACCCACGGCTCGACCGATGCCGCCGCCTGGTTCACCCGCGCCGAGCTGGCGGCCCTGCCCGTGGTCCCGCTGGTCGAAGCCGGACTCCGTCTCCTCGATGGCTGAGACTCGCGCCTATACTCGGCCGGTGGCCGATCCCCTCCTCGAGCTGCACAGCCTCCTCATCTGCGACCACGCCATCACCGCGCAGGACGGGAAGATCAGCGCCATCGGCATCTTCGGCCAGATCACGGTGAGCGGGCTGCCATCGGTCCATGGGCGCTTCTTCATCGTCGCTGTCCTCGAGGCCGATCCCGGTCAGTACCAGCTCAGCCTGCAGGTCATCTCGCCATCGGGCCAGCCGATGCTCGGCAGCCCCGCGCCGATGCGCCTGGATGTGCCGGTGAACACGACGACCGCCAACATCGTCGCGGACATGAAGGGCCTGCGGATCCGGGAGCTGGGCCGTCATCGAATCGAGCTGCGCGCGGGCGACAGGGTGCTCGGCTCGACCCCGTTCAACGTCAACCTGGCATGGAACCAGCAGCAGGCTGGAAACGCATAGCAGGCGCGCCTCACATCCCGTGGTGCTTCGCCGTTTCACCTGACATGAACGACCGATCGACGCATCCCGTGGACCGCTCAGTGATCGCCGTCGCGACGACCGGCATCTTCTGTCGCGCCGGCTGCCCCGCGCCGTCACCACGCCCCGAGAACGCGACGCGGCTTGTCTCGGCGCGCGTCGCTCTCTTCGCCGGCTACCGGGCCTGTCTGCGCTGCCACCCCCTCGACCAGGCGCGGCCGACCGTCACGCCCGCCGAGCTCCGCCGCGCTACTGAGCTTCGCCCGCTGCTGGCCGCCGCTCGACGCGTGCGTCGCCGCCGATCAGGCGGGATGGCCATCGTCGTCAGCCTGCTCGCGACGCCCCTGGGGCCGATGCTGGCAGGTGGCACCGACGACGGGATCTGCCTGCTCGAGTTCACCGATCGGCGGATGCTGCCGACCCAGCTCAAGGTCGTCCAGCGCCGCCTCGGGCGCCCCATCGTGGTCGGGCGGCATTCGCAGCTCGACCGGCTGCAGGCCGAGCTCGACGAGTATTTCGCGGGC
>JBBQGI010000109.1:0-5954 GCA_038322875.1 Candidatus Limnocylindria bacterium | reverse complement strand
GCATTGATCTGTGGCTGGTTGCCGATCACGAAGAGGACAGCGATCGTCTCGCCGATCGCTCGAGACAGGCCCAGGATCACGCCGGCGAAGATGCCGCCGCGCGCAAACGGCAGCACGACATGCCTGATCGTCTCCCAGTGGGTGGCTCCCAGGGCAAGCGCTCCCTCACGTTGCAGCCGGGGCGTCGCCCGCATTGCGTCACGCGCAACCGAGGTCACGATCGGCAGGATCATGATTGCCAGGATCACCGCGGCGGCGAGGTAGCTCGGCCCCGGCACCGGCCCGCTGAAGATGGGGATCCGGCCGATCGACGAGCCCGCGACCAGCTCTTCGAGCGGCCGCAGCGCCGGCACCAGGACGATCACCCCCCAGAACCCATAGACCACCGATGGCACCGCCGCCAGGAGCTCGATGGCATAGGCGAGTGGTGATGCCACCCGCCGCGGAAGGAACTCGTTGACCAGGAGCGCGGCGCCAAGGGCCAGCGGAACCGCGAGGATCAGTGCGAGCAGGGACGTCACGAGGGTCCCATAGATGAACGGCAGGGCCCCATAGACGGTGCTCGCCGGCTGCCACAGGGTCCCGAATACGAAGTCCAGGATCGGCGTGTGCTCGAGGAGCTTCAGCGAATGCCCGGCCGTGTCGAGCAGCATCAGCGCGATGGCAGCCAGGGCCGCCCAGGAGAGGAGGCGCACGGCCCAACCGAGCAGCGGATCGCCCAGGCTGAGGCGCCGCTGACGGATGAAGGTGCCAGGGCTTATGGGCTGGACCGGGGCGGTCTCGGCGGTCATGGTTCCTTTTGGCAGTCTATGGGGACGCATGAGAGCGACGGCGCCTCGGCGGCGCCGCCTCTCTCGCGGAGGGAGAGCTACTTGTACAGCGCGTCGACGATCGGCGTGCCGTTGTAGGTAACCGTGGCGAGTCGTTCGATAGCGGCCTGCCGGAGCGCGTCCGGCAAGGTTGCATAACCGAGCGCATTCGCCGAGTCGCCACCGCTGAGCAGCGCCCAGATCATGAAGTGGACGATGGCATCGGCCTGCTGCTCGTTGTCGTTCACCTTGTCCTGCTGCTGGTACACCAGGAGCCAGGTCGCCGTGACGATCGGGTACGCGTCGGCGGCCGCTGAGTCCGACACGCTGAAGGTGAGGCTGTCGGGGATCGTATCGAACGTCGCCGCGGCGGTCGTGCTCTCCAGCGACGGGGTGATGAAGGCCCCGGACTTGTTCTTCACGTTCCCAAAGGTCAGGTTGTTCTGGATTGCAAAGGCCAGCTCGACGTAGCCGATCGCACCAGGGACGCTCCCGATGTTCGAAGCGACTCCGGCGTTGCCCTTGCCGCCCAGGCCGACGGGCCAGCTGACCTCCTTGCCGCTGCACGGATCGACCGCAGCCTTCCAGTCGCTGCTCACGGCGCAGAGCCAGCTGGTGAAAGCATTGGTCGTGCCGGATCCGTCGTTGCGATGCGAGACGGTGATCGCCAGGTCCGGCAGGCTGACGCCGCTGTTATCGGCGGCGAGGGCCGGGTCATTCCAGTTGATGATGGCACCGGTGAAGATCTTGCCGATCACCCCTGGGCTGAAGTTGAGGGGCTTCGAGATGCCTCCCACGTTGTAGGCCATCACGATCGCGCCGAAGACCGTCGGGATGTGCAGGATCGGCCCGTTGGCGGTCTCAGCTGCCGTCTGCTCTTCGGGCTTCAGGGGCGCGTCAGAGCCGGCGAACTGGACGATGTTGGCCGTGATGTCCTTGACGCCCTGACCCGAACCGCCGCCGGTGTAGCTGATCTGGATCCCGGTCGCGGCGGCGTAGTCGGTGGTCCACTGCTCGTAGACCGGCTGGGGGAAGGTCGCGCCGTCGGCGGTGATCGCACCCGAATAGTCGGGCTTCGGCGGGACCTTGGTGAGGTCGACGACGGCAGCCGATGGAGCCACCGAGACTCCCCCGGAGGATTCTGCCGTTGCGGACGGTGACGCGGAGGAGCCGGCATTGCAGGCGGCCAGCACAGCAGAGAAGGCGATCGCCAGGGTGAGGAGCGAGCGCCGCTGCATTTGGGGATTCAAGATGGGATTCTCCTTGACTTACTGGTCCGGAAACGCCTTGGGCGCAGGGATCAACACGGTCAAGTTCGGGCGCGGCCCTTAATCGAGCCTTAGCGGAGTGTCAACGATCGGTTAAGCGCGCGGCGTCGTTCGGGCGGGTTGCTCAGCCTTGGTGCGGCTATCGTTTGGCTCCCTGCAATCGGATCGGAGCGCGGAGGCGGCATGCTGCAACTGGTGATGGTCGGCGCCATTGGCCTGCTGGCCGGCGTCCTGTCGGGTCTCTTCGGCATCGGCGGGGGGATCGTGATCGTCCCGCTCCTCGTCCTGCTGGTCGGCTTCACGACCATCCAGGCCGCTGGCACCTCGCTCGCCGCGCTGCTGCTGCCGGTCGGCGCGCTGGGCGCCCTGGAATACTGGCGCGCCGGGCAGGTCGACCTGCGGGTGGCGCTGATCCTGGCGGGCGGCCTGCTGCTGGGCGCCTACCTCGGCGCGCGGCTCGGCATCTCGCTCCCGGTGGAGGTGGTGCAGCGCGGGTTCGGCGTCCTGCTGCTGGTCGTCGGCATCCGCTTCGTCTTCTTCAGCTAGCGGCGGGGTTCAGGCGAGGATCGGTCGCAGCACGAGGTAGGCCAGCGCCGCGACCGAGCCCGATGCCGGCAGCGTCAGCACCCAGGCGATGCCGATTCGGCGCGCCACGCCCCAGTGCACGGCGTTGAATCGGTCCGAGGAGCCGACCCCCAGGATCGCGCTCGAGATGACGTGCGTCGTGCTCACCGGCATGCCCAGGGTCGAGGCGCCGAAGATGATGGTCGCTGCGGTCGTCTCGGCCGCGAAGCCGTGCACCGGGTCCAGCTTCACCACCTTGGTCCCCATCGTTCGAATGATCCGCCAGCCGCCGGCCGCGGTTCCCAGCGAGATCGCGCTCGCGGCCAGGATGATCACCCAGAGCGGGACCTTGAACTCGGTGAGCACGCCGGCCGACACGAGCGCCAGCGTCATCACCCCCATCGTCTTCTGGGCATCGTTGCTTCCATGGCTGAAGGCCATGTAGGCGGCCGAGAGGATCTGGAGGCGCCGGAATCGGTCATTCATGGTCTTGGGGTGCGCGCGGCGGAAGAGGTTGAAGATGACCACCATCAGGGCGAAGCCGATGGCGAAGCCGGCGATCGGCGATCCCACCAGCGGCAGGATCACCTTGCCGAGGATGCCCTCGATCTGCCAGGCACCGAAGCCGACCGCCGTGGCACTCGCTCCGAGCAGGCCGCCGATCAGGGCGTGGCTGCTCGACGATGGGATGCCGAGCCGCCAGGTCAGCAGGTTCCAGACGATCGCTCCGACGAGCGCCGCCGCGACCACCACCCCGCCCTCCGCCTGGGACGTGATCAGCCCCGCGCCGATCGTTTTGGCCACCGCCGTGCCCGTGAACGCGCCGGCGAAGTTGGCGACCGCGCTCATGGCGATGGCGACTCGTGGGCTCAGAGCCCGGGTGCTGACCGAGGTGGCGATCGCATTGGCGGTGTCGTGAAAGCCGTTGATGTAGTCGAACAGGACCGCCAGGCCCAGAATGGCCAGCAGGATCGCGGTAAAGCCCTCAGGCATGCTTGACGACGATCCGCTCAATCACGTTGGCGGCATCCTCGGCGGAGTCGATCGCCTCCTCCAGCAGGGCGTAGACGTCCTTCCACTTGATCACGTCCATCGGGTCCTGCCCGTGCTTGAAGAGCTCCGCGACCGCCTGTCGCGCGATGCGATCGCCCTCGTTCTCGAGCCGATGGATCTCGATCCAGAACGGCTCCACGCCCTTGAAGTGGCGGAGCTTGCCGAGCCCCTCGGCGAGCTGCTCGCACTGCCGGACGATGATCTCGGCCTGCTGGATCGCCGGCGGCGTCGGCTCGTCGATGTTGTAGAGGATGCAGGTGTCGGCGACTTCCTCGATGAGGTCCAGGATGTCGTCGAGGCGGCTGATCAGGGCGTGGATGTCCTCGCGGTCGAAGGGCGTCACGAAGGTCGACTCGAGCTTGTGCCCGATCTCATGGCTGAGCTGGTCGCCGGCGTGCTCCGCATCGAGCAGCTGGCTGGCGATCCGCTCACGGTCGCCGTAGTTGCGGAAGAACTGCTCGAGCAGGCGTGCCGCCCCCAGGACGTTCAGTGCGTCCTCGACGAACATGTCGAAGAACTTGGTCTCGCGTGGAATGAGCGGGATGCGCATCGGTCTCCAAAGGTGGTGCGGGGTGGGCCGACGGGGCCGGGCCGACCCCGTCGCGAAGAGTACCTGCTCGGGGCCTATTTGTGAGCAGGTGAGGGGTCATGTTCCGGTTCGACGGAGGTGCATCTGAGCACCGCTCGGGCGGCCGGCGGGACTCGGGTTGCGGCGGCTCGCTGTCCGGGCGCACAATTGGGGTCCGAATCCCGGTCACGGTGCGCAACATCAGCGCGCGGATCGATGGCCCCCAGCACGACCACAGGAGGTGTTCCTATCGTGTCTGCAGTATCGAATCGGAAGCGAAGTGTGCGTCTGCGCGCCGCGGTGATAGCCGCGGCGTTTGTCATGGCCCTGCCGGCGAGCGCGTCCGGACTCTCCGCGTCCTACGTGGACAGCACCGGAGCGATCGCCGGGGTCACGTTCATTCCGCTCATCAATTCAGGCGACGTGGCCTTCGGCGATACCTTCGAGGGGATCCCCGACGGCATCGGCGTGGTACCCGGCAACGGCAAGCACCCGGGTTGGGTGGACCTCTACGTCAACCATGAGCAGTCGCGGGTGCCATTCGGCGGCTTCGCGGACTTCCAGGATTCGTCGGTGACGAGAGTGCGCCTCGACCTCGCCACCAAGTCGATCATCGACATGAGCGTGGTCCTGCCGGCCAGCGCGGGCTTCATCCGCTTCTGCTCGTCGACAATCGTGAGCGGCCACGGGTTCAAGCACCCGACCCTGCTCACCAACGAGGAGTCCAACGACCCGCTGGCAGTGCCTGCCGGGGCAACGTACGGTGCGGACCCCTTCTACTCCCCGAACAACGTTCGGCAGGCGGGCTATACCGTGGCCCTCGACACGGTCACCGGCAAGATCACGCCCATCGCCGGCATGGGCCGCCACAACCACGAGAACCAGGTCCTGATCCCCGGCTGGCATGACAAGCTCGCGTTCCTCTCGGGCGATGACACGTTCACCGCTCCCGGCTCGCAGCTCTACATGTATCTCGCCAACAGCGGCGAGCAGGTGCTCAAGGACAAGGGTCATCTCTGGGCATTCCAGGTGACCAGAAAGAACGGGACGCGAGTCAATCCGACCGATCCGTTCAACCACGCGAATGACTACCTGGACGTCGCAACTGGTGACACCCTGGCAGGCCGGTTCATCCGGGTCCCCGACGACATCGCCGACGGCACTACCACCGGCGAGCCGCAGGCCGCCCTCGAGGCGTGGTCGAATGCGAACAACGTGTTCCAGTTCGTCCGCATCGAGGACATCTCCTATGACCCGGACAGCCCCCGCACGGTCTACTTCGCCGATACCGGTACGACCCGCCTCAAGGAGGACGCCTCGGGTCGACTGATCCGGCTTCCCTCGACCGACACGAGCGGCACCAACTCCAACGGTCGTGTCTTCAAGATGGTCATGAACAAGCACGATCCGAAGAAGGTCGACTCGCTGACGATCCTGGTCGATGCCGATGCGATCGGCATGCGCAATCCCGACAACCTGTCGGTGGGCCACAAGAGCATCGTCGTCCAGGAGGATCCGCCGAGCAGCGCCAAGGTCTGGCTCTACTCGTTCGGGACCGGCACGTGGACGCACATCGCGACGGCCAACCAGCCGATCGCCGAGACGAGCGGCGTGATCGACATGTCCAAGTGGCTCGGCGCCGGCTGGTGGGCGCTGGATGTCCAATCGCACATCAACCTCCCCGGCGCGGTG
>JBBQGI010000108.1:0-6009 GCA_038322875.1 Candidatus Limnocylindria bacterium | reverse complement strand
CCGCCTTCCCCGCCGGAGCCGTCTTGGCCACCGGGCTCAGGCGTCCCCGCGGTCTCGTAGGCACGCGTCCCCATCCGCTGCAGCACCTCGGCGAGCTGCTGCTTGGTCGAGTCGACCACGCCCGCATCGGTACCGGCCAGCGCCGCCCGAACGGACTCGATCCGGTCCGTGATCTCCTTGCGGTCGTCGTCGGAGAGCTTGTCACCCAGGTCCTTGATCAGGCGCTCGGCCTGGTAGGTCAGCGCATCGGCCTCGTTGCGAGACTCGATCTCTGCCCGTCGCTTGCGGTCGTCCTCGGCGTGCTCGGCCGCGTCGCGGACCATCTGATCGACGTCCTCCTTGGCGAGCATGGAGGAGGCCGTGATGGTGACCTTCTGCTCCTTGTTGGTGGCCTTGTCCTTGGCCGCCACGTTCAGGATGCCGTTGGCGTCGATGTCGAAGGTGACCTCGATCTGCGGCACGCCGCGCGGAGCCGGTGGGATGCCATCGAGCCGGAAGGTGGCGAGCTTCTTGTTGTCCGACGCGAGCTCCCGCTCGCCCTGGAGCACCACGATGTCCACCGAAGGCTGACTGTCCGATGCCGTCGAGAAGATCTGGGTGTGGCTGGTCGGAATGGTCGTGTTGCGGTTGATCATCTTGGTCGCCACGCCGCCCAGGGTCTCGATCCCCAGCGACAGCGGCGTCACGTCGAGGAGCAGGACATCCTTCACCTCGCCACCGAGCACGCCGGCCTGGATGGCGGCGCCCACCGCGACCACCTCGTCGGGGTTGACGCCCTTGTGCGGCTCCTTGCCGGCGAACATCGCCTTGACCGCCTCGATCACCGCCGGCATACGCGTCATGCCACCGACCAGGATCACCTCGTCGATGTCGGTCGGCTTGAGGGACGCGTCGGAGAGCGCCTGCTTGACCGGCCCGGCGGTCTTGCTGACCAGGTCGGCGACCAGGTCATCGAGCTTGGCGCGGGTGAGCGTGATCACCAGGTGCTTCGGCCCGGAGGCATCGGCGCTGATGAAGGGCAGGTTGATCTCGGTCGTGGTCGTGCTCGACAGCTCGATCTTCGCCTTCTCGGCCGCCTCCTTCAGGCGCTGCAGCGCGATCCGGTCCTTGGACAGATCGACCCCCTGGTCCTTCTTGAACTCGTCCGAGAGCCAGTCGATCACGCGCTGGTCGAAGTCGTCGCCACCCAGGTGGGTGTCGCCGTTCGTGCTGCGCACCTCGAAGACGCCCTCGGAGAGCTCCAGGATGCTGATGTCGAAGGTCCCGCCGCCCAGGTCATAGACGGCGATCTTCTCGTCCTTGGTCTTGTCGAGCCCGTACGCCAGGGCCGATGCGGTCGGCTCATTGACGATCCGCTTCACGTCCAGCCCGGCGATCCGTCCGGCGTCCTTGGTGGCCTGGCGCTGGGTGTCGTCGAAGTAGGCCGGCACGGTGATGACCGCCTCGGTCACCTTCTCGCCCAGGTACGCCTCGGCATCGGCCTTGAGCTTCTGCAGGATCATGGCGCTGATCTCGGGCGGGCTGAAGGTCTTGCCGTTGGCCAGCGTCACCACCACGCCATCGGACTTGGGATCCTTCTCAACCTTGTACGGCACCAGGTCCTTGCTGTGGCGCACCTCGGGGTCCTCGAAGCGGCGTCCCATGAAGCGCTTAATGCTGAAGATAGTGTTCTCCGGGTTGGTGATCGCCTGGCGCTTGGCCACCTGGCCGACCAGCCGCTCACCGCTCTTGGCGAAGGCCACGACCGATGGCGTGATCCGGCCACCCTCCGCGTTGGTGATGACCTGGGGCTCGCCGCCCTCCATCACGGCCACCACCGAGTTGGTGGTGCCGAGGTCGATGCCGATGATCTTTCCCATGTTGTCAGTGCTCCTTCGGGTTGTTCGCGACGCGGACGAGCGATGGGCGCAGGACCCGGTCACGAAGCCGGTATCCACGCTGCAGCTCGCCGATCACCTGGTTGTCGGGATGGGCCGCGGTCTCCTCGTAGACGACCGCCTCGTGCAGGTTCGGGTCAAATGGCTGGCTGAGCGCCTCGATCTGGGTCACGCCCTCGGCCTCGAGCAGGGAGCGCAGCTTGCGCTCGACGAGGCGTACCCCGTCGACCCAGCCCTCGTGCGTTTCGGCCGGCACGTTCTCGAGCGCCCGGTCGAAGTCGTCGAGCACGCTGAGCAGCTTGCTGATCAGGACCGCAGCGCTCATCAGCGTGATGGCCTCGCGCTCGTCGTCCATGCGGCGCCGATAGTTGGCGAAGTCGGCGGCGGTGCGCTGCAGGGAGCGCAGGTTCTCGTCGGCCTGTTCGCGGGTCTGTTCCAGCACCCGCTGCAGGTCCTCGATCTTCGCGATGAGGTCGGCGCGGGATGGGCCGCGAGCCTGGCGCGGGTCGCGGGGATCCTGCGGTGCTCCGTTGGTGGGTCGCTCAGTCATGGTTCTCCGTCGGATGGCTGCTGACCAGCTCGTTCATCAGGGTGGCGAGGTAGCGAACGGTTGGGATGGTGCGCGGGTAGGGCATCCGGGTCGGACCCAGCACGCCGAGCAGCCCGATCGCCGAGTCCTCCGTGCCGTATGGCGCAAAGACGAGGCTCACCTCGTGCATCGCGTCGTTCGCGTTCTCGTGGCCGATGATCACCGTCACCCCGCCCCGGCGACCCAGCACCGGCACCAGCTGCTCCAGGAAGTCGGACCGCTGGAGCACCTCCAGGACGCCGCGCAGCTTCGCTCCCTCGGCGAACTCGGGCTGTTCGAGGACGTTGACGATCCCATCGGTGAAGACCTCTTCAATGGCCATGCTGTCGGACTCGTCCAGGATCTGGACGACGATCTCTGCGACGTGCGCTGCGAGGGGCGCCAGCCTAGCGGTCCGGCGGCGTACCTGTGGAGCGGAGAGGCCCGCGAGCTCGGCATTGAGCGTGGCGGCGGCGCTGTCCAGCTCGGCCTGGCCAATGGCCTGCCCGGCGCTGGCGCGGTCCACTGCCGTACGGTCGAGGCGACGCTGCACGACGTTGCCGTCGCCGAGCACCAGCACTGCCAGGCGCGCCCCGTCGGCGAGCTCGACCAGCTGGACGTGCCCATAGCGCGCGCGTCGGGCACGTGCCGGGGTGACCACCGCGGCGGAACGGGTGCTGGTGGCCAGGACCGAGGCCGCCAGGCGCAGCCACTCATTGCTGGTCAACTGCACCTGGCTGAACTGGTGGCGAATCATCAGCTGGTCGGCCCGATCGAGCGCCGATTCGTGCATCAGTGACTCGACGTAGATGCGGTATCCCAGGTCCGATGGCACACGGCCGGCACTCGTGTGCGGGTGCGAGAGCAGGCCGAGGGACTCGAGCTCGGCCATGGCGCTGCGCACGGTGGCCGAGCTGACTCGCAGGCCGTATCGGTCCACCAACGCCTGGGAGCCGACCGGGATGGCGTTCAGGACATAGTCCTCGACGACGGCGCGCAGCACGATGCGCTGGCGCTCGCTCAGGTCAAGCGTCGAGCGTGAGGGAACGCTTCGTTCGCCGCGGGAATGCCGTTCGCCAACCAAATTCGACCTCCAGCCGTAGTTTGGCACTCTAATGGCGAGAGTGCTAACCGGGTTGGTGCGAATCGTACCAATGCGGCGGGAGCGGTGTCAACGGGACCCGGGGTGCCCGCACGAACCCGATCAGGGAGCGAACGAAACGAGCACCTCGTTGGCGAACAGCCGCCCCTGTCTGGTCAGCCGGATCGCATCATCGACGACCTCGAGCAGGCCAGCCGCGACCGATTCCTCCACGGCGGCCGGATAGCGCTGCCAGGGATCCTCGCCGAATTCGGCAGCGAAGCTCGCGCGGCTGAACCCGTCGACGCGACGCAGGCCGAGCGCCACCGCCTCGAACGCGCGGGTCGGCTCATCCAGCTCCTCGCTGCCGGAGGTGGCTCGCTCGCTGGATTCGGCCGTAGCCAGGTAGATGTCCAGGTCTCGTTCGTTCCATGAGCGCGACGCCCCATCGAAGGAGTGCGCTCCCGCGCCGATGCCCGTGTACAGGCGCCGCTCCCAGTAGGCTGAGTTGTGGCGCGACTCGAAGCCAGGCTGCGCCCACGAGCTGAGCTCGTAGTGGCGGTAGCCCGCCGCCTCCAGCAGGTCCTCCGCAAGCTGATACTGGGTGGCCGCCAGGCCGTCGCTCTGGCGCGGCGCCATCCGCTGCCGCCACCGCAGGGCGCCGGGACGAGGTGGGGCGGCCCACTCATCGGGCGCCAACGCGAGCTGGAGGGCGTAGAGGGACAGATGGTCGGGCTCCAGTGCCAGGGCGCGCGCCAGGCCATCGCGCCAATCGGCCGCGGACTGGCCGGGGATGCCGTAGATGAGATCAACCGATACGTTCGCGAAGCCCGCTGCTCGCACCGCTGCGAACGCCGCCAGCCCCTCGGCCGCCGTCTGACCCCGGGCCAGCGCCCCGAGCTCACCATCGCGCAGTGACTGGATCCCCAGGGAGACGCGGTTGACCCCCGCCTCCCGCAGGCCGGCCCAGTCCGGGGTCTCGCGCGCGCTGGGATTGGCCTCCAGGGTGATCTCGTCCGGATCGGTCCCCCATTGCGCGACCGCAGCCTCGACCACTCGCGCGACCGCGGGCGCCGGCAGCAGGGAGGGCGTGCCGCCGCCGAAGTAGATGGTAGCCAGCCGGCCCGATGCCGGCCGCAGCGCCAGCTCAGTGAGCAACGCCTCTGCGTAGCGAGGGATCTCGGCGGCGCGACCGCCGACCGTCACGAAGTCGCAGTAGGCGCAGACCAGCCGGCAGAAGGGGACGTGGACATACAGATGATGCGTGGGCAACGACACGCCCCGAGCCTACAGGCCCGGGGCGGCGTTCGCGAGATGTGCGACGGCGGGATTACATGATCCCGACGACGTGACCCTCCGGATCGGCAAAGAGGGCGATGGTGGTGTCCTTGGCGACCTCAGTCAGGGGCATGATCACCTTGCCGCCGAGCTCCTCGACCTTGCGCAGGACGCCGGCAGGGTCCTCCGAATGAACGTAGAAGGTGACCATTCCGGCCGACCCGTCCTGGGTGGCGCCGATACCGCTGGTGAATTCGCCGTCCCGCTGCAGGCCATACCCGCCCGGGTTGTCGGTGTTGAGGGTCCAGTCGAAGACCTGGTTGTAGAACTTCTGAAGCGCGGGCCCGTCCTTGCCCGTGACCTCGACGTGAATGACCTTGGCTGCCATGAGTGAGATCTCCTCTTCAATCGAATGGGCTGCCGTGTGCGCCCCGACTACTCATACGACGTTCGGCGCAGCTCCAGATCGACACCCGGTCGCGACGCCATCAGCTCCCTATATCGGTCTTGTCCGCAGCCGCCCTCCGGCGAAGGCGAAGAGCGACGCGGTCACCGCGAAGTGGCCGACCATGGCCGGCACCACCGACCCGGTCGTGACGGTCGCGAGCCCGGCCGCATAGCCGAGGAGCACCGAGGCGGCGAGGAAGTACCAGTCGCGCTCGATCCACAGGCGCCGATGCACCAGTCCGTAGAGCAGCGCCTGGACGACCAGCGCGGTGCCGACGCCGCCCGGCAGGTCCGCGAAGAGGAGCATGCCCAGCACGATCGAGCGGAACTGCAGCTCCTCGGCGAATGCGTTGGCGGCTGCACCCGCCAGCCGGGTGACGAGCAGCGGATTCGGCAGGGGCAGGATCGCCCGGTAGCGCAGGAACGCCAACACCAGCCCGTTCAGCACCGCCACGGAGCAGAAGAGGAGCATGACCGGCAGCATCGCGCTGGGGTCGCCGGGCGCCAGGAAGAGCTGCGCCCGCCCGCGCGGCAGGATGATCGCGATCCCGATCGCGAACAGGACCACCAGCCCGTAGTAGGAGAGCGGTCCGAGCCAGCCGGATCGGTAGCGGAAATAGTCGGAGCGCATGATGCGGTCCGAGTCGAAGCGCAGCAGGACGAGGAAGATCGTCAGCCCCAGGGCGATCGACAGGCGCAGCGAATCCTGGAAGTTCACGTCACTGCCCGTCGTTCATGCGCAGGATCGCCAGGAAGGC
>JBBQGI010000107.1:0-6177 GCA_038322875.1 Candidatus Limnocylindria bacterium | reverse complement strand
AGATCGCGAAGCCGATCCACCAGGCCGGGACCGCCCTTCGGCAGGACGGCCGGGGCGCCGACGTCGCCGAGCTCCTTGAGCAGCTCGCGCTCGCGCTTCGACGGCTTGTGCGGCACCACCACGGTCACGATCACGTGCAGGTCGCCCCGCCCGGCGCCCCGTAACCGGGGCACGCCGCGACCCCGCAGGCGGATCTCGGTGCCGCTCTGGGTCCCCGCCGGGACGGCCATCGGTTCCGTGCCTTCGACGGTCGGAATCTCCAGGTTGGCGCCGAGCGCAGCCTGCGGGAAGCTGACCGGCAGCTCGTAGTAGAGCTCGGTACCGCGGCGGATGAGCTCCGCGTGATCTCGGACGTCGACCGCCACGTACAGGTCGCCGGGAGGGCCGCCGCGGGGACCAGCCTCGCCCTGTCCCTCGATCGCGATGCGCTGACCCGAGTCGATTCCCGCCGGCACCTCGACCGTGATGGTGCGCTGTTCGCGCATGCGGCCCTCGCCCCGGCAGGTGGTGCAGGGGACCGAGACCACGCTGCCCTCGCCGTTGCAGCGCGGGCAGGCGGTGATGTTCACCATCTGCCCCAGGATCGTCTGGGCGACGCGGCGCTTCTCGCCGGTGCCGTTGCACTCGGGGCACTTCTCCGACTGGCTGCCCGGCTCGGTGCCCGATCCCTCGCAGGTGGTGCAGCGCACCAGGGTCGGGAAGCTGATCTCGCGAGTGACGCCGGCGACCGCCTCGGCGAATTCGATGGTCAGGTCGTAGCGCAGGTCCGCGCCGGCGACCACGCGCCGGCGACCCCGCGTCCCGGCGGGCGAGCCGCCGAAGAAGGCGTCGAAGATGTCGCCGAACGGGCCGAACCCCCCTCCGAATCCTTCGAACCCACCCCCGCTGCCCGCGCTCGCGGCATCGACGCCGGCATGGCCGAACATGTCGTAGGCGGTCCGCCGCTGCCGGTCAGACAGCACTCGATACGCTTCGCTCAGCTCCTTGAAGCGCCCCTCGGCACCATCGGTGCCGTCGACATCGGGGTGCTGGCGTTGCGCGGCACGGCGATACGACCGCTTGATCTCCTCGTCGGAGGCGTCGCGCGAAACGCCCAGCACTTCGTAGTAGTCACGCTTGATCGCCATGGAGCGCGGATTATAGCGACTGGCACTCTGGAACTCGGAGTGCCAGCCCGGTCGAAGCTGTTCAGCCGGTCTCAGGAATTCTTGGTGGACCCGAGCTGCCCGACCGCTAGGTGTGCCAGCACCTGGCTCCGGTAGCCAAAGAAGCCCAGCGCGCCAAATGCGATGAAGAAGGCGGCCACGCCGATGCCCGATGCGGGGCCCATCCCCATGCTCACCTTCATCGCCAGGATCGCGACCAGCACGGCGGCGAGCACGGCATCAACGAATGCGATGGCGGTCGGCGTGGTCACGAAGCCGTGGAAGAGCCCGGTGTCCAGGTTGCCCTGCACCCCGGGCATCGAGCCGAAGGTGCGGAAGATGGCATCGGCGTCCTCGGTCGTGCCCGTGACGAAGTACTTCGCCAGCTCGGGGTCGATCTCCAAGTACGCGCCGCGCAGCCGGTTCATGCCACGCACCCAGACGTAGTCCTCGTTGTTGATCTCCAGCAACCGAACGTACGTCGTGAGCCCGATGAAGAGCACAACCGGCAGGATCAGCAACGCGAAGAGCACAAACCCCTCGCCGAAGGAGGCCGCCTGGGCGACGAGTGCCAGCGCAACGGTCGCCCCAGAGAGAAGGGTCAGGAACATACTGGCCCGGGCGAAGGATTCGTTCCACGAGAGCGATCGGGTGGCCAGCAGGCTCCAGTGCTCGGTCGCCAGGATCTGGACGCGAAGAGCGCGCGCCGCGGCGGTCTCGTCCGAGTGAACGGATGCGGCTGCCGGTGGGCCCTCGGGGAAGCGATCCATTGCCATGGCCGGCATTGTACGAAGTGCCGCCGCGGATTCCGCTGCTAGCATCGCGCCCCATGGCCGTGCCGCTCCCCGACCTGCGCATCGCGGCCGACCATGCTCGCCGCTTCCTGGTCCGCCGCCACCTCCTGGACCCACCCCGGTCCCTGCGGGCGAAGCCCGAATCGGTCCTGCGCGTGATCGACAGGCTCGGTAGCCTGCAATTCGATCCGCTCGAGGTTCCCGGCGCGCGCAACCACGACCTCGTGCTGCACGCCCGAATCGCCGGATACCGGCGCGCGTGGTGCGACCAATGGCTGTACGGCAAGGATCGGCGCCTGATCGAGCTCTACAACAAGAGCCTGAACATCCTCCCGGCCGATGAGCTGCCCTACTACCGGCTGGCCTGGGTCCACGGCGTGAGCAGCTACCGCGAGTTCCTCGCCGAGCATGCCGGTCTGGCGGCGCGCATCCGCGGCCACATCCGCGAGCAGGGGCCGGTCTCGACGGCCTCGTTCCGCGACGTGGAGGATCGCGTCCAGTGGTGGTGGGACAACACCGTCGCGACCTCCACCAAGGCGGCACGCGCGATGCTGGAGGTGATGTTCGTGACCGGAGAGATGGGGATCCAGCGACGGGATGGCAGCCGCCGCTACTACGACCTGATCGAGCGGCTGGTCGCTCCCAGGCTGCTCGAGACGCACGCATCGGAGGAGGAGCAGCGGCGGCATCGGCTCCTGAGTCGTCACCGTGGCGTTGGCTTGATGGGGGTCGGTGGGGCCAGTGAGCTGGTCATGGGCACCGGCAAGGCCGCAGATCGAACGGCGACGACCGCATCCCTCGTTGCGGACGGGACCCTGATCCCGGCGGCGGTCGAGGGATTCCGCGAGGTGCGCCATGTCCTCGCCGAGGAGCTCCCCATCCTGGAGGCGACACGCGGGCCACGACGGCGTGCGCGACCGTCGGTCTCCTTCCTGGCCCCCCTCGACCCGCTGATGTGGGATCGCCGCCTGCTGAAGAGGCTCTTTGGCTTCGACTACATCTGGGAGGTCTACGTTCCCGAGCCAAAGCGCCGGCACGGCTACTACGTGCTCCCGATCCTCTTCGGCGACCGCTTGGTGGGTCGTATCGAGCCCCGCCTGGTCCGCGGCGAGAAGACGCTGCGCATGGCGGGCGTCTGGTTCGAGAACGGCTTCGAACCGATGGAGGAGCCCCACTTTGTTCCGGCTCTGCGCGCGGCCCTGGACGCCTATCAGGGCTTCGTCGGGGCGACCTCAGTCACGTGGCCGCGGACTCGTCCCGGGCGAGACCTGGCTGGCGCTCTACGACGGGGGCGCTGAGGGCACAACTGGGGGATCGAAGACCAGGTGACCGATCTCGTCCCAGCGCCAGGCGCCGCTCATCAGCTGCTCGATCGGTCCTTTGGTGTACTCGAAGGTGAAGGTGCCACCGGTCGACTGGTCGCAGATCGACGGTGAGCTGCCGTTGCGGGAGCTGCGGTACACCACGACGTGGCCCACGGTTACGAGGACGGCTCTGCCCCAGTCAGGGAATGCCACCACGCTGGTGACTTCGGCAGTCTCGCTGGTGTAGACATCGGCGAAGGCCTGGCCCAGGCACGTGACCTGCGCGGCCGGGACGCGGTTCTCGACCCAGGTCGAGCTGTAGGTAGCCTTTGTGCCGTCATCCGCGGTCAGCGTCCCGGTGTAGTGACCCTGCAGCCCGCCCGGCACCGGGAGCAGGCCGGGTTCGGGCTCGGCCTGCTCGTTGGCATAGGTGGTCGGGAAGCCATCGGGATACGCCGCCAGGATCTCAGGGGTTGGGACGGGGGTAGGTCCGCGGCTCTCCGGCGGCGTGTTCGACGAGCCGGCCGGGCTACTGCTGCATGCCGCTGCGAGCGAGGCAACCAACAGCAGGCTCGCGAGGACGCCCTTCCAGGACCGATACGCACGCATGGCCATGCGATTCTGGGGGTCGAGTTGCGCGAAACCCAACCACCCATACGTCCTGCCCCGGGTCATCAGCTCTCCTCGAAATCGACGACCAATGGAGCGTGGTCCGACGGGATGCCCGGGTAGGTCGAGGGCTTGCGAGCATCCCGGTCCCGCTCGGCCCGCACCGCCTTCGCCGCCAATGGCTCGGTCACGTACACGTGGTCGATCCGCATGCCGAGGTTCTTGTGGAAGTTGCCGGCGCGGTAGTCCCACCACGTGAAGAAGCCCGGCTCGGGGTGGAAGCGCCGCACCACGTCCATTAGGCCCCATGCGCGCATGCGAGCCACGGCCTCGCGCTCCGGCGGCGAGACGTGGGTCCCGCCGTGGACCGCCACCGGGTCATACACGTCGTCATCGGCGGGCGCGACGTTGAAGTCGCCGCAGATCGCCATGGGGGCAGCCGGGTCGCACCGCGTGATCAGCCACTCGTTGAGGCGATCCAGCCAGACCAGCTTCTGCTCGAAGAACTCCGAGCCGACCACTCGGCCGTTGGGCACGTAGATGCTCGCCACGCGGACGCCGCCGCAGGTGGCGGCCAGGAAGCGGCCACCGTCATCGGTCCAGCCGTCGGAGGTCGGCAGGCCGGCCTGCATGTCTGCGACGCCGATGCGCGACGCAATCGCCACCCCATTCCACTGCCCCAGGCCGTGGTGCGCGACCTCGTAGCCGAGGGCACGAAAGGCGAGATCCGGCATGGCGGCGTCGGTGAGCTTGGTCTCCTGCATGCAGAGGACGTCGGGCTCGAACGCCTCGGTCCAGGCCAGCACCCGCTCGAGCCGGGCCCTGAGGGAGTTGACGTTCCAGGTGGCGAGGCGCATCGGTCCGAGTCTAGCCCGGGAGGTCGTACGATACCGACCAGATGGCGACCGCCGAACCGCCCGCACACGGTACGGAGCCGACTGACGGTTCGACCTTCATGACCGATGCCTCCGAGCGCCGCTACGGCGCCCAGAGCATGACCGCGCCGCTGCTCGAGGCGCTCGTCCACCGGCCCGCTGCCGCCTTCGGCGCCGCGTTCGACAACCCCGCCCACGGCTATCTGCACGCGGCCGACCTGGCCGTCGCGCAACGCGAGCACGACGCCTTCGTCGAGCTGCTCGTGCGCCTGGGGGTTCGAGTCCAAACCTTCGACGTCGAGACCAATGACCCCGACCTCGTCTATACCTTCGATCCGCTCCTGATCACGGACGACGGAGCGATCCCTTTGCGCCCCGGAAAGGCCAATCGGAGTGGCGAGCCTGCCGTCCTGGAGAAATGGACGAAGGCCGCGGGCATTCCAACGCTCGGTCGCATCGATGCTCCCGGCACCATCGAGGGCGGGGACACGTTCTGGCTGCGCCCCGACCTGCTGTGCATCGGTCGTTCGTTGCGCACCAACGAGGCGGGCGCGCGCCAGCTGGCGGCCCTGGTCAGCGGGGCGGTGCGGCTCTTCGACCTGCCCTACTGGCGCGGCGATGCCGAGCTGGTCCACCTGCTCTCGGTGATCTCCCCGGTCAGCGACGAGTTGGCCGTGATCTATCCGCCACTCCTGCCGGCAGGCCTCTGGGCACTGCTCGCGGAGCTGGGGATCCGAACCCTCGCTGTCCCGGACGACGAGTTTCCCACGCTCGGCTGCAACGTCCTCGCCGTACGCCCGGGTGTCCTGGTCATGGCCGATGGCAACCCGCGCACCCGCCGTGCCCTCGAGGCTGCCGGGTGCGAGGTGCACCTCTACCCCGCCACCGAGATCGGCATCAACGGCTCGGGCGGTCCGACCTGCATGACCCAACCTATACTCCGCGCCTGATGCTCAAGGAATTCCGTGACTTCATCCTGCGCGGCAACGTCATCGACCTGGCGGTCGGCATCGTCATCGGCGCCGCTTTCAGTGGGCTGGTGACATCGTTCGTGGCGAATGTGCTGACCCCGCTCCTCGGGCTACTCCACGTGCCGAACTTCTCAACCCTGTCCTTTACCGCTGGCACGTCGGAGGTGCCGTACGGCCTCTTCCTGAATGCCTTGATCACGTTCCTGCTCGTCGCCGCTGCGATCTTCTTCTTCGTGGTCAAGCCGGTGAACGCCATGACCGCCCGGCTGAAGAAGCCCGAAGCCGACACGACTCCCCCGATCAAGGCCTGTCCCTTCTGCACCACCGATATCCCCACCGCCGCCACCCGCTGCCCGCACTGCACGAGCCAGCTGACCTAGGCTCGCCCCTCGACGTTCTGGGGCGCCGGCCAGCGCTGGAGGACGATCTCCGCATCGGCGGGGTCCATTCGATATCCCCGCACATCGGCATCCCAGCTG
>JBBQGI010000106.1:0-6342 GCA_038322875.1 Candidatus Limnocylindria bacterium | reverse complement strand
GCTCAATTTCGCGCATCCGCACTGCCGTGGCGAGGTGATCGGGATCCTTGACGCCGACGCACAGGTCGATTCCGAATTCGTGAGTCTCATGATGGAGGCCTGGCTGGCCGATCCCGACGCCGCCGCGATCCAGGCGCAGCGCCGAGCCACAAATGTCGACCACGGCTGGATGGCCGCCGCCCAGGACGAGGAGCAGCTTATGGACATGGCCAGCCAGTGCGGCCGTCGTGCGACCGATGGCACGGCCGAGCTGCGCGGCAACGGCATGTTCGTGCTGCGCGAGAGCCTCGAATCGATTGGTGGCTGGAATCCCACGGCCTTGACCGAGGACCTGGACCTCTCGACCCGGCTGGTGGCCGCCGGTGAGCGCATCGCGCTGGCTCCGCAGGCGGAGGTCGGAGAGGAGGCGGTGGTGACGCTGCTGGCCCTGTGGCGTCAGCGACTGCGATGGGCGGAAGGGTCTCTGCGGCGCCTGATGGAGATCGGCCCCGGATTGCTCCGCGCTTCGCGTGTGCCGTTCAGTCGCAAGCTCGACTTCCTGGCCTTCACCGGCGAGTTCCTGATCCCGCCACTCTTCGCGACCACCATCGTCGCCAGCCTGCTGACCATCCCGCTGCCGCGGCCAGCCGACTGGAGCGTGCCGCTGTCGCTCTTCGTGGGCTACGGCATCGGCACGTTCCTCTTCGCAGTGGCCGGGCTGGCGGCCCAGGGGGAGCACGGAGCAAGGCTCCTTGGACGAGCCCTACGTGGATCGCTCTTCCTGTCGCACTGGCTCGTGGTAGTGCCCGCAGCGCTGGTGCGGATTGCATTGGGGCGACCGGTGACGAGCTTCGTCCAGACGCCGCGCATCGGCCACCTCCCTCCCCGATGAGCCGGCCGCGGGCCTCCCTGGTACTGATCGGCCAGGTCCTCGTCTCGATCGGAGCCGATGGGCCGGAGACCGCCGAAGCGATCGGCATCGCCGATGGCCACGTGGTGGCCGTCGGGTCGCGCGACGAGATACTCGATGCCAAGGCGCCCAACGCACGGCTGGTGGCGTCGGAGTCCTCTGCGATCGTGCCGGGAATCCACGACTTCCACCTGCACCTGGTCGGGATGGCCCGAGCGCGGAGCACGATCACCCTCGACCAGGTCACCACCTTCGATCAGCTGTTGTGGGCATTGGGCGCATCGGACGCCGCATCTGCCGACGGCTGGCTCCGAGGTCGCGGGTGGATCGAGGCCGTCCTGGCCGGCGGTCAGCTGGAGCGGCTCGAGAAGACGGTGGGGGATCGCCCCGCCCTGCTCTACTCCCACGACTCCCATTCAGCCTGGGCGTCTGAGGCTGCTCGGCGCGCCGCCGGCCTCGATGCCGACACGCCCGACCCAGCTGGTGGCCGCATTGAGCGTGGTCCCGACGGGCTGCCGAATGGACTCCTCCGCGAGTCGGCGACCGATCTGGTCGAGTCGGTCGCGCCGCGCCTCCGCGGCCCGGCGCTCGACGCTGCCCTGGACCAGGTGCTTGCCGAGCTGGCCGGGCTGGGCGTCACCGGTGCGACCGATGCCGGCGACACGACCGCAGATAACGGCACCGGGGAATATGCGGCGTTCGGCGACCGGGCATCGCTCCTGCTCGGAGCAGGCTCGCGCCTGGACGGCCGGATTCGGCTGACGATCAACATGCCGGCAGATGCCATTGCCGCGGGGGCCGCGGGCGGCCTGCGTACCGGCCAGCCGCTCGGCACGTCCTCGACCCTACGGGCGGGCTGGGCCAAGGCCTACGCCGATGGAGCGCTCGGGTCTCACACGGCCGCCCTGTTCGAGCCGTACGCGGGCGAGGGCGCCTCAGCGACCGGGATCCTGCGCCTCAGCGCCGAGCAGCTGGATGAGATTGCGGCCGCGGCCCGGGCGGCAGGGATCGGACTGGCGATCCATGCCATCGGGGACCGTGCGGTGGCCGCCGCCCTCGATGCCATCGCGCGCGCGCCGCGCCGCACGTCCGGGACGCCGCCGGATCGCATCGAGCACGCGCAGCTGGTGCGCCACGCCGACCTCGCCCGGTTCGTCGAGCTGGGCGTCACCGCTTCCATCCAGCCGCTGCACTGCGCCTCTGACCGGCCCCTGGCGGAGGCGCTGTGGCCCGACCGGCTGGACCACGCCTATGCCTGGCGCTCGCTCGCGAATGCCGGGGCGCGACTCGCCTTCGGCTCGGACGCCCCGATCGAGGCGCCAAATCCATGGCACGGGATCTTCGCCGCGTCGCATCGGCGTTTTCCAGGGGACGGCAAGACGGATTGGCAGCCGGCTGAGAGGCTCGATCCAGCGACCGCGCTGGCGGCCTACACCCGGGGACCGGCGATCGCCATCGGCCGACCTGATGAGGGATTTCTGGGCGTCGGCGCGCTGGCAGACATGGCGGTGCTGAACATCGACCTGCCCACCTTGCTCGCGGGGGACGAGCGGCTGGCCGGCGTCCGGTCGGAGCTGACCCTGGTCGAAGGCCGAGAGGTGCGCCGGGCCTGAGGCGTCATACGCTCCGTGGAAATGTCGTGCATGTTGACGTGGTCAAGCGTAGGATCACCGTCATACGGGCCGACCTGTGGCGGCCCAGGGAGGGAACGGATTGGCAAGCCATCCCGACGAGCGCCAGGCATTTCATATCAAGGAGCGCGATCTCAAGCCGGTCGGCCCGGGTCGCGACGGACCCTTGACCACGTCGTTCGACCCGACACGGCTGGATTTCGGCCACTACGCAGGCAGCAGCATCGAGGAGCTGGCCGGCATCGACCCCGATTATCTCCACTGGCTGGAGCGCCACCCGTCCGGCACCCGCTACCGCGCCGAGATCCATCGCGTTCTTGGAGTCGTGCCGCTCTCGACCGACTGGAATCGCTAGCCTCTCTGCGCGAGGTAGGGGAACCCCATCCGCTGCGGTGCCTCGCCAGACCACGTCAGGCGGTAGCGGGCGGCTCCCCGGCAGCGCTCGGAGGTAATGCTCCGGTTGCCGGGCGAGACCTGAAGCGGAAGTAGGCCCAGAACAGGACTGATCCCCCGCCGAAGATGGCCAGCAGCCAGACGACGGTGAAAAGCGACGTGCGCGTCGCATCGGCGAGGTAGCCCGAGCTGGGATTCAGCAGGACGTGACAGAACCCGAAGGTCGCGATGCCGAGGAGCGCGATCCAGACGCGGCTGTTCCAGGCGCGGACCTTTTCGCCGGGCAGGAAGCGCAGGGGCATCATCGAGATGGCCGCGGCCTCCAGCCCCGCTGTGACGACTGAGGCGAAGGCCGTCTCGAGCAGGATATTGCTGAATCCGCCGCTCGAGGTCGCATCGGTGCTGCGCACCACGGGCAACAGGAACCATGCCACCACGGCCAGTCCGAGAGCACAGCCGGCCGCGATCGCGTCGAGCTTCCCCGACTCAGCCTTCGAGAGCTCACGCGAGAAGGTGAAGCCGATGATCAGCCCATAGAGATATCCCGGCTGGAAATTCGCGATACGACTGATCAGCACGCACACCACCGCGATCAGCAGGGTGCCGGGCAGTGCGCGAGCGCTCATCCCGACCTTCAGGCGCCGCGTCCCGATGAAGAGCGGGATGGCGAAGGCGAGGAGCATCACCCCCAGGCCCACGGCCAGCCCCAGGAAGGTCGCCACCGACGCCATCGCGAAGCCGAACGTCGGATCGAGCAGGCCGTTCAGCAGCGCGCTGACAAGTACGAAGGCCAGGATCCCGAGCGGAGACTTCCAGAAGGCCTCGTCGAGCGTGAAGCCGCGCCCTGCCGGCTGGGCTCCCAGGCCGGTTGCCTGAGCTGGCTCGTCGACCGCGCTGCCTGCGCGACGGGATCGGGCGTTGCTCACGGCCCGGCGGAACCTTGCGAAGCCGAGCGCGAAGAGGTGGTACAGCCAGCCGCGGAAGCGCGTGACCGCCGTCGTCACCTCGGCGTAATGCTCCTGCAGCGTGCTGTTGAAGAGCGCTGCAGGAAACGGCATGAAGACGACGACGCCGGCGGCAATCGCGGCGCTGGAAGCGATCACCACCGGATCGAGCGAGATGTCGGCGGGGCCGGGGACCGAGTCGGCGAGCGTCACCGACGGATTGCGTCCCTCGGGCGAGAAGAAGGTCTCGTGGGCGACGTCGACCTGCCCGCCGGCGGGGATGACCACCTCCCAGCTGAGGCCGCCGCCGTTGTCCACGTTCTGGTCGCAGATGCACTCATCGGGGAAGGGCTGCTGCGAGGCGACGCGTTGCCACACGTCGGTGAATAGTCCCTCGAAGTAGTGGCTGCCCGAGGTGATCGGTACCCACTGTTCGATGCGCGCATCCGATGCCTGGGAGATGACGCAGGCGGGCGCTCCGCGGTCGACGCGCCCAAAGCCCGTGTCCGAGTCCTGCAGGTAGCAGTCGCCGGCGCGATATACGATCGCGCGCTGCTCGGACTGACCGGAGTTCGAGATGCGGATATCGGTCCGGTACGACTCCTTGCCGACTTCGTAGGAATCGGTCTGCTCGATGCGCAGCCCAGCGTCGCCCGCATCGACTGTCGTGACGAGCCGGAAGGGGTCTCCGCCACGGCCGGATCCCGTGGCCGGCTGCTGGCTCACTGGCCTCCACGCCACGCTGCCGCCGAAGTCTCCGGATGGGACAGCGGCCGGCCCATAGAGCGATCCACCAACGGCCAGGAAGGTGCCGCACGCCCCGAGGTCGGCACCGAAGAACTCGAAGCTGGCATCCACGCGGTGGGCAACCTGGCAGTTGAGGTCGGGAGTCACGATGATCCGTGTCAGCGGACCCTCGGACGTGATCTCGCCGTCGACGGCTCCCACGAGGGATGGCCAGGCAAGCGAGAGGAGGATCGCCACCGCTGCGACCCCGCCCAGCGGGCGCCACCTGCCGGCCGGCACCCTGGTGGGGTGCCGTGGCGAGCGAGCCTGGCCACGAGACTCCCGCTGCATCGGCGGGAGTATATCGACGGCAGAACCTGTTCTGATAGCATCTGGTCCGCTCGAGGAGCGCCGCCGCAGCGCGGACGCTCGACGCAGCGCGAAACCTGGGGCGGCTAGCTCAGCTGGTTAGAGCACTTGCTTGACATGCAAGAGGTCACTGGTTCGAGTCCAGTGTCGCCCACCAATCACCGATTCCGCGCGCGGGATGGCCACCTGTCCCCGCATTCCGAATCACTGGCGTAGCCCAGCGCTCCTTGACCGCTTAAGTGCGTGGCCAGACATTCGGGGAGCCGACTTCCATGCTTGGCTTCCGTGTGTGATTGCTGTTGCAACAATACCGCAGCGCGTTGGGCACGAGGTTGTCACCGCGCGAGGTCCTCAAACGATCTGAGCCTCGACCGGGGACCGGGTCTCGGGCCCGACCTGCGGAAAGGGGCATCCAGCGCGAATCCTCGCTAGAACATTCAGACGGACTACCGTTTGTGGTGCGGCATTTCGTTGTGCTCAATGCGCTGAGGAGAAAGATGTTCAATCGCATCACCGGCACGGCGACTGAGGGCAGGCACGCCGCAAAGCGCGAGAGTGCGTTCCGTGCGTCGCCTCGAACGTTTAGCATCAACCAGCGTCGCCGCCCCGGCGCGGAGCGGTAGCCTCCGCCCTGGCAGTTCGACGACCGATTGGAAGGAAGAGGGCTCACGATGAAATTCACCGTTGCCAAGGTGCTGTTCGCGGTTGCCGCCGTCCTGTTCATCCTCGTGCTGCTGTCCGTAAATCTCGGGAGCATTGACCTCATCACGGCCGGCCTTGCCTGCGTCGCGGCGGGCCTCTTCTTTGAGGGCCAGATGTAGCTACTGAAGAGGAGTCGGCAGCCGGGACCCGGCTGACGCGACTCCGCACATCACTGCTCGGCGCTCTCGCGATGGCATGGGTATCGGCTGAGGCGTCGCTACCCTCGACGGGCAGCTGGCCGCCGCGTGGCGCGACCAGGAGAAGCCCGGCGAGTGGCCCGTCGCCAACGGCCCGAGGTTGAGGTCGGGCACGGCGGCGATCCAGCTGCGGCGCCTAATCGGCTGGCGGAAACCATATGGGCGCGCCGGCAGTCGCCAGGGGGAGCATGTAGGCGAGAATCAGCGCGTTCGTGCTATGCCTTGCTTGGCAACGTACTTGCCTGGCATCGACGAAGGATCTCGTCGACAACGTGCTCGATCGGTGCGGTGGCGTCGATGACAACGCCGTTCTCCGGGAGGTCTTCTTTCGTCTGATGCCATCGCACCACGAGTTCGCGTTCAGTCGGCTTGCCGCCACCCCACGCGTGGTCCGGTCGCTCGTCAAGTCGCCGATGCAACGTGGCAAGGTCGACTTCAAGGACAAAGACGCCATCGAACAGATCGATAAATTTCGAGAAGTTCCTTGAGCC
>JBBQGI010000105.1:0-6353 GCA_038322875.1 Candidatus Limnocylindria bacterium | reverse complement strand
GGCCAGCACCGATGACTCGGCGCTCGGAGGCGGGTTCTCGACGACGATGGTGGCAGACGCGCACTGGACACCGGTCTCGAAGGAATTCTCCTGCGCCGAGTTGTCCTCGTTGTGCGCGGGGCTGGCACCGCCGGCCACTCGTGATCCGCGTCCGCTGTCAGGCGTGTTGATGAGGCGGATGTCGTAGATGACAGCGCAGACCTCATACGTGCCGGCCTCGGCGTAGGTGTGGCTGATCGGGCCCCAGCTGCCGCTCGAGTCGGTGGTACCGCTGCAGGTTCCCACGGCGGCCGCGTCGCGCTGGTGGATAACGTTGTCCGTTGGCGTTCCGACGTCGAGGCCGGGCACGACCTCATTGCCTGCGGCCAGCGGGTCGCTCCAGTCGACGGCGACCCCGACGTCGCGGAAGTCGGTGTCGGAGGCGGCAGCGATCACGCCTGCGTTGCAGTTGCGGGTCCACTGCCAGGTCCCGTCGATCGTCACGGTCAGACCGCTGATCTGGACGTTTACGGCAGTGTCCGGGTTCGGCGCGTCGGCCAGGACGGTGGCTGCCAGTGTGAGAACCAGGCTCGCGGCGGCGAAGATCGCCAGACCGCGCTTTCCAAATGTTCGCTTGTTCATCGATAGGGATCCTCGTGAATAAGTCCTGTCGAGTTGGTGATCCGACACTGATGGTGTCGGATCGACCCGTCGCGGCGATCGCCGCCCGCGGGTCCCGTCAAGCCATTGGCTGGCTGACGTCGGTCGATCACAAAGGTCGGTCTCCTATCGCGAGTTCCAACTCCCCTGGTGTTCGCGGCTGGTCCGCGCAGGTACCCGGTGAGAGATATCCGTTGGCGAAGAATAGAGGCTCGGTACTGGGTTGCCCAGTACCGATGGACACATCGCCTGAGGCTGTCTTCCACGGTCTGGTGGGGTTTGAGGTGGATGCGTTGACCGCTGGCAACGGTTTGTTGGTCAGCCGGTACTGCCCCGCGCCTCCAGCAGTACCACCTGGGTCTCTTCTGGCAGGGAGGAGGCGTGCACCACCGCCTTCGGCTGACGGATCGGCTCGCTGACAGCCAGCTCGTGGAGGAAGCGCTCCGGGCCGAGCAGGTCGGTCGAGCCACCGTCGGTGGCGAAGTGCATGGGGATGACGATCTTGGGGTTGATCTGCGCCACCACCTCCGCGGCCTCGGCGGGAGTGATCGTGAAGTTGCCGCCCGCGGGCACCAGCAGGACGTCGATCGGTCCGAGTTCGGCGAGCGCTTCCTCGGTCAGCAGATGGCCCAGATCGCCGAGGTGACAGACGTGCACCCCATCGATCTCCACCGCCACGATCAGGTTCTCGCCGCGCGACGCGCCCCGCTCACCGTCGTGAAAGCTGCGGACGGCGGTCACCAGCAGGTCGCGATGCTCGTACTCGCCGGGACGGGTCAGGGTCAGGCCCGCGGTGATCGAGCGGGTGTAGGTGTGGTCGGCGTGGTCGTGCGAGATCGTCAGCAGGTCGACGTCGTGCTTGCCGGCCACGAATCCGGTCGAGGGAGGGCACGGGTCGGTGATGACGGTCGCCTCGCGGCCCTTCAGGCGGAAGCAGGCACGGCCGTACCAGGTGATCTCCATCGGATGCCCGATGCTACTTGAAACGCACGAGCGCCGGTGCCCGCCCAATGACACCGGCGCTCGAAGGAGGGAGGGTGGAGGCAGAAACCCGTTGGTTTCCATCTCGCAGCGCGAAGCCTAGGGACGAAGGGTGAATCCCAAAGGCTTCCTTGGCTTAAGAAACCTGAACCAAAGCGTCCGGCGACGGGTGCGACAATGCGGCCGATGTCATCCACCGCGAGGCGGCTCGCAGCGGCAGCCGTCCTGCTCCTGAGCCTCGCCATCGTGGCGGTCCTGGGGCTGCGCGGGATGGGATTCCAGATCGCCGTCGGGCCGTTCGCCAGCCCGTCCCCGATCGTCGCCACGCCGGGACCGTCCGGACCGGAGCCGTCGCTTGACCCGCTCGCCGCCTTTGCCCAGATCGAGGAGCAGGTCCGCGACCTGCGCGACCTGCCGGCGGCCGACATCGGCCCGCCCGAGGTGATCACCCGCGCCGAGCTGGCAGCCATGGTCCCAGGTCTCGTGGAGCCGGCGCTGGACAACGTCACCCTGCATGCGCTCGGCCTGCTGGCGCCCGATCAGGACATCGTGACGCTCACGAACCAGCTCTATGCAACGCAGATCCTCGGCTTCTACGACTTCGAGGCCAAGCGCATGGTGGTGGTCAGCGATTCCGGCCTGACGCCGACGGCCGAGATCACGTACGCCCACGAGTACACGCATGCCCTGCAGGACGCCGCCTTCGACTCCGGCGCCGCGCTCGACCAGGTGGCCGGCCAGCGCGACCGCGAGCTCGCATTGCTGGGCCTGGCAGAGGGGGACGCGACCACCGCCATGGTGATCTGGGCGATCGGGCATCTCTCGGCGGACGACCTGCAGGGGGTGACCGAGACGCCGCTCCCCGACATGAGCGGGATCCCAGCCTGGATGGTCCGCCTCCTCGGGTATCCGTACCTGTCCGGCGCCGAGTTCGTCGGGCAGCTGTATGCCTCCGGAGGCTGGGATGCGGTCGACGCGGCGTATGCCGATCCTCCCACCTCGACGGAGCAGGTCCTCCATCCGCAGGCCTACAGGGATGGCGAAGATCCGATGGTGGTCAACGCGGTCGACCTCTCCGCCGCCATCGGCGAGGGCTGGACAGTCGCCTCCGACACCACCCTGGGTGAGGCATGGATCGCCACCTGGCTGGAGGGCATCGGCGCGACGCAGGCGGTCGCCGACATGGGCGCCTCGGGCTGGGGCGGCGACCACCTTACGGTCGCCAGCGGCCCCGATGGGCAATGGCTGCTCGGCTGGCGAATTGCCTGGGACGCCCCGATCGAGTCGACCGAGTTCGAGACCGCGTATGGCGGCGTGCAGGCGCGGCTCCCGTTCGGAACGCGTGTGGTCCACGTCTCGGATCGGGAGACGATGGTGCTGCAGGCGTCGTCAGCTGCACTGCTCGGCGCGGTCGCCCCGGCTGGCCCCTAGGCCTACATCGACTCCGGCGCCGAGATGCCGAGCAGGCCAAGCGCGTTCGCCAGCACCTGGCGGGTGGCATCGGTCAGGGCCAGCCGCGCGTGCGAGAGCGGGATCTCGGCCGGCTCGTCGGGCAGGACGCGGCAGTCGCGATAGAAGGCGCTGAAGAGCTGCGCCAGCTCGAGGCAGTAATGGGTCAGCTCGTGCGTCTCGCGCCGCGCCGCGGCATCGGCCAGGACCTCGGGCAGGGCCAGCAGGCGACGGATCAGGGACTGCTCGGCGGGATGCGCCAGGAGCGAGGCAACCTCGCTGGCATCAGGCTCGTGTCCGGCCTCGGCCGCCTTGCGCAGGATCGAGCAGCAGCGCGCATGGGCGTATTGCACGTAGTAGACCGGGTTTTCGGCGCTCTGCCGCTTCGCCAACTCGATGTCGAGGTCGATCCCCGAAGTCGCGGCCCGCGAGCCGAAGTACCACCGCGCGGCATCCGCACCGATCTCGGCCAAGAGCTCGTCAAGGCTGATGAACTCGCCTGAGCGCTTGCTCATGCCAATCTCCACTCCGTCACGCACGAAGCGAACCCAGGCGATCAGGAGCCACTGGACGGCTGCCGGGTCGAATCCAAGTGCCTGCGCCGCCGCGCGATTGCGTGCCACGGTGCCGTGGTGATCCTCGCCCCAGACGTAGATGAGCTCGTCGAAGCCGCGGCTGAATTTCTGGGCGATGTAGCCCAGGTCCGAGGCGAAGTAGGTGGGCTGGCCATTCGACCGCACGATGACACGATCCTTGTCATCGCCGAACGCCGTCGATCGAAACCAAGTGGCGCCATCGGCTTCGTAGACGTATCCGGCGACGCGCAGCTCTTCGATCGCGCGCTCGACCCAACCCGCGGCATGGATCGATCCCTCGCTGGTCCAGACGTCAAAGCGGACCCCGAGGCGTGCGAGGCTGTCCTCGATGCCGGCCCGAACCAGCTCGGATGCCCAGCGCCCGAGGACGACCCCAGTGTCAGCACCGGCGGCGAGCGCCTCGACTCCTACTTCGACAGGGATCCGCTCGGCGAGCTCAGTTACGTACTCGCCGTGGTAGCCGTCCTCCGGGATCGGCTGACCGTCGCGCCGTGCCTGAACCGATAGGCCCAGGTTGACGACCTGCGCGTTGAAGTCGTTGAAGTAGTACTCGCGCGTCACCGCGTGGCCGACCCCCTCCAGGACGCGGCACAGCAGGTCGCCGACGAAGGCGCCGCGTGCGTTGCCGACGGTCAGCGGACCGGTCGGGTTGGCCGATACGAACTCGACGTTGATCTTCTCGGGCCGATCCACCGTGACCCGGCCGAAGGCCGCTCCCGCGTCGAGGATCGTCGCCACCTGGCCGGCGACCCAGGTCGGATCGAGGCGCAGGTTCAGGAAGCCGGGCAGCGCGATGCTCACCTCGCCGACCCCGTCGGGCAGGCCGAGGTGCCGCTTCAGGGTTTCGGCGATGCGCAGGGGCGCGTCGCGGACGACCGGCGCGAGCTGCATCGCCGCGTTGGTGGCGTAGTCGCCATGCTCGGGGCGTGCCGGTCGCTCCAGGCTGACCGGCGGCCATACAACGCTCTCGGGCCTGCGCAGCTCCCCGGCCGCCTCGGCGCGGTCGCGTGCCGCCTCGACGGCGGCGCGCAGCGTCTCGCGAATGGAGCTCATCGGTCTCGCGCCAGCCGGAGCTCGAGCGCCTGGTCGGCGCTGAAGTTGCGTAGTGGCAGGGATTTGGCCGCGACTTCGAGAAGCGCCCCCGCCGGTGCCAGGCCGATGAGCTCGCAGTGGTCGATATCGGTGCCGGCCTTGCGGGCCAGGCTGCGAATCTCGCCCACGACCCGAGCGATGCCGGTCTGCTCCCAGTCGACCAGGTTCATGCTCACCTGGGCATAGCGGGGCTCGTCGGGGTTCTCCAGCAGAACCGCCATCGCCTGGACAGCGGGCAGCCCGCCGGACGACTCGCGAATCGTCTCGGCGATGCGGCGGGCAATGGTCATGTCGTCGGTCGCCAGGTTGACGTTGAAGGCGATCAGCGGCTTGCGCGCCCCGACCGCCACCGCCCCGCCGCGCGGATGGAGGCGCTTCGGGCCATAGTCGGGGTCGCGCTCGGGAATGCTGCCGATCTCCGCTTTGAGGCCCTCGTACTGCCCGCGCCGCAGGTCCGCCAGGCGTCGATGGTCGGGCCGCAGGGCGGCCTCGCCGTACAGGTACACCGGCATGTCGAAGAGCTTCGCGATCTGCTCGCCGAACCGCCGCGCCAGGTCGACGCACTCCTCCATGCGGGTCGTGCCGAGCGGCACGAACGGGACGACGTCGACGGCACCGATACGTGGGTGGGCACCCGTGTGCTGCTCCATGTCGATCAGCTCCAGCGCGCGGCCGACCGCTGCGGTAGCGGCCTTCACCACTGGCTCGGCCGCTCCGGCGAAGGTGACCACGCTGCGGTTGTGGGTCTCGTCCCGCGAGAAGTCGAGGAGCGTCACGCCGTCGATCTGTCGGACCGCGCGGACGATCTCCTCAACCACCTCGGGACGGCGCCCCTCGGAGAAGTTGGGGACGCACTCGATCAGGCTCGGCACGAGCTCCTCGCTGGGCGTGGGTTGGGCGCACCGATGATACCCGCGAGCCGCGGCTCAGGCGTCACCGGCCGCTGCCTGGCGCGGATCGTCCCGCCCGATCGTGTCGGGGTTGGTGCCGCGCGCTCGTGCCAGGCGCTCGGCGAGCATCTGGAGCGGAATGGCGGTCGCCAGCGCGGCGCTCACCGTGCGTGGCAGCCCGCCGGCCAGGGGCACGCTCAGGCGCCCAGCCGGGGTGCGAGCCAGCGGGATGTCGTCACCCAGATCGGCGGCCAGCAGGGCGGCCGCGGGCATGCCGAGCGCGTCGGCCGAGACGAGGACCGCGCGGGCCCGATGGAGCAGCGTCTCGCCCGACCCCTCGGCATCGGTCAGCACCAGGATCAGGCCGGTCTGCTCGTCCACCGCAGCCAGGTGGCCATGGCGAATGGTTTCGAGGTGCATGGCCGACGCCGGCATCCGTGCCCCCTCCTCGATCTTCAGGGCCAGCTCGCGCGCCGCGGGGTAGTCGATCCCCGAGCCCACGATCAGCAGGCGACTGCAGCGCGTCAGATGCGCGGCAGCCTCATCGGCGCCGGCTTCGTAGTCGGCGATCTCGAGGAGAGCGCGAACCGCGATGGGGTCGATCGGTCCGAAGCGGAGCTCGGCGGCGAGCATGGCGGCCGCGATCACCGGCGACAGGTAGCCGATGGTGTGGCACCAGCTCTGGTCCTGCTCGTCGGTCGTCAGC
>JBBQGI010000104.1:0-6357 GCA_038322875.1 Candidatus Limnocylindria bacterium | reverse complement strand
GGCCAGCACCGATGACTCGGCGCTCGGAGGCGGGTTCTCGACGACGATGGTGGCAGACGCGCACTGGACACCGGTCTCGAAGGAATTCTCCTGCGCCGAGTTGTCCTCGTTGTGCGCGGGGCTGGCACCGCCGGCCACTCGCGATCCACGTCCGCTGGCAGGCGTGT
The DNA here is from genome assembly GCA_038322875.1 of Candidatus Limnocylindria bacterium. Taxonomy (GTDB): domain Bacteria; phylum Chloroflexota; class Limnocylindria; order QHBO01; family QHBO01; genus CF-167. The sequence goes on along the minus strand of JBBQGI010000104.1, from coordinate 6,190 downwards.
TGATGAGGCGGATGTCGTACATGACAGCGCAGACCTCATACGTGCCCGCCTCGGCGTAGGTGTGGCTGATGGGGCCCCAGCTGCCGCTCGAGTCGGTGGTGCCGCTGCAGGTCCCCACTGCCGCCGCGTCCCGCTGGTGGATGACGTTGTCTGTTGGCGTTCCGACGTCGACGCCGGCGACGACCTCATTGCCTGCGGCATCGGGGTCGCTCCAGTTGACGGCGACCCCGACGTCGCGGAAGTCGGTGTCGGAGACGGCAGCGATGACGCCGGCGTTGCAGTTGCGAGTCCACTGCCAGGTTCCGTCGATGGTGACGGTCAGACCACTGACCTGGACGTTGACAGCGTTGTCGGGGTTTGGTGCGTCGGCCAGGACTGTGGCTGCGAGTGTGAGAACCAGGCTCGCGGCGGCGAAGATCGCCAGGCCCCGCTTTCCGATTGTTCGCTTGTTCATCGATAGGGATCCTCGTGAATTAGTGCTGTCGAGTTGCTGGTCCGGCACCTGAGGGTGTCGGATCGACCCATGGTGGCGATCGCCGCCGGTGGGTCCCGTCAAGCCATCGGCTGGCCGACGTCGGTGGTTCACAAAGGCCGCTCTCCTATCGCGAGTTCCAACTCCCCTGGTGTTCGCGGCTGATCCGCGCAGGTACCCGGTGAGGGATGACCGTTGGCGACAGAATAGGGGCTCGGTACGGGGTTGCCCAGTACCGATGGACAAATCGCCTGAGGCTGTCTTCGACGGTCTGGTGGGGTTTGAGGTGGGTGCGTTGACCAGCGGCAACGGTTTGTTGGTCAGCCGGTCCTGCCGCGCGCCTCCAGGAGTACCACCTGGGTCTCTTCCGGCAGGGAGGAGGCCTGCACCACCGCCTTCGGCTGCCGGATCGGCTCGCTGACTGCCAGCTCGTGCAGGAAGCGCTCGGGGCCGAGCAGGTCGGTCGAGCCACCGTCGGTGGCGAAATGCATGGGAATCACGATCTTGGGATTGATCTGCGCCACGACCTCCGCGGCCTCGGCGGGAGTGATCGTGAAGTTGCCGCCCGCCGGCACCAGCAGGACGTCGATCGGTCCCAGCTCGGCCAGCGCCTCCTCCGTCAGTAGATGGCCCAGGTCACCGAGGTGGCAGACATGCACTCCGTCGATCTCCACCGCCACGATCAGGTTCTCCCCGCGCGACGCGCCACGCTCACCGTCGTGAAAGCTGCGGACGGCGGTCACCAGCAGGTCGCGGTGCTCGTACTCGCCGGGGCGGGTCAGGGTCAGGCCGGCGGTGATCGAGCGGGTGTAGGTGTGGTCGGCGTGGTCGTGCGAGATCGTCAGCAGGTCGACGTCATGCTTGCCGGCCACGAATCCCGTCGAGGGAGGGCACGGGTCCGTGATGACGGTCGCCTCGCGGCCCTTCAGGCGGAAGCAGGCACGACCGTACCAGGTGATCTCCATGGGATATCCGATCCTACCGGAAACGCACGAGCGCCGGTGCCCGCCCAATGACACCGGCGCTCGAAGGAGGGAGGGTGGAGGCAGAAACCTCGTTGGTTTCCAACTCGCACGGTGAACAGTAGGGAGCCAGGGTGAATCCCAAACGCTGCCTTGGCTTAAGAAACCTGAACCAAAGCGGTCCGACTACCGGTGCGACAATGCGGCCGATGCCATCCACCGCCCGGCGGCTCGCAGCAGCAGCCGTCCTGCTCCTGAGTCTGGCGATCGTGGCGGTCCTGGGGCTGCGCGGGATGGGATTCCAGATCGCCCTGGGGCCGTTCGCCAGCCCGTCCCCGATCGTCGCGACGCCAGGACCGTCCGGACCGGAGCCGTCGCTCGACGCGCTCGCCGCCTTTGCCCAGATCGAGGAGCAGGTCCGCACCCTGCGCGACCTGCCGGCGGCCGGTATCGGTCCGCCCGAGGTGATCACCCGCGCCGAGCTGGGAGCCATGGTCCCCGGTCTCGTAGAGCCGGCGCTGGACAACGTCACGCTGCATGCGCTCGGCCTGCTGGCGCCCGATCAGGACATCGTGACGCTCACGAACCAGCTCTATGCCGCGCAGATCCTCGGCTTCTACGACTTCGAGGCCAAGCGCATGGTGGTGGTCAGCGATTCCGGCCTGACGCCGGCGGCCGAGATCACCTACGCCCACGAGTACACGCACGCCCTGCAGGACGCGGCCTTCCACTCCGGCGCGGCGCTCGACCAGGTGGCCGGCCAGCGCGACCGCGAGCTGGCGTTGCTGGGCCTGGCAGAGGGGGACGCGACCACCGCCATGGTGATCTGGGCGCTCGGGCATCTCTCGGCGGACGACCTGCAGGGGGTGACCGAGACGCCGCTCCCCGACATGAGCGGGATCCCAGCCTGGATGGTCCGCCTCCTCGAGTATCCGTACCTGTCCGGCGCCGAGTTCGTCGGGCAGCTGTACGCCTCCGGAGGCTGGGATGCGGTCGACGCGGCGTATGCCGATCCTCCCACCTCGACGGAGCAGGTCCTCCATCCGCAGGCCTACATCGACGGCGAAGATCCGATGGTGGTCAACGCGGTCGACCTCACCGCCGGCGTCGGAGAGGGCTGGACGGTCGCCTCCGACACCACCCTGGGCGAGGCGTGGATCGCCACCTGGCTGGAGGGGATCGGCGCGACGCAGGCGGTCGCCGACATGGGCGCCTCGGGCTGGGGCGGCGACCACCTTACGGTCGCCAGCGGCCCCGATGGGCAGTGGCTCCTCGGCTGGCGGATCGCATGGGACGCCCCGATCGAGTCGACCGAGTTCGAGACCGCGTACGGCGGCGTTCAGGCGCGGCTCCCCTTCGAGACGCGCGTGGTCCACGTCTCGGATCGGGAGACGATGGTGCTGCAGGCGTCGTCAGCTGCGCTGCTCGGCGCGGTCGCCCCGCCTGTGCAATAGGCCTACATCGTCTCCGGCGCCGAGATGCCGAGCAGGCCGAGCGCGTTCGCCAGCACCTGGCGGGTGGCATCGGTCAGGGCGAGGCGGGCGTGGGAGAGCGGCACCTCGGCCGGCTCGTCGGGCAGGACGCGGCAGTCGCGATAGAAGGCACTGAAGAGCTGCGCCAGCTCGAGGCAGTAATGGGTCAGCTCGTGCGTCTCGCGTCGGGCGGCGGCATCGGTCAGCACCTCGGGAAGGGACAGCAGCCGACGGATCAGGGACTGCTCGGCGGGATGCACGAGGAGCGAGGCGACATCGCTGGCATCGGGCTGGTGGCCGGCATCGGCGGCCCTGCGCAGGATCGAGCTGCAGCGCGCATGGGCGTACTGGACGTAGTAGACCGGGTTCTCGGCGCTCTGCGCCTTGGCCAGGTCGATGTCGAAGTCGATCCCCGATGTCGTCGCCCGCGACCCGAAGTACCAGCGGGCGGCATCGGCGCCGATCTCGGAGAGCAGGTCGTCGAGGCTCAGGAACTCGCCTGACCGCTTGCTCATCGAGTCGACCACCCCGGCGCGCACGAAGCGCACCCACGCGATCAGGATCATCTGCACCGTCGCCGGGTCATGGCCCATGGCCCTGGCCGCGTTTCGGACGCGAGCCACCGTGCCGTGGTGGTCCTGGCCCCAGAGGTAGACCAGCTCGTCAAATCCCCGGCTGAACTTCTGGGCGAGATAGCCGATGTCCGACGCGAAGTAGGTGGGCTGCCCATTCGAACGGAAGATGACCCGATCCTTGTCGTCACCGAAGGTCGTCGAGCGGAACCAGGTGGCGCCATCGGCCTCGAAGATGTGCCCGGCGGCTCGCAGCTGCTCGACCGCGCGCGACACCCAGCCCTCGTCGTGCAGCGAGCCTTCGCCGGTCCAGACGTCGAAGCGCACACCCAGGGCCGAGAGGCTTTCCTCGATCCCGGCCCGAATCGTCTCCGATGCCCATCTGCCGAGGATCGCACCGGCGTCCGCATCGGGCGCGGTCGCCGCGGCCGACACGTCGTCGGGGATCCTGCCCGCCAGATCGGTCACGTAGTCGCCGTGGTAGCCGTCTTCCGGCACCGGATCGCGGTTGCGCCGCGCCAGGACCGACAGCCCCAGGTTCGTGACCTGCGACCCGAAATCGTTGAAGTAGTACTCACGCGTGATCTCGTGGCCGACCCCTTCGAGGACACGGCAGAGCAGGTCGCCGACGAAGGCGCCGCGCGCGTTGCCGACGGTCAGCGGACCGGTCGGGTTGGCCGATACGAATTCGACGTTGATCTTCTCGGGCCGATCCACCGTGACGCGGCCGAAGGCCGCTCCCGCATCGAGGATGGTCGCCACCTGGCCTGCGACCCAGGTCGGGTCGAGGCGCAGGTTCAGGAAGCCGGGCGCGGCGATGCTCACCTCGCCGACCCCCTCCGGCAGGCCGAGATGCTGTCTCAGGGTCTCGGCGATGCGCATCGGCGCGTCGCGCACGACCGGCGCGAGCTGCATCGCCGCGTTGGTGGCGTAGTCGCCATGCTCGGGGCGTGCCGGTCGCTCCAGGCTGACCGGCGGCCATGCCGCGCCCTCGGGCCTGCGCAGCTCTCCGGCCCCCTCGGCGCGGTCGCGTGCCGCCTCGACGGCGGCGCGCAGCGTCTCGCGAATGGAGCTCATCGGTCTCGCGCCAGCCGGAGCTCGAGCGCCTGGTCGGCACTGAAGTTGCGAAGTGGCAGGGATTTGGCCACGACTTCGAGAAGGGCCCCCGCCGGTGCCAGGCCGATCAGCTCGCAGTGGTCGATGTCGGTTCCGGCTTTGCGCGCCAGGCTGCGAATCTCGTCCACGACCCGGGCGATGCCGGTCTGCTCCCAGTCGACCAGGTTCATGCTCACCTGGGCATAGCGTGGCTCGTCGGGATTCTCCAGCAGGACCGCCATCGCCTGGACGGCGGGCAGTCCCCCGGATGACTCGCGGATCGTCTCGGCGATGCGGCGGGCAATGGCCATGTCGTCGGTTGCCAGGTTGACGTTGAATGCGATCAGCGGCTTGCGCGCCCCGACCGCCACCGCCCCGCCGCGGGGATGCAGGCGCTTCGGGCCGTAGTCGGGGTCGCGCCCGGGAACGCTGCCGATCTCCGTCTTGAGGCCCTCGTACTGGCCACGACGCAGATCTGCCAGGCGTCGATGGTCGGGCCGCAGGGCGGCCTCCCCGTACAGGTACACGGGCAGGTCGAAGAGCTTCGCGATCTGCTCGCCGAAGCGCCGGGCCAGGTCGACGCACTCCTCCATGCGGGTCGTGCCGAGCGGCACGAACGGGACCACGTCGACGGCACCGATGCGCGGGTGGGCACCCGTGTGCTGCTCCATGTCGATCAGCTCCAGCGCGCGGCCGACCGCCGCGGTAGCGGCCCTCACCACTGGCTCGGCCGCTCCGGCGAAGGTGACCACGCTGCGGTTGTGGGTCTCGTCGCGCGAGAAGTCGAGGAGCGTCACGCCGTCGAACTGCCGGACCGCGTGAACGATCTCTTCAACCACCTCGGGGCGGCGCCCCTCGGAGAAGTTGGGGACGCACTCGATCAGGCTCGGCACGAGGTCCTCGCTGGGTGTGGATTGGGCGCACCGATGATACCCGCGGGCCGCGGCTCAGGCGTCGCCGGCCGCTGCCTGGCGGGGATCGTCCCGCCCGATCGTGTCGGGGTTCGTGCCGCGTGCTCGCGCCAGGCGTTCGGCGAGCAGCTGGAGTGGAATGGCGGTGGCCAGCGCGGCACCCACCGTGCGCGGCACCCCGCCGGCCAAGGGCACGCTCAGCCGCCCAGCCGGGGTGCGAGCCAGGGGGATGTCGTCACCCAGGTCGGCGGCCAGCAAGGCCGCCGCGGGCATGCCCAGCGCGTCGGCCGAGGCGAGGACCGCGCGGGCCCGATGGAGCAGCGTCTCGCCCGATCCCTCGGCATCGGTCAGCACCAGGATCAGGCCGGTCTGCTCGTCGACCGCGGCCAGGTGGCCATGGCGAATGGTTTCGAGGTGCAGTGCCGACGCGGGCATCCGTGCCCCCTCTTCGATCTTCAGGGCCAGCTCGCGCGCCGCGGGGTAGTCGATCCCCGAGCCCACGATCAGCAGGCGACTGCAGCGCGTCAGATGCGCGGCAGCCTCATCGGCGCCGGCTTCGTCGTCAGCGATCTCGAGGAGAGCGCGAACCGCGATGGGGTCGATCGGTCCGAAGCGGAGCTCGGCGGCGAGCATGGCGGCCGCGATCACCGGCGACAGGTAGCCGATGGTGTGGCACCAGCTCTGGTCCTGCTCGTCGGTCGTCAGC
>JBBQGI010000103.1:0-6361 GCA_038322875.1 Candidatus Limnocylindria bacterium | reverse complement strand
AACCGCCGCCACCGGAACGCCGGGCGGCATCTGCGCCACCGAGTAGAGCGCGTCCGCGCCACCGAGCGTCCCGCCGTCCAGCGGCACGCCGATGACCGGCAGCCGCGTCTGGCTGGCGAGGACACCGGGCAAGTGAGCGGCAAGACCTGCCGCACCCACGATGACCTGCACGCCGCGCGCCTCTGCGTCGCGCAGGTACTGGGTCAGCGCCTCCGGCTGGCGATGGGCGCTGATGACGCTCGCCTCCCAGGCGATGCCGTACCTGTCGAGGACATCAAAGCAGCCGCGCAGTGCGGGAAGATCGGAGCGGGAGCCGCAGATGACGGCAACGAGCGGAGCATCGGGCATCGGTGGGTCAAGGATAGCGGCGAGTGGCGGGCCGGAGCGGTCCTAGGATACCGGCGGGCGACCGGCCGTCGGCCGAGCCTTCGCGAGTCCTGGAGGAGAACCATGGCGACACGGTCCGCGCGTCCGGCCAGCCGGCATTCGCTTAACCGGGAGTTCTACGATGAGGCGCCTCTGGGCGCGCGCATCGCCGACCGGGTGACCGGCTTCCTGGGCAGCTGGCGCTTCCTCATCCTGCAAACGGTGCTGGTCGCTCTCTGGCTGGGCGGCAATGCCTACCTGCTCAGCAAGCCGTTCGATCCGTATCCATTCATCCTGCTGAACCTGGCCTTTTCGACCCAGGCCGCTTATGCGGCGCCGCTCATCCTGCTCGCCGGCAACCGCTCCGCGCAGCGCGATCGCAGGACCCTCGAGCATGCGGCCGCCGAGGCCGACCAGGAGGAGGCGCAGAACGAGCGGCTCCTGGGCGGCAACACCCAGATCCTGAAGCACATCCAGGCGCTCGAGGAGCACATTCTCCAGCTGGAGCAGCGGATCATGGCGGCCCTCAAGCCGGGGAGCTAGAGCTCGCGCAGCGCGATGTCGGACCGATGCTGCGCGCCCTCCAGGCGAACCTCTGCGACTCCGCGATACGCCACCTCGCGGGCCGCGGCGAGGCTGTCGCCGATCCCCACCAGCGTGACCGCCCGCCCGCCGACCACTTCGCAGGACCCACCTCCTGCGGGTTTCGTGCCGGCGTGGAAGGACAGGAGCGGACCGCCATCATCGACCGCCGAGGGCTCGGCACCCTCCAGGCGCCTGCCGCCGATCGGCGCGGCCGGGTAGCCCTCGGCTGCGACCACCACTCCCACGGCGGCACTGGCGCGGATCGAGATGGAGCCCTCCATCGCCCCACGGTCGCCAGTGGCCACGCCCAGGAGCGCGGCGGCCAGGTCCCCGTCGAGCAGTGGCAGGAGCACCTGCGCCTCCGGATCGCCGAAGCGCGCATTGAATTCGAGCACCGTGGGGCCGGACTCGGTCAGCATCAGGCCGGCATACAGGACCCCGCGATACGGCGCCCCATCGCGCGCCATGCGCCAGGCGATCGGCTCGAAGATGGTCGCGACCGCCACCTCGACCTCACCTTGGCTGTACCACGGAATCGGAGAGTAGGCTCCCATGCCTCCCGTGTTCGGCCCATCGTCGCCATCGAGCAGCCGCTTGTAGTCACAGGCTGCGGCGAGCGGCACGACCGCCTCATCGCTGACCAGCGCAAAGACGGAGACCTCGCGTCCCTCCACGCGCTCCTCGAGAAGAACCCGCCCGCCGCGTGGCGCATCACCCAGCATTTCGCGGATCGCCGCCTCGGCGCCTTCGGCGGTGTCGGGGACCACAACGCCCTTGCCAGCCGCCAGCCAATCGGCCTTGACCACCGGCGGGCTGTCGCTCGACCGCACCTGCGCCACGGCTTCCTCGACGTCGTCGAAGACCACGCTGGCAGGGGTGGCAATCCCCGCGCGACGCAGCTGCTCCTTGGCATAGGCCTTGCTCGACTCCAGCCGCGCGGCGGCCTGGCTCGGGCCGAAGACCGGGATCGACGCCCGCCGCAGCGCATCTGCCACGCCGGCAGCCAGCGGCGCCTCGGGCCCGATCACGACGAGGTCATAGCGCTCCCGAGCCGCGTGCCTGGCGACCGCGGCGGGGTCGGTGATCGGCAGGTCTGCTACGGTCGTGGCGACCGCCCCTGTCCCGCCGTTGCCGGGAGCGATCCAGACCCGCTCGACCGACTCGTCGCGCGCCAGGCGCCAGGCCAGGGCGTGCTCGCGCCCCCCACCCCCGAGGACCAGGACCCGCACTTAGCCGCCCGGCGCGGCCGAGGGAGAGGCCGAGGGAGATGGCAGGTCGACCAGCTTGCCGAGCGCGTCGATCACGCGGGCCAGGTCATCGATGCGCGCCTGGTAGGTACCCAGGTCTCCGCCTGCCAGGGCGGCCTGCGCAGCGTCGTACAGGCGCTGTGCCTCGGCCACCAGGGAGGCCACGTCGCCCGGCAGGTCGCCGCCGCCCCCGTCGGGTGGCGGGATGGTCGCCTCGCCGAGCAGCTGGCGAATGCCCTGTTCCACCGTTTCAGCAAACGCCAACCGGTTCTGGCTGGCCAGGATGACGCGCTTGAACTCGGGGAACGACGATTCGGTCGAACGCAGGAAGATCGGCTCCACGTAGAGGATCGAGTCGCCCATCGGCAGCACCAGCAGGTCGCCCCGGAAAACGCTCGAGCCGGCGCGCGACCAGAGCGTGAACTGGGCGCTGATGGTGGAGTCCTGCTGGATGCGCGCCTGGATCTGGGCAGGGCCCAGGGTGGTCGAGTCGGACGGGAAGCGGAAGCTGATCCGCTCGCCGTAATGACCAGGATCCATCCGTGCTGCCACCCAGCTGATCATGTTCGGCCGCGACGCGGCGACCAGCGGCTGGATCAGGACGAACTCGGGGTCGGGCTCGTTGGGCAGCTTCATGATCACGTAGTGCGGCGCGATCTGGGAGCTGGCGCCCTCGACATCGGTCTGCTGGCTCGGGAACGACCAGCGGTCGAGCCGCTTGTACAGCGCCTCGGCACCCTGGCTCGTGGCATCCAGGTGATAGAGCAGATAGGCCTCGTTCTGGGCCGTGAACAGGTCCTCGGGGTAGCGCAGGTGCGCCTGCAGGCTCGCCGGCATCGCGGAGAGCGGCTCGAGCAGGCCGGGAAAGATGCGCTGGTAGGCCCGCACGATCGGGTCGCTCGGGTCGCTGACGAAGAAGCGGACCGATCCGTCGTAGGCATCGATCACGGCCTTCACCGAGTTCCGCACGTAGTTCGCCCCGGGGAAGACATCGGTCAGGGGCTGGGCGTCGGGGTAGCGATCGGTGAGGGTGTAGGCATCCCAGATCCAGACGAGGTGCCCATCGGCGCTGACGAGGTAGGGATCCTGGTCGTAGGCCAGAAACGGCGCCAGCTCCCGGACGCGCTCCTCGATGCCGCGATGAAAGAGGATCTGCGACGCCTCGGTCAGCTGGTTGCTGATCAACAGGTTGAGGTCGCCGAAGCGCAGCGCGAAGAGGAGGCGGCTGGGCAGGTTGCCGACGCCGACGCCGGTTGAGCCGCGCCAGGTGGTGACCGCGTCGCGCTGATCGTCGAGCGGGTAGTCGAACTCCTCCGTCTTGGTGCCGGTCACTACGTACGAGGAGGCGGCCTCCCCGAAATAGATGCGCGGCTCGCCGACCGGCAGCTTGGGTTCATGGTTGATGCCGCTCACCAGGTAGTCCGGCTGTCCCTCGGGCGTCACTGCATTGACCGGGACCGCGGTGATCCCATAGCCGTGCGTGTAGGCCAGCCGCTCGTTCGTCCAGGACTGCGCGTCCTCCGGCGGTCCCTTGAGCTCACGCGGGCTGAGCATGATCTGGCGCTCGGCGCCCTCGATCAGGTAGCGGTCGATGTCGACGTCCAGGAACTCGTAGTACTGGCGCAGGATCTGCTGCTGGCCGAAGTTGGTGAGCAGCGGTCGGTAGTCCCACAGGCGCATGTTGTCGATGGTCGCCTGGTTCGCGGTGATCAGCTGCCGGGTCAACGCCTGACCGCCGGTGAAGGGCTGCACATCGATGGCGTCGAGCCCGTACGCGGCCCGCGTCGAGGCGATGTGGCTCTGGATGTAGGGCCGCTCCAGCGAAAGCTCGTTCGGATCCACGGTGAGGCGCTGCACGACGCCGGGGTAGACCCCGCCGACCAGGATCGAGATCCCGATCCAGGCCCCGCCGGCGAGCAGGATCGCCCAGAGCGTCTTGAACCAGATGTTCGCCAGCAGCAGGACCGCCGAGGCGAGCGCTACCACGGTCAGGATCACGAAGGCGGGAACCTGGGCATGCATGTCGGTGTAAGTCGCGGCCTGGATCGTGCCGCTGACGCCGCGCGTCGAGTAGGAGAGCTCGGCGATGTCGAACTGGTAGCCGGCCGCGATCGCCACCAGCAGGAGCGCGCCAAGCGTGGAGAGATGCGCCCGTACCGGCGCGGTCAGGCGCAGCTGCCAGCGCAGGGCCCCCGCGGCATAGGCGCCCACGCTCAGCAGGATGATCACCACCAGGGCGGCGACGCTCCAGCCCTGCAGGAAGCGCCAGAAGGGCAGGTCGAAGACGTAGAAGCCGATGTCCCGGTGGAAGTTGGGGTCGACCGAGCCGAACGGACCGCCGTTTATGAAGAGCAGCGCCGTCTGCCAGCTGCCGCTCCAGGCGGCGCCCGAGATGAGCGAAATGAGGACGATCAGCCCTGCCAACACCAGGGTCACGCCGCGGCTGACGTCGGGCAGCTCCAGGCTGCCGATGCGGCGGATCGGGACTTGCGGGGCGATGCGCCGGGCAAGCCAGATGCTGGCCAGCGCAGGCAGGGCAAACGCGGCGAAGCCGACGAGGAAGAGCCCCACCTGGGCAAACAGCCGCGTGGTGAGCACCCCCTGGCGACCAAGGGCCCGGTACCACATCAGGTCGGTGACCAGGTCGACCAGGCCCCCCAGCAACCCGAAGACGATGAGCGCCAGGACGACCAGGCCAACGATCAGCGCCCAGCGCGGCTGCCGCCCGCTTCCGCCGGGAGACAGGATGGTCGGTCGTCGTGGGCGCAGGGGCGGCGACTCGTCGTCGGTCGGCTCGTCGGCATGGCCGTTGCCGGATCCGCGGCCGGTCCCGTAGCGCGGGAGGGGGCGTCCCTCGCGGCGGGCATCCTGCTCAGCCTGGCGGCGCTGCAGCTCCTCCAGAAGCTTGTCGAACCAGCTGGACATCGTCGCCAATCCTAGCCGGGATCGGCTACTCCCATTCGATGGTGGCGGGGGGCTTGCTGCTGATGTCGTACACCACCCGGTTGACACCGGCCACTTCGTTCACGATCCGGGAGCTGATCCTGGCGAGGAGCTCGTACGGAAGGCGCGCCCAGTCGGCGGTCATACCGTCGTCGCTGGTCACGGCGCGGATCGCGACCACATTGGCATAGGTCCGGAAATCGCCCATCACGCCCACCGAGCGCACCGGCGTCAGGATCGCGAAGGACTGCCACAGGGACCGATACAGTCCCGCCGCCTTGATCTCGTCGATCACGATCCAGTCCGCCTCGCGCAGCGTCTCAAGCCGATCGGCGGTGACCGCTCCGATGATCCGGATCGCCAGGCCGGGGCCGGGGAACGGCTGGCGCAGCACCATCGCGTCCGGCAGGCCGAGCTCCGACCCGACGTTGCGCACCTCGTCCTTGAAGAGATAGCGCAGCGGCTCGATGAGGCTGAAGCGCAGGTCGGCCGGCAGGCCGCCGACGTTGTGATGGGTCTTGATCTTGGCGGCCGCCTTGGTCTCCGAGGTCTTCGACTCGATGACATCGGGGTAGAGCGTGCCCTGCGTCAGGAAGTCGATCTGCCCGAGCCTGGTCGCCTCCTCCTCGAAGACCCTGATGAACTCGTCGCCGATGATGCGTCGCTTCTCCTCGGGGTCCTCCACGCCCTCGAGCCGGCGCAGGAATCGGTCCCGGGCATCGACCATCACCAGGTTCATGCCCAGGTGCTCGGCAAAGGTGGCACGGAGCAGCTCCGACTCGCGCTTGCGCATCAGCCCGTGGTCGACATAGATGCAGGTCAGCTGGTCGCCGATCGCACGATGCACGAGGGTCGCCGCCACCGCACTGTCGACGCCACCGGAGAGCGCGCAGATCACCTTGCCGTCGCCGACCTGCTCGCGGATCTTGGCGACCGTCGTGTCGACGAAGCTCTCCGGCGTCCAGGTCGCACGGGCACCGGCGATCTCCACCACGAAGTTGCGCAGGATCTCGCGGCCGGCGGGGGTGTGGCCCACCTCGGGATGGAACTGGATCCCATAGAGGCTGCGGGTCGGGTCCGCGAGGCCGGCGAAGGCGCTCGTCTCGGTCTCGGCGGTGGTGGTGAAGCCGGTCGGGGGCCGCACGATCCGGTCGCCATGGCTCATCCAGACCGGCTGCGTGCGGTCGAGGCCACGGAAGAGGCCGTCTTCGCTGGTGATC
>JBBQGI010000102.1:0-6467 GCA_038322875.1 Candidatus Limnocylindria bacterium | reverse complement strand
CAGCGCAGGTAGATGACCAGCGCCAGGAACGCCAGCTCGATGACGACCAGCAGGATCACGATCGAGAAGACGATCACGGTCGGCGCGTCGCTGACCACCTTGCCCGGGTCGACGGTCAGGTTCGGGAGGTTGAAGGTGGGCGGCCGGATCTGCTTCGGCAGGAAGGGTCGCAGCAGCTCAGTGAGGGCCGCGATCGCCACGACCAGCGGGGTTGACAGGAGCAGCAGCGTCAGCAGGATCAACCGCAGCGGGCCGACCAGGACGGCGAGCAGGGCGTTGGCCGGCACGCCCAGGAAGGCAGCTGCCGGAATGCCGATGGCGGTCAGCGCCAACGCCACGCCGATCACCAGCAGGAGCCACGAGCCGTGCAGCCGCCAGTCGCTGCCGGTCTCCGCCCGGACCGCCTCCAGCCGGGCAAGGCCAACCGCGGTGAAGGCAGAGCCGATGAAGACGACGGTGCCCATGAAGGCGGCCGACCTGAAGGCGACCTCAGCCGGGCCATCGGTCAGCAGGTGCCCCACCAGCCAGGGCACGGCCAGCCCGGGAACCACCCAGCGCAGTAGGTTGCCGGCGAGCCGGTCGTCGTCCTCGACGACCCGATGGGCATCACCCCGCCAGACAGCGAGCGCCCCGATCCAGCCGGCCGGGTGCGTTCCGAGCGCCTCGAACGGATGGCCGTTGACCAGCAGCACGCGCACCTCGGGGGCGAGGACCCAGCCGATGGCGCCGCCGAGCAGCATCAGTGCGGGCAGCCCGATCGCCTCGGCCCCGGCGCTGGTCCAGCGCGAGCGACGCCCCCAGGCGAGGCCGATCCAGGCCAGCAGCGCCAGCTCGAGCGGCCCCACGCGCGGGATGTCGCCAGAGAATGCCTGCAGTCCGGCGTAGACGACCGCGAGCCAGCCGCCCTCGGCCAGCACCTGGACGGTGGGCAGCAGAAATCTAACCGGCCAGGACGAGCGCATCGGCGTGCTCCCAGTCAGGGTCCAGGGCAGCGGTGCTGGCGAAGAGGCCGGCGCGTCGCACCGTGGCGGCGTGGAGCGCCGCCTCCTCCCCCAGGGCCACGTGCTCCACGCGATAGCCGCTCCTCGACAGCCGCTGCATGGCGGGCAGGTAGCTGCGGGGATCCCGGGTGGAGAGGGTCAGGACCACGCTTCCCGGAGGGACGCGCCGCGTCAGCCAGGTGAGAAGCCCGCCGTAGGGCCCGGAGCTGATCGGGCCGATCCGGGCCAGCAGCTCCGAGACGCGTGGCAGCTGACCGTACGAGGCCTGGGGCGGCAGGTAGGCGAGGCGCTGGACGGTGCCGGTGAAGCTGGCCGCCGCAATCCCGCAGGAGGCGCCCTCGCCGAGCAGCTGCCGGGCCAGGGACGCGGCGGCGACGCACAGGCTCTCGAAGGCGTTGTCGTTGTAGGTCATCTCCCAGTGCGGCCCCTCGATCGTCTGGACGTCGACGGCAATCACCACCTCGCGTCCGCGAGACGGCTCGAAGCGGCGGCTCACCGGGGTGCCGAGGCGCGCTGTGGCTCGCCAGTGGATCCGTCGCAGCGGGTCGCCCGGCTGGAATGGCCTGACTCCGCCGTACAGCGCGGCGTCCGCGTGCAGCGACTGGGTCGCCCGCCGCTCGCCGATCGGTGCAGCGTCGCGCCCGCGCACGCGCAGCGGCACGGTGCGCGGCCCCACCAGCAGCATCTCGTCGGCGGCCAGCAGGCCACCGCCCGCGTCGCGGCCCAGGATGTCGAGCACCTTCAGCCGCACCGGCCCGAACTCGTACAGCCCGCGCCGCCTCGCCTCGAGGTGAAAGTGACGCACCACGCGCTCGTACCAGGCCAGCGCCCAGGCGTTGGCCAGCACGCGGCGCCCGAGCCGCTCGTCGTCGCGCTCCATCAGCGGGCGCTCGCGGACGTCGATCCCATCGGTGATCAGGTCCTCGGCCGCAATCCACGGGAGCGGCAGCGGCTTGCGGTTCCAGATCGTGACGTCGAGCGGGACCGAATCGCCCGTCACTGCGCGCGAGGAGCCAAGGTGACGCTCGTACTCGATGCGACCCATCCCGAATCGGCTCCAGACGCGGGTCAGCGAGCCATAGCCGAGCGTGGCGGCGGCGATCATGAAAAGCCCGGGAGCCTGGAACGCTGCGCCCACGGCGACCATCGCGGCCGCCAGGGCCAGCCAGCCGCCCATCAGCTCTGCTGCCTAGCCGGCTTCGCCGGCGAGGGGAACCGGCACGGTCTCGAGCACCGAGTCGATCACCCCCGCCACCGTCGCTCCGCGCAGCTCGCGATCGATGTCGAGCAGCAGCCGATGGTCGAGCACGGGGTGGGCCACGGTTCGGACATCATCGGGCAGGACGAACGCGCGTCCGTCGAGGAGTGCCCAGGCCTGGGCCGCGCGGTACAGGGCGACGCTGCTGCGTGGCGAGGCGCCCAGGCGCAGGTCGGCATGCTCGCGCGTGGCGCGCACCAGCGCGACCAGGTAGGCCTCGACGTCCGAGCTGACGAGGATCCCCCGGGTCGCGTCGCGAAGCTTGAGGAGGGCGTCGCCATCGGCCACCACCTGCACCCTATCCAACGGCTCGGCGGAGGCCTGGTAGCGGCGCGCGATCTGCCGCTCACCGTCCTCGTCCGGGTAGCCCATCGCGATGCGCAGCAGGAATCGGTCGAGCTGTGCCTCGGGCAGGGCGAAGGTGCCCTCCAGTTCGATGGGATTCTGCGTGGCGAGCACCAGAAACGGATCGGGCAGCGGCCTGGTCTGCCCTTCCGCGGAGACCTGTCGTTCCTGCATCGCCTCGAGCAGTGACGACTGCGTGCGCGGCGTGGCGCGGTTGATCTCGTCGACCAGCAGGACGTTGGCGAAGACCGGACCCGGCACGAACCGAAACTCACCTTTGTCGAGGATGCTGCTGCCGGTCACATCGGTGGGGAGCAGGTCCGGCGTGCCCTGCACTCGGGCAAACGTGAGCCCGAGAGCCTTGCTGAACGCGCGGGCCAGGAGTGTCTTGCCGACGCCGGGCACGTCCTCGACCAGTGCATGGCCCTCGGCCAGGACCGCCGTGGCCATCTGCCGAAGAGGCAGCTCGCCGCCGACCACCGCGTTGGCGACGCTGGCCGTCAGGTCGGCCAGGAAGCGCGCTCCACCGAGATTGGGAGCCGCGCCGGTCATTCCCCGATCAGCAGGTTGCGCAGCTCCGCCTCGTGTTCGGCGGAGGTTATCGCGAGCAGTTTGTCGCCGGCGCGCAGGGTCGTGTCCGCGCGCACGGCGATGGCGTGCTGGTCGCGGACGATCACGACCACGCTGCTTCCCTCAGGCAGCTCGAGGTCACGCAGCACCCTGCCGATGACCGGTGAGCTGGCGTCGAGCTGCGCCTCCACGATCTGCACCTCCCCGCCCTCCAGCTCGGCGAGGTGGAGCAGGTCGTGGATCGGAATCTCGTGCTCGATCAGGGCCAGGATGCTGCGCGTCGGGCTGACCGTCTCGTCGATCGCCAGGCGGCGGAAGAGGGCCTCGTTGCTCGGGTTGTTGACCCGCGCGATGGCGCGCGGCACGTTGAACTTCATCTTTGCCACCTGGCAGGCGACGAGGTTGTCCTCATCGTCCCCGGTCACTGCGGCGACGATGTCGGCACGCGCCATCCCGGCCTCGGCCTGGTACCGACCCTCGCAGCCATCGAACGGGATCACGATGCTGCCCAGCTCGTCGGCGATTGTGCGGGCCCGGCCGGGATCCTTCTCGATCATCACGACCTCGTGGCCGGCCGCCAGCAACTCCTTGGTCAGGTAGTACCCGACATTCCCGCCACCGATCACGACAACGTACATCTCAGCTCGCCTCGCCGTCCTGTGCGGCTTCCTCGATCGCCGCCTCGGCCACCGCCGCCGCGCGCGATCCGGCCGGCGGAACGCCCTGACGCGGCTCGGCGGTTGGCGGCTCGACTGCGCCATCGGTCGCCTCGGCGCCCTTCGTGGCGGCCACCACCAGGGCGTCGGCCAGGATCACCGTGCGGCAGATCGTTTCCAGGCCCAGGGTGCGATAGGCCTCTGCCCGCAACGGGTCGTTGATCTTGGCGATCACACGCGGGATGCCAAAGATGTGCTTCCCGAGCTGCGCCGCCAACGCGTTCCGGTTGTCGCCCTCGGTGAGCGCCATCAGCAGGTCGGCGAGGTCGGCCCCGGCGCCTCGCAGGATGTCCTCGTCGCTTCCGCTGCCGCGGACCGTGACTCCGCCGAACGTGCCCGGCAGGCGGCTGAAGGCGCGCTGGTCGACGTCGATCACCGTCACGTGCTCGCCCCGTTCGTCCAGCTCCGCGGCGGTCCGAGAGCCGACGCGCCCGCAGCCGATGATGATCACCTTCATGGCGTGTGTGCCAGCTCCTCTGTCTCGGCTCGCAGGCACCAGACCGGCGCCGTCGAGTTGCGCATGACGTACGGGACGGTGCGCCCCGCATCCCAGCCTCCACCGAAGCGCTTCTTATAGCGTAGACCCATCACGATCAGGTCGGCGCGTCGCTCCACGGCATCGTCCACGATGGCGGCACCGGCGGCGCGCGCCTGGGCGATGCCGGTTTCGACCTGAACCTCGTGCTCGGTCAGGAATGCCTCGCCGTGACCGAGCGCCTCGTCGGCGAAGGCGACCGCGGAAGGATCCTGCGCATCGAGCTGACGCTCGAACGGGATCTCGATCACGTGCAGCAGGAACGCATGTCCCGCCGTTCCCGCCAGCAGGACAGCGGTCAGCCGGAGCGCGGCGTCATCGGCCTCCGTGCCCGCCAGCGGGACGAGGATCCGATCGAAGGTGAGCAGGGCAGGGCGTTTCTCACGTCGGCCGAAGATCATGCCATCGATATCCTACGGCGCCCGAAGAGGTTCAACGGCCGATTGCCAGACGCTCGACCAGCCAGCGCGGCAGCCCGACCTCGCGCATCAGTCGCTGGGTCAGCTCGATCTCGTAGCGCACGCGATGGAATTCTGCGGTCCTCGCCTCGGTGTCGAGCACGAGGTAGGAGGCATCGGGATTCCCGTCGCGCGGCTGCCCCACGCTCCCCGGGTTGATCAGCGCGCGGCGCTCATCCAGGGTGATCGGCGCCGAAACATTGGCAGGGACGACGGTGATCTGGATGCCGTCCGCACGGTAGATCAATGGCAGGTGGGTATGGCCGAAGAGGCAGAGGCTGGTCTCGAAGGCATCGAGGTTGGCGGCCGCGATGGCAGGATCGGCGATGTATTCCCAGATCGGTTCTCGCGGCGAGCCATGGACCGCGGTCAGCTCGCCGTCGCGCCGGACCTGCGGCAGGGCAGCCAGGTACGCCTGAGAATTCTCGTCGAGCACCGAGGTGGTCCAGCGAATCGCAGCCGCCGCGTCGGGATTGAACCAGCTGGCGTCGACCGTGCCGATCGCCGCGCCGTCGTGGTTACCGGTGACGGCCCGCACGCCGAGCTCCTGCAGCCGCTGGATCACCTCGTTTGGCTGGGGGCCATAGCCAACGATGTCGCCGAGGGCCCAGATCTGGTCGACCGCGGGCATGTCGCTGGACACGGCGTCGAGCGCAGCGAGATTGGAATGGATGTCCGACAGGACCGCGAGGCGCATGGGGGTCCGAGTATACCGATGGTCAGCCGAGCGGCCGCCTGCCGGGCACGCCTGCTCGCCGCGGGAATTGGGACGGAGTGGCGCGCTCCTTCGCCGCGATCACGAAGCGATGCCGACCCAGCGCCGGCAGACCCGGATCGACGATCCTGGCCGGGCCGCCGCCGAGCTGATCGATGGCGGGGTCTGCCCGGCGCATCTCGTCATCCTCATGCGTCAGCGGACCCTTCCAGGCGATCAGCGAGCCGCCGATCGCTACGAACGGGAGGGCGAGCTCGACCAGGACCGGGAGCGCAGCGCATGCCCGGGCCGTGACCGCCGCGTACCGCTCCCGGTGGCGCGGATCCTGTCCAAGCGTTTCGGCGCGCTCGGCGACGATGGCGACATTCCGCAGGTCGAGCTCGGCCGCGAACTCGCCGAGGACGGCGGCTTTCTTCGTCGAGGAATCGACCAGGGTAAAGCGCATCGCCGGCCGCGCCAGCGCCAGAGGCAGCGCCGGCAGGCCACCTCCCGAACCGAGGTCGAGGACGTCGTCGGCTGCTATGGCGTCCAGGATCGGGAGGGCGGCGAGGGCGTCGAGCAGGTGGAAGCGGGCGACTTCGTCCGGCGCGGTGACGCGGGTCAGGTTGAGCCTGCGGTTCGCGGCCAGGAGGAGCGCGACGAAGCGCCCGGCGCCAAGGGCGAAGCCCGGGGGAAGGCTTCCTCCGATTGACGGGGCGTCCGCGAGCAGGGCGTCCAGCGCCGCGACGGCTCGGGCAGCGTCGAGGTCGTCATGTGCGGACAAGGAACATGCCTCTCCGGTGGCGTTTCAGTCTTCCCGGTCACGTGCGGTTGGTCGGCCGGCTTTCGCATCGGCCCCGCGCGTGCCCGGTTACCGTACTCGGCCGCCG
>JBBQGI010000101.1:0-6509 GCA_038322875.1 Candidatus Limnocylindria bacterium | reverse complement strand
CTGACCTCGAGCCACTTCCCCACCCCGGGCGACCAGGCCTCCAGGTCGTAGCCCTTGGCTGGCGCGAAGCCCAGGTCGGCGGTGCAGCGCTCGACGGTGCGATACGGAAGCTCGAGCGCCTCGAGGACCGCCTCCGCGTCGCGGGTCAGCCGCTCGAGCTCGTCCCAGCTCGTGTCGGGATGCACGAACTTCACCATCTCGACCTTGTCGAACTGGTGGACGCGCAGCAAGCCGCGGGTGTCCTTGCCGGCAGCCCCCGCCTCGCGCCGAAAGCACGGGGTGTAGGCGGCGTGGTTGATCGGCAGGACGCCGGCCGGCAGGATCTCGTCGCGATAGACGTTGGTGACCGGCACCTCCGCGGTCGGGATCAGGTACAGGTCGTCGCGCTCGACGACGTACATCTGGGCCTCCTTGTCCGGCAGCTGGCCGGTGCCGCGGGCGGATGCGGCGTTGACCAGGATCGGCGACCACAGCTCGCGGTAGCCATGCCGGTCCGCCAGCTCGAGCATGAGACCGATGAGCGCGCGCTGCAGGCGTGCGCCGGGCCCCGTGTAGAGGATGAAGCCTGAGCCGGCGATCTTCGCTCCGCGCTCCAGGTCGAAGAGCGCGAGGCGCTCCCCGATCTCCCAATGGGGAGGGGTGCTCCCGGCAGCGATCGGCTCGCCCCACGTGCGGACGACCGGGTTGTCGTCGGCGCCGGCGCCGTCAGGGACGCTCTCGTGCGGCAGGTTCGGAACAGTGAGCAGGTCGGCATCGATCGCGGCTTCGAGCTCGGTGAGCTCCGAGGTGAGCGCGTCGATCTGGGTGGAGAGAGCGGCCATCCGGGCCTTCAGGCCGTCGGCAGTCGTGCCATGGCCCGCGCGCATCAGCTCGCCGAGCTCGCGGTTCCCGGTGTTGCGCTCGGCCCGCAGCTCGTTGGCTCGGGCCTCGACCTCGCGCCGCTTCGCGTCAGCCGCCACGAGCCGGTCGATCGGCTCGGTCGGCTCGCCCTTGCGCGCGATCGCGCGCTTTACCGCATCGGGGTCGTCGCGGATCAGCTGCAGGGCGATCATGCGGTGAGCGTATCCGTCGCAGCTGCGGCCCGAAGGCGCTCGACGACGAAGTCCCGCGGCAGCGATGCCAGCAGCCATCCGGCGCGTGGCCCGCTCGACTGTCCCAGGAAGGCGAGGTAGATGGCGGCAAAGATGCGCCCCGCGGAGAGGTCGCCTGCGCGCGCCGCATCGAAGATCGCCGCCTGCAGCGACTCACCGTCCGAGGAGGTCGTGCTGCCCAGCCCGTCGGCAAGTCGGGCGAGCGCGGCGCGCTGCGGCGGATCCAGGTCGGAGGCGGCCGGTGGCAAGGCCTCGCGGCGGACCTCGATCCGTGCGCGATCCGGCGCATACGTCTCGAGCCAGGCACGCGCCGCGCGACTGCGCTCGTCCAGGACCGCGACCTCGAGATCGGAGAGCGGCTCCCCCTTCTCCGCCTCCAGCCGGGCCTGAACGTCGACCCCCGGGATCTGGAGCAGGAGCGCGAGGTGCGAGAAGGGCGGCCGATACGCCGCGGAGGCCATGGCCACGTCCGCGTCGGGATCGACCAGCGAGGCGGCGAAGACGCGGTCGTGATCCTGCGGCAGCTCCCCCTTCACCTCGCGCCCGGCCGTCGCGGCGGCGATTCGATCCGATTCGTCGAAGAGGCGCGGGATGGCATCGGTGCCGTCGGGGTCGAACTCGATGGCGTGCGTCGGCCGGGGGCGCACCATGAGCAGGCGCAGCTGCTCGGGTGGCACCACCTCGGCGATTTCGTGCGCCGCCACGCCCCGGCCCTTGCTGCTGCTCATCTTCCGCCCGCCGATGTTCAGGAACTCATAGGGAAAGTTGATCGGCGGCTCGCGCTCGAAGACCTCGCGCGCGATCGCGTCGGAGCGGTCCCGCGATCCGCCCGCGGTGGCCAGGTCCTTGCCGCACGGCTCGACCGTCACCCCGAAGAGGCTCCACTGGGCGGCCCAGTCCAGGTTCCAGGGCAGCTTGGCGGCGCCTCCGAAGGGCGATACCCGGCCGCTGCTGGAGCAGCCCGACGCCCAGGTGACGAGGTCCGGCTGGCATTCGAAGGCGACCGTCTCCCCATCCCAGTCGCGCGCCAGGGTGGTGCCGACCTTGCCGCAGGTGGGGCAGATGACGTGGACCGGCAGCCAGCCGGCGGGCCGCTCGACCTTGCTGACGCGACGGTAGATGTCGCGCACCAGCTCGGCCCGATCGAGCGCCAGGCGGATGAAGGGATCGACCTGGCCGGTCGCGTAGATCTCGCTCATCCAGTAGTAGCGGTCGGGATGGATCCCCAGGCCGGCGAAGGTGTCGATGAAGAGGGCGGCGAAGTGGCGCGCATAAGAGACATGGCAGTCCCCCGCCGGATCGGGCACATTCGCCAACGGCACCCCCATCCAGCGGTCGGTGGCGTCGGGGGTGAGCATCGCCTGGGCGTCCATCGGGTCGAGGTCGTCGATCCCGTACAGGAGCGTGGTGGGCAGGTCGTGCGCGCGCAGGGCGCGGACGATGACGTCCAGGATCACGGGGCCGCGCAGGCTGCCGACGTGCACGGTCCCCGAAGGAGTCTTGGAGTCGTTGACGACCTGCGGCCCGGTGAGGCGCGCCGCCAGCTCGTCGGCCCAGAACACGGCGATCTGGCGCGGCTAGTGGATGCTGACGACCTGGAAGGTGACTGCTCCGGCCGGAGCCTGGACGATGACCTTGTCGCCCTTCTTGTGGCCCATCAGCGCGGCGCCGACCGGTGACTCATTGCTGATGCGCCCCTCGCGCGGGGCGGCCTCGGCCGAGCCGACGATCGTGAAGGTCTCCTGTCCGTCGTCTCCGCGAATGACCACCTTGGAGCCGATCCCGACGCGGTCCCCGTTGGTCTTCTCGATCACCTCGGCGTTCTTGAGCTGCGCCTCGAGCGTGGCGATGCGACCCTCCAGGAACGACTGCTCCTGCTTGGCGTCCTCGTACTCGGCGTTCTCGGTGATGTCGCCATCGAGCTTCGCGTCGTGGATCCGGGAAGCGACCCGCGGGCGCTCGACGGTCACGAGGTGAACCAGCTCGACCTTCAGCTTGGCGAGTCCTTCGGCGGTGAGATAGACAGGCTTGTTGTTCATGGTCATCCACTACAAAAAATGCTCCAGATCCCGCCATCGCAGATGCGCGGCGTTCCTGAAGCTGGCCTTCGGCCAGGTGTGCTGCCATCGGGCTGCCCAGCTGGGGGCTGCCCGACGTCGCGCGATTGTAGGGCCGGCGCCAGAGCGTGTCAAAGCCGCGGAGCTCCCCGGAGCACGCGATCTGAACTCAGCGGCCGGCCAGCACCAGGGCGACGACGAGGCCGGCGAAGGCCACCCGATAGACGCTGAAGACGGTCACCGATCGGTGCCGCAGCCACGACAGGAGGAAGCCAATCGCGAGCATGCCGGAGGCTGCCGCGGCGGCAAATCCGACGCCGATTGCGAGCCACTCCACGCCAGTATGGCCGACCTCCAGCAGGTGCCGCGATCCGTATAGGCCGGCGCCGAGGGTGATCGGCGTGGCGAGCAGGAAGCTGAAGCGCGCCGCCGATTCGCGGGTCAGGCCGAGCGCGAGGCCGGCGCTGATGGTCGCCCCCGAGCGGCTGATGCCAGGCAGCAGGGCGAGCGCCTGGCTGAGGCCGATCGCCACCGCGCTCGGGGCATCGAGGCCGTCGATCTCGC
Source organism: Candidatus Limnocylindria bacterium (assembly GCA_038322875.1). Classification (GTDB taxonomy): domain Bacteria; phylum Chloroflexota; class Limnocylindria; order QHBO01; family QHBO01; genus CF-167. Next base: position 2,797 of record JBBQGI010000101.1, on the reverse strand, counting down.
GCCGCCGCGACCCGCGCAAATCGGCCAGCCAGAGCGCGACCGCGCCGAGCACCATGAAGGCGGCGATCGCCAGGCGGACGCCGTCGTTGTCGGCGTGGAGCACCCCGTTGATCCAGTCCTCCCCCACTAAGCCGATCAGCGCCGCGGGGATCGTTGCGGCGATGAGGAGCCACGCGAGGCGGCGATCAGGATCGGCCCCGATCCTGCGCTCACGAAGGCTGGCCACCGCCGCACCCAGCAGCCGCAGCCAGTCGTGCCCGAAGTAGGCGAGCAGCGCCAGCAGGGTCCCGAGGTGCAGGAAGACGTCGAACGAGAGGCTGTTGAGCAGCCCGTCGGTCGGCCAGCCCGCGATCCACGGCGCCAGCTCCAGGTGTGCGCTTGAGCTGACCGGGATGAATTCGGTGAGCCCCTGGAGGAGCCCGATGAGCGCGGCCTGCAGGACCAGATCCACGAAACCCCCGTGCCCGACGCGGGCTAGCGAATGAAGAGCGGCGCGAGCACCAGGCTGATGGTGGCCAGCAGCTTGACGAGGACGTGCAGCGACGGGCCGGCGGTGTCCTTGAACGGATCGCCGACGGTGTCACCGACGACCGCCGCAGCGTGCGCGTCGGTCCCCTTGCCGAGCACGTTGCCGGCGTCATCGGTCAGATGCCCCGCCTCGATGTACTTCTTGGCGTTGTCCCACGCGCCGCCGCCGTTGTTCAACACGGTGGCGAGCAGCACGCCGGCGATGGTGCCCACCATCAGCAGGCCGGCCACCGCCTCTTGGCGAAGGAGCAGGCCCACGATGATCGGCGTCGCGACGGCGACCACGCCGGGCAGGATCATCTGGCGCAGCGCCGAGCGGGTGGTGATGTCGACGACGCGCGCGTAGTCGGGGCGCTGGCTGTAATCCATGATGCCGGGCATCTCGCGGAACTGCCGCCGGACCTCGACGATGATCGCCTGGGCCGCCGTGCCGACCGCCCGGATCGCCAGGCTGCTGAAGAAGTAGACCAGCATGGCGCCGATCAGCGCCGCGATGAAGACGTTCACATCGGCCAGGTTGACCGACTCGAGCAGAGGTCCGCCGCGGTTCGTCTGGATCAGGTTGATCTTGTCGATGTAGGCGCTGAAGAGCAGGAACGCGGCCAGCGAGGCCGATGCGATGGCATAGCCCTTGGTGAGCGCCTTCGTCGTGTTGCCGACCGCGTCGAGGTGATCGGTGATCTCCCGTGCCTTGCCCTCGGCGTGGCTAAACTGCGCGATCCCGCCGGCGTTGTCGGTGATCGGGCCGAATGTGTCCATGGCCAGGATGTAGGCGGTCGTCATGAGCATCCCCATCGTCGCCACGGCGGTGCCGAAGATGCCCCCGTCGGGCAGCGCCCGCTCGCCGAGCCAGTGGCTGGCATACAGGGCAATCGCAATGGTGATCGCCGTGACAGCGGTCGTCTCGAAGCCGACCGAGACGCCGGAGATGATGTTGGTCGCCGGGCCCGTCTTGCTGGCCTCGGCGATCTCCTTGACCGGCCGCCAGCCCCCGGCGGTGTAGTACTGGGTGATGTAGACGAAGGCGACGCTGGTGGCCAGCCCCACCAGCCCGGCGCCGAAGAACCAGACCCACGGGGCGATGCCATTGGCGCCGACGGTGCCGGGCGTGTTCATCATGATCGAGGTGGTCAGGGCCAGCCCGCCGACCGACAGGATGGTGGTCACCCAGTAGCCGCGGTTGAGCATGTTCATCGGGTCTTCGTCCTCGCGGCCGCGGACAAAGAAGATCGCCACGATAGTCGCCAGCAGTCCGAACGCGCGGACCACCAGCGGGAAGAAGATCCAGGCCTCCGGATGCGGCCAGCCGGCGAGCTGGGCGACGCGGAAGACCGCCACGCCCAGGATCATGGCGCCGATGTTCTCCGCGGCGGTCGACTCGAAGAGGTCCGCGCCACGCCCGGCGCAGTCGCCGACATTGTCGCCCACCAGGTCCGCCACCACGGCGGCGTTGCGTGGGTCGTCCTCCGGGATGCCCGCTTCGATCTTGCCGACCAGGTCGGCCCCGACATCGGCCGCCTTGGTGTAGATCCCGCCGCCGAGCTGGGCGAAGAGCGCCACGAAGCTGGCTCCGAAGCCAAAGCCGACGATCAGGAACGGCGCCTGTTCCGGGTGAGTGAAGCCGCCGTACAGGGCGAAGATTGAATAGACGCCGAGCAGAGAGAGGGCGACCACCAGGAAGCCGGAGACGGCTCCGCCGCGCATCGCCACCTGCACGGCGCGCACGAGGCTGCTGCGGGCGGCGGCTGCCGTGCGCAGGTTCGACTTGACGCTGATGTACATGCCGATGATCCCCGACGCCATCGAGCACGCCGCGCCGACCAGGAAGGCGACCCCGGTCCGGATGCCGAGCTCGGCGCCGAAGATATTGGTGTCGGCGGCGTCCTTGCCCTCGACCAGCGCGATCACCAGCCCGATCAGGACCGCGCCGCCGATGGCCAGCAGGCCGATGGTGCGGTACTGGCGCCGGATGAAGGCCACCGCGCCCTCGAAGATCGTGCCGGCGATCTCCTGCATCGCCTCGGTACCCGTATCGGCGCGCAGGACGTCCCACGCCAGGTAGAGCGCGAAGGCGATGGCGGCAAGCCCGGCGACCGGAATCACCCAGGTGATGGGATGGATGTCCATGGAACCTCCGAATGGGGCTGGCCGATTCGGTCGCTGCTACGCAGGGCGCGCCCGTCTCGCTTGTCGCATTGTGTCGCACACGGAAACGCCGGCGGAGAGTCGCGTCAGCGCGGCCGCCAGCGAAGCGCCGGTATGGTAGCCC
>JBBQGI010000100.1:0-6625 GCA_038322875.1 Candidatus Limnocylindria bacterium | reverse complement strand
GTGTCACTGAGACGAGCGCCCTCCGTGGGGCGGTGAGCCCAGGCTAGCCGAAGATCCGGGTGCCCTATTCCGGGGTTGCCGCAGGAGCCTCCTCGTCCGCCGATTCCGTGTCGTCGGCGGCTGGGTCAGGCGCAGGATCGGCGGGTGCGGCTTCGGCTGGCTCCGGTGCACGGCCGGCGGCCTCGCGCGCCTTCAGCTCGGCAAGCAGGGCATCACGCCGCGCCTCGGCCTGCTCCCGCGCAGTCGTCTCCTCGCGCTCCTGGTCCGGCCTTCGTTTCACGATGGCCGGAGTCTACGGCCTCAGTAGCCCGGCGCGCGATACGGCGTGGCGGACGGATCGCCGCCAGCCAGGCTCGCGCTGGCTCCGCCCGCCGAATCGTTTACCGGGGCGATGAACCAGACCCCGTTGGTCCCCTGTCCATTCGAGTCGCCGGCCGCCGTGTCGCCGCTGTAGTAGTAGAGCGGCTGACCGTTGTGGGTCACCTGCTTGGTGCCGTCCGGCCAGGTCGTGGTGGCGAAGGTGCCGCCCACCCCGGTGCCCTTCTGCACGTCGGCGCCGTCGCCCTTGAGTGCGGGCCAGGTCGTCGCGCAGCCGCCGGTGTTGCAGGTGCTGGTGCCGCCGGTGTCCGCGGTCAGAATGTAGAGCGTCATCCCTCCGGCCCCGGCGAGGGCGTCTCCCGCCGCCGTGTGCGAGACGGTGAGCTCGACAGCTCCTGCTGCCGTGCTCGGTGCGGCGCTGCTCGCGCCGGTCTGCTGGCATGCGGCGAGGACGAGGCCGGCGATGGCTAGGAGGGCGAGGCTTGCCCGCGGACGAAGAGTGGGACGCATGGGTGCATTCTCCTGGCGATATGCAATGGAAAGGGCTGCTGGCCCTGCCCCACTATCTACGCCGCGCGTTACACCGGAACGATCCTTCGGGACCGATGAGTGCCGCGTGGACGTCCGCAGCGAGCAGCTCGACCACGAACTCAGCGCGCATCAGGCGTACAACGGGATCTTGGCCGGCTGATCGGCGTTCTCCCTTGGTCCCCGGTCGGGAAGGAGCCGGAAGTCACCCTCCGAGGGTCCGCGCGGCACTCCACCCGCCCCTCGGACCGGGCCACGATGGTCCCGATGAGCCGAGCCACAGCGGAGCCGCCATTCCCCGGAGTCCCCTCGATCGTGGATGGGTCGGAGGCGATTGCCCACGTCGAGACGCGGATCTGCGAGGGGTCGTGCGCGTACCCGATCACCCCCTCGACCACCATGGCGGCTCTCTTCCAGTCCGCGGTAGCGAATGGCAAGACGAACCTGTGGGGTACGCCGCTGCGCTTCCTCGAGCCGGAGTCAGAGCACTCATCCGCGACCGCCGCCGAGGGGTTCGCGCTGGCGGGGGGGCGGGTCACGAATTTCACCTCCGGGCAGGGCCTGATTCTGATGAAAGAGGTCCTGTACGCGATCGCGGGGAAGCGCCTGCCGATTGTCTTCCACGTCGGCGCGCGGGCGCTCACCAGCCAGGCGCTGAACATCCACGCCGGCCACGACGATGTGATGGGCGTCGCCGACACCGGCTGGGGCATCGTCTTCGCCCGTAACGCACAGGAAGCGGCCGACCTGACCGCAATCGCCCGACGTGCGGCCGAGGAGAGCGAAACGCCGGTCCTGGTCTGCCAGGACGGCTTCCTGACGACCCACACCCTGGAGAATGTGCTGCTGCCGGAGGATGAGCTGCTGCGCGCTTTCGTCGGCGACCCGCGGGAGCGGCTGCGCGACCTCTTCGATCCGGCCGAGGCGCTGATGACAGGGGTGGTGGCCAACCAGGACAGCTACATGAAGGGCCGGATCGCCCAGCGTGACTTTGTGCGTCGCCAAGCTGCGGCCCTGCGCACCGCGTTCGCCGACTGGGGCGCGCAGACCGGGCGTCACCTCGCCCCCGTGCAGGCATATCGCTGCGAGGACGCCGACGAGATCCTCGTCGCGATGGGCACCATCGCCGAGACGGCGATCCCCGTCGTCGACCACCTGCGTCGCCAGGGCCGCCGGGTCGGCTGCGCGGCGGTGACGATCTTCCGTCCCTTCCCGGCCGACGAGCTGACAGCAACGGTCCGCAACGCGCTGGCGGTGGGGGTCGTGGAGCGCACCGACGAGCCGGGCGCCGTGGACAACCCGCTGGCGCGGGAGCTCAAGGCCGCGCTCGCAGATCGCGCCGCGGACGGCGCCCCGCTTCCAAGGGTGGCGTCGGCGTCGGCCGGACTCGGCTCGCGGGACGTGTCGGCTGGCGACCTCGCCGCCGTCTTCGACTGGCTCGCCGACCATGACGCGCTGCGATTGCGGCGTCGGGTCGTGCTCGGCGTCTCGCACCCTGATGCCCTCCCGGCAGTTCCCCTCCACCTCCCGCCGGCCGGCGCCTACAGCCTGCGCGGCCACTCGGTCGGCGGATTCGGCTCGGTGAGCACGAATCGGCTCATCGCGAGCGTCGTGGCGGACCTTTTTGGGCGATACGTGCAGGCCTACCCGCGCTACGGATCCGAGAAGAAGGGCCTCCCGACCACCTACTACCTGACGATCGCCGAGGAGCCGATCCGCCAGCACGCGGAGCTCCAGCTGGTCGACTTCGTGCCGGTGCAGGACACCGCCGCCTTCCACTACGGCGCTCCCCTCCACGGCCTCGTCGACGGCGGCACGCTCTTCGTGCAGACCGCGCTCACCGATCCCGAAGCGATCTGGGCATCGCTCCCTGCCGCGGCACGCGCGGAGATCGCAGCGCGCTCGATCCGCCTGGCCGCGCTCGACACCGTGGCGCTGGCTCGCGCCCACTCTCCGCGTCCCGACCTCGAGGTGCGGATGCAGGGCGTGGCACTGGTGGGGGTGTTCCTGCGACTCACGCCGTTCGCAGAGCGCGCCGGCCTTGACCGCGAAGCGCTGTTGGCCGCCGTCAAGCCGGGACTCCTGCGCTTCTTCGGCAAGCGCGGGTCGGTGGTCGTCGACGCGAACCTCGCCGTGATCGCTGGCGCCTACGACGACGTCATCGACGTGAGCGCCGCGCTGGGCCTGGCGGGGCTGTCGGGCCACGACGGTCCGCGTCTCCTGGAAACATATCGCGCACCCCTGCTGGAGGAGGCACACGCATGACCACCCGCACGCTCGGGCCCACGGTCGCCGAGCTGATGAGCATCGAACCGATCACCATCGGCGCCGACGAGGCAATCGGGGCTGCCGAGCAGCTGATGAGCAGCCGCGCCGTCACCGGCCTGCCGGTGGTCGACCGCTTCGGTCGGCTCCAGGGCGTACTCAGCCAGACGGACATCGTCCGAGCCCATGCCTCGGGACAGCCACTCGCCGCCTGGCCGGGGCTCGCCGTCCGTCATCTGATGACCTCCCCGGCGCTCACCATTCGCCTCGACGAATCGCTCCTCACCGCGGCCCGGATGATGGAGCAGCACCATGTGCATCGCCTGGTGGTGGTCGCCCCGGATGGGCGGCACCCCGTTGGCGTCATCTCGACGACCGACCTGGCCCGCGCCCTCGTCGAGCTGCTGGAGCAGGCCGATGACCGATAGCTCCGTCCGCGACCACGGCGAACCCAAGGAGGTGAGCGCATCGCGGGTGGGCGCGACGCTGCCGCTCTTCGACATCCACACGTACGTCGACGACTTCAACCGCGGCATCGTCCCGGCCTACGGCCGCGGCACCGCTGATATGGAGCTCCCGGCGGACGCCGGCGTCGCCCGCAGCATCATCCCGCCCGGCACGGCGGCGGTCCGCGACTTCAGCCACCTGGCCCCGCAGATCCCCGAGCTGGTCGCAGATCGCTGCGTGGGCTGCATGACCTGCGTGAACGCCTGCCCCGACAGCGCGATCCTGGGCGTGGCTGTCGCAGAAGGCCAGCTGCAGACCTCCATCACCGCCTTCGCCGACGCGCAGCCGCAGCCTGAGCTGGCGACCGCCACGGCCCGGGCGCACTTCGTGCTCACGACCAAGTACGCAGAGCTTCCCGCTCGGAAGGGGCTCGAGCCGGCCGAGTTCGGCATCTTCGTCGATCCGGTCCACTGCAAGGGCTGCGCGGAGTGCGTCGAGGTCTGCCACGCGCTCGGCTACGACGCCCTGCACATGACCGACAAGGTTGCGCAGGAGCCAACCGGCGAGTCGACACTGGACCGATACGCCCGCGACATCGCCTTCTTCCGCTCGCTGCCGCCGACGCCGCCGGAGTACCGCTCTGAGAAGGCCCTGGCCGACCTGATGCTCGGGGAGCATGCGATCGGATACGTGGGTGGGGCGGGCAGCTGCGCCGGCTGCGGCGAGGCGACCGCCATCCGCATGCTCGTCGCCGCCACGCGGCAACTACATGGGCCCGAGTCGATGGGGATCGTGGCCGCCACCGGCTGCAACACCGTCTACGGCAGCACCTACCCCTACAACCCCTACCTGGTGCCGTGGACCAACTCCCTCTTCGAGAACGCCCCCGCCGATGCGCTGGGCATCCGGGCACGCTGGGACCAGGCAGGGCACGCCGACCGCAGGCTGTGGGTGATCGGCGGCGACGGCGCCATGTACGACATCGGCTTCCAATCGCTCTCCCGCATGGTCGCATCCGGGGCCGACATCAAGGTGTTGGTGCTCGACACGCAGGTCTACTCGAATACCGGTGGCCAGGCCTCGACGGCGAGCTTCGGCGGCCAGGTCACCAAGCTGTCGGCCTTCGGCAGCCAGCTGCATGGTCGCCCCGAGCATCGCAAGGAGCTCGGGCGGATCCTCATCGGCCATGGCGAGGTGTACGTGGCACAGACCACGCCGGCGCATATCAACCACTTCTATCGGGCCATCATCGAGGCGAACGAGTACCCGGGACCGGCGGTGGTGATCGTGTACACCCCCTGTCAGCCGGAGCACGGCATCGCCGACGACGCCTCGACGGCGCAGGCCAAGCTGGCGGTCACCTCGCGCGCCTTCCCGCTCTTCACCTACGACCCGCGCAAGGGTCCGACCATCGCCGAGCGCCTCAGCCTGCAGGGGAATCCGGCGCCCAAGGACGACTGGTTCACCGCGCCGGACGGGACCGTCCAGGACTTCCTCAGCTTCGCCCGCACCGAGGGCCGCTTCGCGCAGCACTTCCCCGCGGATGGCAGCGTCACCGATGAGATTGCCGCCACCCGGGACGACCGCCTCGCCAACTGGCGGACATTGCAGGAGCTGGCCGGGCTACGCTGATCGGCGACCGATCACCCTGGTCACCGGCCGCGGCATCCTCGCCGCGGGAGCTCGGCAGTTCGCGTTCGGGATGACGTCGGGGGCCACCACCTATGGCATTGGCGCCCCGGGTGGGTACTGTCGTCGGGTGACGCCGGACCCTGCCGGTATGCTCAGTTGACCGTGAAGTCGGTGACCATCCCCTGCGACACGTGGGTCGGGATGTTGCAGATGATCGCGTAGTGGCCGGCAGCAAGCGTGGCCGTGAAGGTGCCTGACTTGCTTGGGTTGGTCTCCGCAACCTCGCCGATGGCGTTGTACGCACCCTCGTCGACGCTGTCCCCCGCGAGCGGCAGGTCCTTGGCCAGCACGTCGGTCTTGAGGATCACGAATTCATGGACGATGGTCCCGCTGTTGGTGACGTTGAAGATGACGGTACCGGCCGGCGCGGAGGTGGCGCCTAGTGCGATCTTGAACTCCGTCAAAGTCCCGGTGATCGTGGTCGGGGTTGCGGATGCGCTCGGCGCCGAGCTGCATGCTGCCAGGGCCAGCATCAAGCCGGCGGTACTGATGAGTGCGCCTCGATAGATCCTCATGTCGAACGTGCCTCTTTGCTCAGATTGCTCGGTGGCGGGGCTGCCGCCTTACTGCGGGCCATCGTGCGCGAGCCGCCAGAGGCGCCGGATGGGCCAAATGGCCCGTCTATGGGGGCCATCGCTCCGCGAATACGTGACAATGCAGGCCATGGCGCAGCCAGGAGGAGCCATCGAGCGCAGCCCCTTGCACGACGAGCAGCTCGCCCGAGAGGTCGCCCGGCTGCTGGGCTGACCGCGGCCGCGGGCCGAATGGCCCGCCAATTCCGGAAGGTCGGCACTGATGCGCAGATGTGCATATGACCGATCCTCGCTGCATGGAACCGATCTACGAGCTCCAGGCCGACGTGCTCAAGACCCTTGCCAACCCGCGGCGCCTCGAGATGGCGCACCTGCTGGCCGAAGGACCGATGACTGTGAGCCGGCTGGCCGAGCGCATGGCACTTGCGCAGCCAAACGTGTCGCAGCACCTGGCGCTGATGCGCGCCGCCGGCGTGGTCGAGACCGAGCGCGATGGCCGCGAGATCCGCTACCGGATGGCCGACCCGGACATCATCGCCGCCTGCCACCTGATGCGCGCGGCGCTCCAACGACGCCTCACCCGCCTCGTCGCCCTGTCGACGCAGCCGGTCAGCGTCCCCACCACGGCCCTGGCCGGGCACAGGTAGGAACCGATGGACCAGACACTCTCCCTCGTCCTCTTCTCCGGCACCGACGACAAGCTGAATGCTGCGGCGGTGCTGACCGCCGGCGCGGCCGCCATCGGGCGACCGGTCCACCTCTTCCTGCAGTACTGGGCGCTCGACGCGTTCCGCGCCGACCGGATCGCGAGCGACCACGGCCTGGCACCCGAGGCCGGCGCC
>JBBQGI010000099.1:0-6728 GCA_038322875.1 Candidatus Limnocylindria bacterium | reverse complement strand
CTCGACCCGCCTGAACAAGCTGCGCCTCACGCCGGTCTACCAGGGAACCAAGTCGCTCGCGCTCCGGGTGCTGGCCTGGATCCCGCTCATCGGCAAGCCGCTCATCGCGATCCTGGGCTTCCTGAAGGAGGGGTTCAAGCGTTCGTGGGCCAAGGTCGGATTCTTCGAGGACATCGGGATCACGTACATCGGCGTCCTCGACGGCCACGACCTGGCTGAGCTGGAGCAGAGCTTCGAGCGGGCCTTCGCCCTGCCGGGACCAGTGCTCGTGCACGTGAAGACGATCAAGGGCAAGGGCTACGGCCCCGCGGAGATGGACAGTGTCAGCTTCCACGGGGCAAGCCTGCCGCCGATCGACCTGTGCCTGATCGACCCGACCGAGGAGCCGCTGCCGCCGGAGAACGAGCCGCGCCGCCGCCCCAAGACCTATACCGCCACCTTCGCCGAGGAGCTGGTGCGCCTGGCGACGGCTGACGACCGGATCTGCGCCATCACCGCCGGGATGCCGACGGGGACCGGCCTCGCACGCTTTGGCGCGCGCTTCCCGACCCGCCTCTTCGACGTCGGGATCGCCGAACAGCACGCGGTGACCATGGCCGCCGGCCTGGCGCTCGGCGGCAAGCGGCCGGTGGTCGCGCTCTACTCCACCTTCAGCCAGCGCGCGTATGACCAGCTCGTGCACGATATCTGCCAGAACGACCTGCCGGTCCTGCTGGCGATCGACCGCGCCGGCCTGGTGGGGGAGGATGGCACCAGCCACCAGGGCATGTTCACCCTCTCTCCGCAGCGCGCCCTGCCGAACCTGGTCATCGGCTCGCCCAAGGACGAGCAGGAGCTGCGCGACATGGTGGTGACTGCCATGGCACACGGCGGACCAATCAGCCTGCACTACCCTCGCGATCCCGGCGAGGACCTCCCCGACCGTGAGGGGACTGCTCTGGAGATCGGCCGCGGCGAGGTGCTTCGTTCAGGCGCGGGCCTCTTGCTCGTCGGATTCGGTCCGATCGTGCAGCGGCTGCTGCTGGTTGCGGAGGCGCTTGAGCGCGATCACGGCCTGTCATCGACGGTCGTCAATGCTCGATGGGCGAAGCCGCTCGACGAGGTGCTCATCGCCGAGCAGGCGGCGGGGCGCCGGCTGGTGGTGACCGCCGAGGAGAGCTCCGCCATGGGTGGCTTCGGTGACGCGGTGCTGGACGCGCTCAACCGCGCCGATGTCCGCGTGCCCGTGCTGAAAGTGGCGCTGGCCGAGGGCTTCGTGCACCACGGCGCGGTCGAGGACCTGCGCCGCCAGCAGCGCGTCGACGTGCCGGGGATCCTGTCGCAGGTCTGCGAGGCGCTCGCGCTGGAGGCGCCCGCAGCGGCGCCAACCGGCGACCCTTCGAGCGCTAGCGCCGCCTGACCGGGGTGACCCGGGTACGGCTCGACCAGCTCCTCGTCGATCGCGGGCTCGCGGCTTCGCGAGCAGCCGCTCAGGCACTCCTGCTGGCGGGCGAGGTGGATCTTGCCGGCGCTGGCACTCGAACGCTGAAACCGGGCCAACTGGTAGGTGACGACGCCGTTCTGACCGTGGCTGCTGGCCCGCGTTGGGCATCTCGCGGCGGCGACAAGCTCGTGGCGGCGCTCGACGCCTTCGGTCTCGCCCCCGCGGGCCTGGCGTGCCTGGATGCAGGGGCCTCGACCGGCGGCTTCACCGACGTCCTGCTCGAGCGTGGGGCGCGCATCGTGTATGCCGTGGACGTGGGCCGCGGCCAGCTGCTCGACCGCCTGATGCGCGACCCGCGCGTGGTCAGTATGGAGCGCACCAACCTGCGGGCGCTGAGCTCCCTTCCGGAGCCGATCGACCTCGCCACGCTCGACCTCTCCTTCATCTCGTTGCGGCTCGTGCTCCCCGCCGTGCAGCGCCTGCTGGCCGCAGAGGGGCGCGTGCTCGCGCTGATCAAGCCGCAGTTCGAAGCCGGGAAGGAAGCTGTTCCCCGCGGTGGCGTCGTGCGTGACGCGGGCACACATCGGTCCGTCCTGCTCCGCTTCGGGGAGGACGCGAGAGACGCCGGATTCTCGCCAACGGCGCTCATCGCTTCGCCGATCACCGGCGCCGATGGCAATCGGGAGTTCCTGGCATTGCTCACCCGCGCCGGTGAGTCGGACACGAGCTGGAGCGCACGGGTGGACGCCCTGATCACCTCCGCTGTATGACGGGCGCGGTACGATGCCGAGCATGAAGCGCAAGCCGGCCCTGCCCGCCGAGCAGCTGAGCGTCTTTGCAGACCTTGCGGCGCTCCCCGAGCCGATTCACGAACCGACGCCCGACACCATGCGCCAGATCGTCTCGCTGCGAATGCCCGACGCGTTGCTGGCGCGGGTGGCGGAAGTGGCACGCGGTCGAGGTGTTTCGCCGTCGAGCCTGATGCGCGCGCTCATCGCCGCTGGCCTGGATCGGTCATACGCCGCCGTCACCCCCGATGAGCTGGCAGCCGAGCTGGCGGCCCTGCGCAAGGGGATCGACGAGATCGCGGCGAGGCTGCGAACCGGCAGCTGATGCGATTCGGCTTCGCCTTCAACCCGACCAACTCACAGGCTCGCGCCGCGCTCCAGCGCGCCCTCGCCTGGTGCCAGGCCAATGGGATAGAGACCTGGGAATCCGAGGCGGCCGATCGGCAGCGGATCGCGGAATCGTGCCCCGGCACCGACCTCGTCTGCGTGCTCGGCGGCGATGGCACCTTCATGCATGCGGCGCGCGGAATCGGCGATTCGGCGGCGCCGACCCTGGGCGTCAACCTGGGGCGGGTTGGGTTTCTGGCCAAGGTAGAGACCGATGACCTGGAGCGGGCCCTGGCCAAGGTGGCGGGCGGCGACTTCACCCTGGAGGATCGGTTCCGGATCGCGGCCACCCTGCGACGTGCCAACGGCGAGCGCGAGGTGCACGCCTGCCTCAACGAGGTGGTCGTGGCACGCGGCACGCGGGTGCGGATGATCCAGGTCGAGGTCGAGGTGAGCGGCAGTCATCTGGCCACCTGGGTCTCGGACGGGGTGGTGGTGGCGACACCCACCGGCTCGACCGCGTATTCGTTCAGCGCGGGTGGCTCGGTCCTCGATCCGCGGTTGCGCAACATGATCATCACTCCGGTGGCGGCCTACCTCTCGCCGTTGCGCAGCGTGGTAGCGGGCGAGGATCACGTGGTCCACCTCACCCTGCGCCAGGCGTCGCCGGAGGCCACCATCAGCATCGACGGGCAGTGGGACCTGCCGATGGCGGTCGGCGAGTCGGTCGAGGTGCGCGCGCTGCCGGTGCCGCTGCGCATGGTCGAGTTGAGCGGCAGCACGCCGTTCTACGACCTGCTGCGCACCAAGGCCTCACTACTGCCGTACTGAGGGAGGGCATGGCCGACGCGGATCCGGCGCTGGAGCAGGCGATCGGGGCGTTCCTGGACGAGCTGCAGGTCGAGCGCGGCCTCTCGCCGCTGACGGTCGCCGCTTATCGGCGCGACCTCGCCCAGTTCGCCGCGGTGGCGGGCACTGCCTGGCGCCACGACCCCGAGCCGGTCCGCGATTTCGTGAACGGGCTGCGCCGCGACGGCCGTCGCTCGAGCACCCAGGCCCGCAAGGTGGCCGCCATTCGCAGCTTCTACGGCTTCGCACTCCGCGAGGAGCTGGCGGACCGCGACGTCGCCGCGCTGCTCGATGCGCCAAAGGCGGGCAGCTACCTGCCTGATGTGCTCGGGGTCGAGGAAGTCGGGCGCATCCTGGACGCGCCTCCAGCCGAGCAGCCGGTGGGGATCCGGGATCGGGCCATCCTGGAACTGCTGTATGGCTGCGGGCTGCGCGTCAGCGAGCTGACCGGCCTCGACACCGACCGGCTCGACCTGCCTGGGCTGCAGGTGCGCGTCATCGGCAAGGGAAATCGCGAACGACGCGTGCCGATGGGCGACGAGGCGCGCGAACGTCTGCATCGCTACCTCGGAGGGCCGCGCGACACGTGGACCGCCGGCCGTCCCACGCCCGCGGTCTTCGTCAGTCAGCGCGGAGCGCGGCTGGCACGCGAATCGGTCTGGCGCCTGGTGCGGCGCTGGGCCACCGTGGCCGGGGTCGAGACGAGGGTGACGCCGCACACCTTTCGGCACAGCTTCGCAACGCATCTGCTGGAGGGGGGAGCCGACCTGCGGGTGGTTCAGACGCTCCTTGGCCATGCTAGCATCAGCACGACCCAGCTCTACACCCACCTGACCGGAGAGCGCCTCCGCGAGGTCTACGCGCGGGCGCATCCCAGAGCCTGAGCAGAAGCGGAGCACCCTGATGAGTTACGCCCGAAACCTCCTCAGCCGCGGCGAGGAGGTTGTCTTCGAGAGCCGGCAGCATTGGTTCGCGGTCCTGGGCGAAACCTGGCCCTTCGTCATCGCCGCCATCCTGTCGTTCGCGGTCCTCATCTGGCTCGCTACCAATGACGCGATCGGCAACGCCACGATCGACGGATTCGCGACGATCATGGTGCTGGTGGTGCTGCTCTTCTCGTTGGGGAGGATCGGCCTCAAGGCCTGGTCGTGGCGCAACCAGGAGTTCCTGGTCACCACGCGACGCCTGATCAAGTCGCAGGGCATCTTCAACAAGGACATGGCCGACTCGAGCCTGGAGAAGATCAACGACGCACATCTCACCCAGAGCTGGCTGGGCCGGATCTTCGACTTCGGCACGCTCGACATCCTGACCGCGGCCGACGAGTCGGCGGGGATCCAGGACTACGTCATGCTGGCCGATCCGGTGCGCTTCAAGATCGCGATGCTGAACCAGAAGGAGAAGGTCGAGCGCCCGGACCTGGCACCGCCACCCCGCATGCAATCGTCAGCCGTCGTTCCGCCCATGCAGCGCGCCGAGCCGATGGCGCCGCGCGCCGGATCCGATCGTGTTGCCGAGGTGCCGATGGGCGCCCCCGCCGCCGCGCCGGCCGCGGCTACGGCTCACCCCGCAGCAGCGCCGTCTGCCGCCGACCAGCTGACCACCACGCTCGAAAGCCTCGCCGCACTGCGCGACAAGGGCCTGATCACGCCCGAGGAGTACGAGGCCAAGAAGCGCGACCTGCTGGAGCGGATGTAGGTGGAGGAACCCCGTCGCTCGTTCTCCGACGGGGTGTACGGGGTTGAGCTGGAGCGGTATATCGACGAGGCGGCAGCCACCATCCGTTCGCGTCTCGCTGCGGCGCCGGAGCTCGCGGCACCGCGGGTAGCGATCATCCTCGGCTCCGGGCTGGGCGGGGTGGTCGACCTCTTGGATCCTGCGCCGCGAGTCGTGATCCCGTACGGCGAGATCCCGCATGTCCCGGTTGCCACCGTGCCAGGACATGCGGGGGAGCTGGTGGCCGGCGTCGCTGCCGGGATTCCGATCCTGCTCTTATCCGGTCGAGCCCACGCCTACGAGGGCTGGTCGCAGCGCCAGGCGACCGTGCTGCTCCGCGCCTGCCTCACGCTGGGCCTCGGGACGGTGGTTGTGACGAACGCCTCGGGCGGCATCAATCCTGCGTTCGAGCCCGGTGACGTGATGCTGATCGCCGACATCATCAACCTCTCGGGCGACAATCCGCTCACCGGCCCGAACCTGGACAGGCTCGGCCCACGCTTCGTCTCCATGACCGATGCCCTCGACGCCGACCTGCGGGCACACGCCCGCGCCGCAGCGCAGCGCGCCGGCGTGACGCTGCGTGAGGGTGTCTACCTGATGCTCGCGGGGCCGACCTACGAGACACGTGCCGAGCTCCGCATGCTGCGGACCTTGGGAACCGATGCGGTCGGCATGTCGACCGTGCCCGAGGTCCTGGTGGCGCGCCACCAGGGGGTCCGGGTGCTGGGCTTCAGCCTCGTCACCAACAAGGCGACTCCCGAGATGGAGGGCGAGGTGACGCACGAGGAGGTCCTGGCGATGGGACCGATCGGCGCCGCCCGACTGCTGTCGGTTCTGCGCGAGCTGCTGCCGGAGCTCGGGTAGTGCTCTTCAGCAACCAGTCGCCGCAGGTCCTGCTGGGGATCGCCGTGGCGCTGGTGGTTGGCATCACCTTCCATGAGTTCAGCCATGCCTTCACCGCCGATCAGCTCGGGGATCACCGTCCAAAGGCACTCGGGCGTGTCAGCCTCAACCCGTTGCGGCATCTCGACCCGATGGGCGCACTCTTCTTTGTGATCGCCGGGTTCGGCTGGGGCAAGCCCGTGCCGGTGAATGCCTATGCGCTGCGCCCGGGGAGGATCGGCCTGACCATGGTCGCGCTGGCAGGGCCGATCGCCAACTTCTCGGTCGCGATCGTCGTGGGCATCCTGTTCCGGGTGCTGCAGCTGGCGGGGCTGCTCGACGCCGACTTCCCGCGGCAGGTAATCGCGCTGGTCGTCTATTTCAACGTCGCTCTGGGCCTTTTCAACCTCATCCCGATCCCTCCGCTCGACGGCTACAACGTGGTGCTGCCGCTCCTGCCGCCGCGGCAGGCCTTCACCGTGCAGCGCTATGCCCAGTACGGCTTCATCGTCCTGCTGCTCCTGCTCGTCTTCTCGTACGGCAACGGCGCGGGTCCGCTCGGCTGGCTCTTCGAGTTGGCCGGGATCATCGAAGGGTTGCTGATCGGTGCATAGGGTCGGGCAGTTCATCGGCCACCTGAAGGCCCGTGTGGGACCCGATGAGGAGGCACGCGCGCAGCTGCTCCTGCCCGAGGCTGCCTGGCCGCTCTTCCTGGGCATGCCGATCGCGGATCGGCGTCA
>JBBQGI010000098.1:0-6801 GCA_038322875.1 Candidatus Limnocylindria bacterium | reverse complement strand
CCCCAGCCAGAACATCGGTATGAAGGTGGCGTTGAAGGCGAGCGTGAACCACCAGAAATGGAGCTTGCCCAGGCGCTCGTTGTACATCCGCCCGGTGATCTTGGGGAACCAGTAGTAGGTACCGGCAAAGAGGCCGAAGATCGTGCCGCCCACGATCGTGTAGTGGAAGTGGGCAACCACGAAGTATGTGTCGGAGAGCGTGATATCGGTCGGCACATCGGCCAGGAAGACGCCGGTGATGCCGCCGATCAGGAACGCCCAGATGAAGCCGAAGACCCACAGCATGGGCGTCTTGAAGTGCAGCTTGCCCATCCAGATGGTGCCGACCGCAGCGAGGAAGACGATCCCGGTCGGGACCGAGATCAGCTCAGTGGTGAGCATGATGGGGATGTGGAAGAACTCGGCCATGCCGCTCACGAACATGTGGTGCGCCCAGACCATGAACGACAACACGCCGATGGAGATGAACGACAGGACCGCCAGCGAGTAGGCGAACAGCGGCTTGCGCGCGAAGACCGGCACCACCTCCAGGATCGCGCCCAGGCCGGGCAGCGCCATGATGTAGACGGCGGGGTGCGAGTAGAACCAGAACAGGTGCTCGAACAAGATCACGTCGCCGCCCCGGCTGGGCCGGAAGAACGAGGTGCCGAGCACGCGGTCGAAGAGGAGCATGGTGAAGGCAGCTGCCACCACCGAGGTCGCGATCAGGGCCAGCGTGGCGGTCACCGTCAGCGCCCAGACGAAGATCGGCATCCGCATCAGCGACATGCCCGGCGCCCGCATCCGGAAGACGGTGACGAGGAAGTTGATCGCCGACAGGATCGAGCTGATGCCGACCGTGACGAACGCCATCAGGTAGGCCTGCTGCCCCAGGTTGGCCTGCTGGCTGAGCGGCGGGTAGGCGGTCCAACCGGTGTCGAAGCCACCGAGGAGCGGGTTGATGGCGACCAGCAGGATCGGCAACGGCAGAAGCCAGTACGACAGGGCGTTCGTCTTGGGGAATGCCATGTCGCGCGCCCCGATCATGATCGGCACCAGGAAGTTGCCGAGTCCACCGATGATCGAGATCAGGGCGACGGTGATCATCATCGCCCCGTGCGTGCTCATGATCGTGTTGTAGGTTTCCTTGCCGAGCAGGAGGCCAGGCTGTGCCAGCTCGAGGCGCATGAACATCGCGAAGGTCCCGGCGATCAGGAACAGGAGGAACGCCGAGACGAGGTACTGGACCCCGATCACCTTGTGGTCGGTGGTGAAGCGGAAGTAGCGCCGCCAGTCTCCCGCGGTCCCGTGAGCCGCATGTTCCTCTTCCTGATTGATCTCGCGGCCCGCCGACCAGGTGAGCCACACCCTGAAGGCGCCGATGCCGGACAGAAAGCCGAGCAGCGCGAGCAGGTAGGCGAGGCCGAGGAACTGGCCGTCGGTGATCAGCAGGCCAGCGTTATCGGCCAGGGTCAGGGAGCCGATGCCAATGGCGCCGCCCAGCACGGCACCCAACACGGCCCTGAGGAGCCCCGGTCGCAGGATGCGGCTCACTGGGGAACTCCCGAGCCTGCCGGCGATTCAGAGCCTGCCGGCGATTGAGAGCCTCCGGGCGATTGAGAGCCTCCGGGCGATTGAGAGCCTTCCGGCGGCTGTTGCGCGAGCCAGGTGTCGAGCTCCGCGCGGCTGCTGACCACCGTGGTGAGGCGCATGTCGGTGTGCCCGAAGCCGCACAACTCGGCACAAAGTCCGGGATAGGTGCCGGTCACAGTGGCCGTCAGGTAAACGTTGGTGTCGCGTCCCGGAACCGCGTCCTGCTTGATCCCGAACGCCGGCACCCAGAAGGAATGGATCACGTCGTCTGATTTCACGATGAGGTGCACTCGCTGGTCGACCGGGATGTGGAGCTCCGTCGATTTGACCCCGTTGGCGTATTCGAAATGCCATGCCCACTGCTCGCCTTCCACTTGGACCTCGAAGTCCGAGCTCTGCACACCGCGAATGTCGATCAGGCCGATGGCGCCATAGCCGAAGAGGCCGACGACCAGCACGAAGCTGATGCCGAGCCAGACGCCCTGGAAGCCTCGGTTGCCGTGGATCGGCGGGCCATCCTCCTGGTCGCCCTGGGCGCGGAAGCGGAGCGCCGAGTAGGCGAGGCCCACGACCACGAACATCAGCACCGGGACCGAGACGACGGTCAGCAGCACGAATGCCGAATTCTCGATCTCCGCCTCGCGTGAGGCGATGATCGGGATGATCTGAATGCCGGCGACCAGGGCGATCCCCACAGCGGAAAGGACCACCCAGGCCGCGCCGGCAATCCAGTAATGGCGCCCGGGACCTGTCACGAAGCGTCAGACCGTCAGGTGACGGTGAAGTCGATGCGCATGCCCTTCTGGTAGTGCAGCAGGTCCTCCACGTGCAGGTTGCAGAAGATCACGTAGTGACCTGGCTGCAGCGTGACCGTCAACGTGCGGTCGCTGCTGCCGGCGGCGATCTCGGCGACCTCGCTCGGGTCACCGACCGCGGTCAGCTCGGGCGCATCCTCGGAGATCTCTCCGTCCGCGTTGAGCGGCAGCGCGTCGGACTGCAGGTCCGTCTTGCGCACCACGAACTCGTGCTCCTTCTCGCCGTCGTTCGTGATGTTGAACGTCAGAGCGCCAGCCTTGAGGTTGGTCGAGCTCAGGTTGATCTGCCACTCCTTGACGGTTACCGCGATTGGCCCGGCGCTCGGCCCCGAGCTCGAGCAGGCAGCGAGGACGCTGCCGATCGCGAAGAGCGCCACGACCCTTCGTATTGTTCCGATCATTCTCTCCTCCTCGCCGCGAGATTGTGCCGAATGGCACGACCATGGTACGGCGCGGGTGCCGCATTCGGCGCTTAGCATCGTCACCCATTGCCGACGCTCCTATACTCGGAACCAGCCATTCTGGAGTCACTGATCTGGCCATCCCGCCCTACACGCCGGCCATACCCGACGCGGCGCCCTTCCCCGGTCAGCGTGCCGACGATGCCGGCGCCATCGGCTCCCCATCGGCCTCGCAGGTCGAGCGCTGGACGTCCCGCCTACGCACCAATCGGCGCGTATCCCAGGGGGTCGTCGACGTTGCGGCGATCGCCACCATCATCCTGACCTTCGCATACCCGATCCTGCCGGCCGACGTGATGTTCCATGTTGTCTTCGTGCTGCTGACCGTGCAGGCCTTCCTGTTCGGCCTGCGCGCCACGCTGTTGCGGATCGGGATCGTCACGCTCCCGCTGCTGGCCTATGCCAACGCTGGCCTCTTCGGCATCAAGGAGCCCGCATTCGACCTGGCAGAGTGGCCGCTCATGTTCGTGATCGCGGTCCTGGTCGCCTGGATGGCCGACCGTGTCGATACCACGGCGCGACGGTACGCCAGCCTCTTCCGCCAGGCGAGCGAGCGCCTCCTGACGGTCGAGGAGGATGAGCGGCGCCGGATCGCACTCGAGCTGCACGACGGCGTTGGACAGGTGCTCACCGCCCTCACGCTCACCCTCGACGCCACGGTGGGGCCGCGGGCACCAGATGCTACGGCGCGTGGCCTCCGCCAATCGCGAAAGCTCGCCGAGACCGCCCTCGCCGAGGTGCGACACCTGGCTCATCGCATGCGCCCCGCGCGACTGGAGGAGCGCGGCTTGACTGCCGCGATCCGCGATCTTGCCAGCCAGTCCGGCTTCCCCGTGCGGGTGCACGTCGACCGAGCCCTCGATCCCCAGCCGGCCCTGGAGCCGACCGTGACGATCGGCGTCTACCGCATCGTCCAGGAGGCACTGGCCAACGCCGCTCGACACAGCGGGGCGCCGGTCGCGCAGGTGTGGATCTCCCTCCGCGCGGGGAGGCTATCCGTGGTGGTGGGCGACGAGGGTCGTGGCTTCGACCCGGCAACGACGGTCGATCCGGGGATCGGGCTGGCCGGCATGTACGAGCGTGCGGAGCTCCTTGGCGGACGCCTTGCGATCCAGTCCTCGACGGGTCGAGGCACCCTGGTCAGCCTCGACCTTCCATTTCAGACGGTGGCTCCGTGATGCAACTCATCCGGGTCGGGATCGTGGATGACCATGACCTGGTCCGGGATGGGCTGCGGCTGATCCTGGAGCGGGAGCCTGACATCGAGGTGGTCGGCGATGCTGCCGACGCGGCCGGGGCATTCGTCCTGGCTGCCGCGCACAAGCCGCACGTCATGATCGTCGACCTGACCCTCGGCGAATCAGACGGGATCACGCTCCTGCGCGACCTGTCGAGCCAGCATCCGCTCATTCGGCTGGTGACGGTCACGATGCACGAGCACCAGGAGACGGTGCGCCAGGCATTCCTGGCGGGCGCAGCGGGATACGTGGTCAAGGGGGCCCCCAGCGCCGACCTGGTCGCCGCGGTTCGTGCCGTGGCCCGGAATCAGCACTACGTCCACCCGGTCGTCGCTTCGGTGGTGGTGGTCGACTCACTGCGATGGCTTCGGCAGGCGGATCGCCTTACGCCGCGCGAGATCGAGGTCCTGCGCCTGCTGACGGCAGGCCAGACCGCTGCCGAGACCGGACGCGCGCTCGGGATCAGCGCACACACCGTCCGCCGCCACCTCGCGAACGTGACCGACAAGGCCGGCGTCCACGGCCGCGTCGCCCTGACTCGCTATGCGCTCGAGAATCACCTCGTACCGGACGAGACCTAGCCTCTCCCGGAGTCTGCACGCGGCTCGGCTAGACTGCCGGCAGCCATGACTCAGGAGACTCCCCCGCCCATACCCCGACGGCGGCCGCTCTTAGCGCTCCTCGCAGTCCCGGTCGCTGCGCTGATCGTGGCGGGTCTGACCTTCCTCGCCACACGTCCTCTCGGTGGCGGTGCGGCGCAGGCGTCGTTCTTCGTCATCGGCAGCGCGCAGCCGGGCGTACAGCTTGGCCAGATCGCCCCGGGCACCGCCCAGGATCCCGCCGCGCCGGCGTTGGCGCTCAGCGGTCTCGACGGCGCGCCGGTCAACCTCGCCAACTTCGGCGGCAAGCCGATCTGGTTGATCTTCTGGAAGACGGCCTGCGAGCCGTGCGAATCCGAGGCTCCCGACGTTGCGGCGGCGTACGCGGCCCATCGGGACGGGGGCCTGGTGGTCCTTGGCGTCGACCTCTGGGATAGCTCGGCGGCAGTGCAGGACTATGCCGATGGCCACCCGCTCGCCTTTCCGATCGCGGTCGCCACGACCTCCTCGTTCATGGACGCCTACGGGGTCTGGGGCGCTCCGACGCACTATTTCATCGATTCGGCCGGCATCATCCAGGACCGCTATTTCGGCCCGATGTCGCGCGACCTGATGGACCAGAGCCTCGAGAAGATCCTCTAGCCTGCCGCCCGTGGCGAAGGCAACCTCTCGCGGCCGGCGCTTTCGCTTTCGTCCGCCGGTCCGGCGCGAAGGAGCGGAGCGATATCTCTTCCTGACGCTCGTCTCATTCGCGGCGACGGTCCTGGCAACGAGGGAATATCTCGAGCTGACCGGCTATCCGCGGATCGGTGGCGGAGAGCTGCACATCACGCACGCGCTCTTCGGCGGAGTCTTCCTCTTCGCAGGCGCCGTCGTCCCGCTCGCCCTATCGGGGCGCACCGCGTACCGCATCGCTGCGATCCTGGTGGGGATCGGCATCGGCCTCTTCATCGACGAGGTAGGAAAATTCATCACGACCCAGAACGACTATTTCTATCCCGCCGCCGCCCCGCTCATCTACGCCACGTTCCTGCTCTCGGTGCTGATCTACCTTCGCCTGCGGCGACGGATCCAGCCCGATCCCCGGACCCAGCTGCTGACCGCTCTGCAGCTGGTGGAGGAGTCCGTCGACGGCGACCTCCAGGACCGCGAGCGTGACGCGCTCCGCGATCGCCTGGCTGTCGCCGCAGTCGAGGCTCCAATGGGAGAGCAGCGCCGGCTGGCCGCAGCCCTGCTTGCCTTTGTCGAGTCACACGAGCTCGACATCGCCCCGGATGCCGTGAGCCGCTTCCAGCCGATCTGCGACTGGTGGGAGGCGCGGCGCGACCGCCTGCTGGGCGGACGTGGGACTCACGCGGCTCTGCTGCTGGCGCTCTTCGTGTCCGGACTGCGTGCGATCTTCGACCTTGGGCTGGCGGCCTCGCAGATCGGGGGCGTCGACCCCGCCGGCAGCACACGCCTCTTCAGCCTGGAGATGCTGCACCTGGTGCTGGAGGGGATCTCGGGCGTCCTTCTGCTCTCCGGATCCCTGTTCATGGCGGCCACCGGCCGCAATCGGCTGGGCGCGGCGTTCGCCGAGTACGGCCTGCTGGTATCGCTCTGCCTGGCAGACCTGGCGTCTTTCTACCTCCGCCAGTTCGCAACAATCGAGATCGCGCTCTTCCACGGGCTTTTGCTGTTGGCGTGGTCGCCTTTCGCCGCCGCCTGCGAGACGAGGATGCGGCGGCGCGCGCTCGCCCGGTCGCCATGGGCCTCTAGCCGCTCGACGCTCTCGCGTTCGGGACACGATCCATCCTCGCCCCGGCTGCACGCGACCGTGGCAGAATCCGCGCGCATGACCATCCCGACCGGGCTACGGCGCGTCGCCGCATTTCCGATCTATCCGATCCTGGGAGCCGCGTACCCGGTGGTCTTCCTGTACGCGCAGAACGTGCAGGAGGCGATCGCCCCGAGCGAGGTCCTGATCCCGCTGGCGGTCTCCGCGGCAGCCACCCTGGCGGTCGTGATCCTGCTGCGGGGCCTGATCGGGCAGTGGGCCCCGGCTGCCCTGATGAGCTCGCTCCTGCTCGCGCTGTTCTTCACCTACGGCATGGCGTGGGACGGGATCGGGCCGTAC
>JBBQGI010000097.1:0-6827 GCA_038322875.1 Candidatus Limnocylindria bacterium | reverse complement strand
CGGCCAACCGCTGCCCTCCTTCTCGGCATCAACCCTGGACGGAGCGACCCTCTCTTCCGACCAGCTGACAGGCAAGGTGACGGTGGTGAACGTATGGGCCAGCTGGTGCCCGCCGTGCGTTGACGAGCACCCGGTGCTGCTTGACCTGGCGCGGCGCCACGCCGACGACCTTGCGGTGGTCGGGATCCTGTATCAGGACACCCCTGACGGAGCACGGACCTTTCTGGACCGATACGGTGACGGCGGCTGGCCGACCCTCCTCGATCCCAACGGGCAGATCACGGTCGACCTGGGCGTCACCGGGCCACCCGAGACCTTCTTCGTGGATGCCGCCGGGATCGTGCGGGCTCGCCATATCGGGCCGTTGACGGCTGAGGTTGTCGCCGCCGAGCTGACCGCGCTGGGGCTCACGCCATGAAAGGGCTGGCACTCCCGCTGGCGCTTGCCGCGCTGCTGGCGCTCGGCGGCCTGGTCCTGATTGAGGCGGTCCGGCCATCGGCGCCGCTCACGCCCGCCGAACAGGCGCACCAGATCGCCGGCGAGCTGCGCTGTCCCGACTGCCAGGCGCTCTCCGTGTCCGAATCGCAGACCGCCGCTGCGGTAGCGATCCGGCAGCAGATCGTCGACCTGGTGGCCGCGGGCGAGACCCCCGCGCAGATCCGCCAGCATTTCGTCGAGCGGTACGGTGACTGGATCCTGCTCTCGCCCACCTCGCCGCTCGCCTCGTGGCTGCCCGTCGCGGCGCTGCTGGGGGGGATCAGCCTGCTGGCCTGGTGGCTGCGCCGAGGCCGCTCCGTCACTCCGCCGCGCGACCCAGCGCCGGCCAGCGCCGCCGTGAGCGACCGCATCCGTGACGAAGTGGAGCAGCTCGATGCCTGAGCTCGGCCAGTGGCTGCTCCTTGGGGGAAGCGGGCTGGCCGTGGCGGCCGCGATAGGCTGGCCGTTGCTCCGTCGCGGGAGCGCCGTCGCGCCTGTGCACGATGGTCATGCCGAGGCCGAGGGCCGCGCTCTGCGCCACCGAGTCGCGCTGGAGGGGCTGCTCGACGTGGAGGCGGATCGCCGCGCCGGATCGCTCGACGACGCCTCCTATCAGCGCGAACGCGCCGAGGCTGAGGAACGGGCGGCCAAAACGCTGGTTGACGCCCCCCCCGCTACCGAGGTCACGGCCAGCCCACGCCGGACGAACGGGCGACGAGCGGCCGCGTGGCTGGGCGTGGCCCTGGCGGCCGCGGTGTTGGTGGGCTTCGCCCTGCCCGCCCCATCGGGTCTGGCGGAGCGGACCGTGGTGAACCAGGCACTCGCCGACGAGCGGGTGCGCGAGGCCGCGCGGCAGGCCGAGATCCAGCGGCTGCTGGCCTCCTTCGCGGCCGATCCCACCGATGCGCAGGTCATCTCCGACCTGGCCGACGCCTACCTCGCGGGCACTGCCCCCGAGGACCTGCGCCGCGCAGCCGCGGCGCTGCAGGTGCTGCTCTCGATCGAGCCGCGGAACGAGTCGGCGTATCGGCGCCTGATCACGGCCTACGTATCGGCTGCCGACTTCGCCGATGCCCAGGCGGCGACCGATTCGTTCGCCACGATCGTGGGAGAGGATCGACCGGATATCCCGTTCTTCCGCGGCCTGATCGCGTTTCGTTCCGGCGACTACTCGGCGGCGGTGCGCCAATTCGATCGATTCTTGGAGCTGGCGCCGCACGACGATCGAGCAGGGATGATCAGCAGCCTGCGCGCCGAGGCGGCAGGAGAGCTCGCTGCGGCAAGCGCGTCGCCGAGCGGCTAGCTCTCGCTCAGCACCCGGTCCAGGGTGACCTGGAGGCTCTCCAGCTCCGCCGGCGGGATACGGTCCAGGAAATGCTCGCCAACTCCGCGCAGGTGCGTCGGGGAGGCGCGTCGCAGCCGCCGATGACCGGCATCAGTGAGGATCGTCCACGATCCACGGCGGTCGGTGGTGCACAGCGCGCGTTCAACGAGCGTGTCAGCCGCAAGTCGATCGACGAGGCGCGTGATGCCACTGCGCGAGAGGCCGAGCAGGTCGGCCAGCTCGCTCATGCGCAGCCGCCGCTCAGCGGCCCTATTGAGCAGCAGGAGCACCTCGTATTCGCCCAGCCCGAGCGACTGCTCGGCCTGCAGCTCGCGCTCGAGCTGGCGACGAATCTGGGCATATGCAACGAGGAAGCTGCGCCAGGTCTCGAGGCGTGGGTCGCGGGGTCCGGGGATCGGATGTCTGCTCATGATTGACCCGACAACTATATCAGGCCCGTGGGACCTCGATCCAGAACGTTGAGCCGATCTGCTCGACGCTCTCCACGCCCGCCACACCGCCATGTGCCTCTGCGATGTGCCGCACGATCGCCAGCCCCAGCCCCGCGCTGCCGCTGACCAGGGACTCGTCTGGATCGCCGCGGGTGCGCGAGCGGTCGACCTTGTAGAACCGCTCGAAGATCCGCGCCTGGTGCCCCGACGGGATGCCGATCCCATCATCCGCCACCTGGAAGCGGATGCGGTCCCCCTCTTCCCGCCAGCCGATCCGCACCTCGCCGCCCGGATGGCTGTACTTGACCGCGTTGTGTGCCAGGTTGAGGAGCGCCTGGCCCAGGCGCCCCGGATCCGCGGCAGCGCGCACCCCAGCGCCCGACTCGGCAGGCACGGTCGAGATGCGGATTCCCCGTCGATCGGCGACGGGGCCGATACGGTCAGCCACTCCCGCGACCACCATGTCGGGATCGACCGCCTCGATCGCCAGCCGAACCTCCCCCGATTCGATCATGGTCAGGTCCAGGAGCTCGTCGACCAGCTGGGCAAGGTGATCGGCCTCGGCGCCGATCTTGTTGACGAAGTCTCGAAACGTCTCGGGATCGTCCGGCGCGGCAACGGCCAAGGTCTCCGCGAGCAGCTTGATCGAGGTCAGCGGCGTGCGCAGCTCGTGGCTGATGTTGGCGACGAAGTCACGTCGCACGCGCTCGATCCGGCGCAGCGCGGTGATGTCATGCAGGGCCAGGACCAGACGCCCACCTGTGATCGGGACGGCGTCCACCTGGAAGATGCGCTGCCCCAGAGGCCCGAGCTGCGCCTCGCCGGCGGCGGCCTCGTGGCTCGCCGAGGCAGCGCGCGCGACGCCGTCGAGCGCCGCCGAACCGAAGCTGGCGATCAGGCTCAGACCGGCGAGGTCCGCGGGATCGCGATCCACGAGGGCGGCGACCTGCGGTCCGGCCCGCAGGATGCGCAGCCGTTCGTCGACCAGCAGAAGGATCGGATCGCCGCTGGTCCGGCCGAGCAGCGTCTCGAAGGCAGCCTCGGCCAGGTCCCGGTCGCCCATCGGTCAGCCGGGCGGGGGCGAGAAGGCGTAGCCGACGCCGCGCACGGTGCGGAACCAGTTGTGCCCATCGCCGCGGCGCAGCTTGCCACGCAGCCAGCTGACATGCACATCCACGGTCCGGCCGTCCCCCGCGTAGTCATAGCCCCAGATCCGCGAGAGGAGCTGGTCGCGCGTGAAGATACGGCCCGGGTTTGCAGCGAGGTACGCGAGCAGATCGAACTCCTTGGTGGTCAGGTGCTCCGGCACGCCACCGATCGTCAGGTTTCGTCGTTCGAGGTCCAGCACTACCGGGCCGATCTCGAGGCGCTCCTCCGCCGGCCTGGGCTCCGGACCGTCACGTCGCTGCCGGCGCAGCACGGCCTCGATGCGGGCCAACAGCTCTGGCCGACTGAATGGCTTGGTGACGTAGTCATCGGCGCCGATCTTGAGCCCGACCACCAGGTCAACCTCGCCGGCCTTGGCGCTGAGGATGATGACCGGAGTCGGCACCTCGTCCCGTCGAAGGGTGCGCAGCACCTCCAGGCCGCTCATCCCCGGCAACATCAGATCGAGCAGGATCAGGTCGAAGCGCCCGCCGAGCGCTGCCGCCAACCCGGCTTCGCCATCGCGCGCGCTGGCGACGTCGTACCCCTCCTGGCCCAGGGTGAAGGTCAGCACCTGCCGCAGGGTGATGTCGTCCTCGACGACGAGAATGTGCCGCCGCACCGGGGCTATGGGTTGAGGTCCTCGATGCGGCCCGTCGCCAGGAACACCACATCCTCCCCGATGTTTGTCACCCGATCGCCGAGGCGCTCCAGGTGATGCGCGGCAAACAGCATGTGCGTCGCCTGCCGCACCTTGTCGGGCGCCACGCTCATGAGCTTCATGGTGTCTTCGTAGACGCTGTTGTAGAGGTGGTCGATCTCGTCGTCCCGGGCACACACTGCACGGGCAGCCTCTTCGCTCACGTCCACCAGGGCGCGCATGGCGGCTCGCAGCTGGTCGCGACAGAGCTTCTCCATCAATGGGATCTGGCGCAGCATCGGCATCTCCGGCTCGGCCGCCAACTGCTGCGCCAGCTTGGCGATGCTCACGGCATAGTCGCCCATCCGCTCCAGCTCGGCCGCGGCGTGGTACAGGGCCAGGAGCTCGCGCACATCGCGGGCCATGGGACCCTGGGTCGCGATCAGGGTCGTGATCTCCATGTTGATCGACCGTTGCAGCTCGTTGACTTGCGCGTCCTCGCGGCGCACGGCATCGGCCAGGTCGACGTCGCGCTCACCCAGGGCCGTACTCGCTCGCTCGAGCTGACTCTCCACCAGCGCGCCGAGGCGCAGCGTGTCGTCTTTGGCCGCCTGCAGTCCCTCGTCGAAGCTGCGGCGCACGGAGTGGCCGTGCCCCTCGGCAGCGGTGCTACTGGTCATCGGCCATCTCCTCGTCTCATCCGAACCGCCCGGTGATGTAGTCCTCGGTCGTCTTGCTCTGCGGGTTGGTGAAGATCTGCGACGTCGGGCCGGCCTCGACGACAAACCCGGAGCGTTGCTCGTCCACGCTCATGAAGACCGTGTCATCCGATACGCGAGCCGCCTGCTGCATATTGTGGGTCACGATCACGATTGCGTACGACTGTGCCAGGTCGCGGGCCAGCTGCTCGATCTGCAGGGTGGCGATCGGGTCGAGCGCGGAGCACGGCTCGTCCATCAGGATCGCCTCGGGGTTGACCGCCAGTGCTCGCGCGATGCAGAGCCGTTGCTGCTGCCCGCCCGACAGGGAGGCTCCGGACTTGCCGAGGCTGTCTTTGACCTCGTCCCACAGCGCTGCCTGCCGCAGGCAGCGCTCGAGCAGCTCGTCACTCTGGGCGCGGCCCTTGACCAGGCCGTTGAAGCGAGCAGCGGCCACCACGTTGTCGTAGATCGACATGGTGGGGAACGGGTTCGGCTGCTGGAAGACCATGCCGATCGTGCGTCGCACCGCGGCCGGATCGATGTCGCGCGCGTAGATGTCGGTCCCGTGGAAGAGGATCTGGCCCTCTATGCGCGCTGATGGGACCACCTCGAGCATCCGATTCAGCGAGCGCAGCACGGTGGACTTGCCGCTTCCGGAGGGGCCGATGATCGCCGTCACGGCGCGCTGCCGGGCGACGAAGGTGACGTCGCGCACGGCCTGCTTGGCGCCGTAGAAGGCGTTCAGGTCCTTGACCTCGATGGCGGCCTGCATGCTGGGCATAGTCTGCCCCAATCCATCGGGTTCGAGGGTGGGGTGCACCTGCGGCTTCACCTGGATTGCTATCTGCTCGACGCTGGTTGCCATCTCGGGCTCCTCTCGCATTGCGCTTCCTACCTCCCCTTCAGCCCGGTGCGGCCGGCGAGCCAGCGCCCCAGGATGTTGAAGAGGAGGACGATGACGACCAGGGTCAGGGCGGCCGCCCAGGCGCGTTCGCGTGCCGCCGGGAAGCCGATGTTCAGGGCGTTCTGGAACATGTACAGCGGCAGCGCCGACATCGGCTGATTGAGATCGGTCACCACGAAGTTGCTTCCCAGGGCGGTGAAGAGCAGCGGCGCCGTCTCGCCCACTGCCCTTGATACGGCCAGCACGATGCCGGTCACGATCCCGGCAGCAACCGTGGGGATGTAGACCGCGACGATCGCGCGCCAGCGGGGCATGGCCAGTGCCATCGTGCCCTCGCGCAGCGTGCGCGGCACGATCTTGAACATCTCTTCGCTGGTGCGGGCGATGATCGGCAGCATGATCAGGGAGAGCGCGATCGCGCCGGCAAACCCGGAGAAGTGGCCCATCGTCAGGACCACGAGCGAGTAGACGAAGAGCCCGATCACGATGGAAGGAATCCCCGCCACCAAGTCCACGGCGGTTCGGACCACCACCGCCATCCGTCCTTCGCGGTACTCGGCCACGTAGAGGGCCACCGCCAGCCCTGTCGGCGTGGCGATCAGGAGGCCCAGGCCGGTCATCTCGAGTGTGCCAATGATCGCGTTCATCGCACCTCCGCTCTTGCTGGTGATGCCGCCCGGGGGGGAAACGAGGAACGCTGGGCTCCAGGCCTTCACACCCTCGAGCAGGAGATAGACGAGGACCAGGACGAGCGGCAGCAGGGCGATCGCCCCGGCCAGCAGGCAGAGCAGGTAGACGAGGCGATTGCGGCTGCGGCGCCCACGGGAGGTCGAGCGGAGCGAGCTCTCAGCGAACATCGGCACCACCCGCGCGAGCCTCGAAGCGGCCCACTACCACGCGCGCTCCCACGTTCACCGCGAACGAGAGGAGGAAGAGCAGGACGCCCAGGGCAACCAGCGCCTCAGAGTGGAAAGGCTGGTTCGCCTCGGCGAACTCGCCGGCGATGACCGACGGCAGGCTGTAGCCAGGGGCAAAGATCGATGCATTGATCTGTGGCTGGTTGCCGATCACGAAGAGGACAGCGATCGTCTCGCCGATCGCTCGAGACAGGCCCAGGATCACGCCGGCGAAGATGCCGCCGCGCGCAAACGGCAGCACGACATGCCTGATCGTCTCCCAGTGG
>JBBQGI010000096.1:0-6881 GCA_038322875.1 Candidatus Limnocylindria bacterium | reverse complement strand
GAACCTCCGAATGGGGCTGGCCGATTCGGTCGCTGCTACGCAGGGCGCGCCCGTCTCGCTTGTCGCATTGTGTCGCACACGGAAACGCCGGCGGAGAGTCGCGTCAGCGCGGCCGCCAGCGAAGCGCCGGTATGGTAGCCCGGCGCCGCGCGACGGGTCAACTTTCTCACGGCAGCCAGCGCGGCTGCCAGCCGTCGGTCGAGAGCTGCTGTGCCGCGCCGCTCACCACGTTGAGGAGCCATACCCCTCCAACCCGAGCCGGGTCGTCGGTCGGCCGGGGCACGCGCCCGATCACCATGCTGCTCGCCTGCGGGGCGAAGGAGGCCGAGCCAGCCGGCGCTCCGGGGTCGAGCCGCACCTCGTCGCCCGCATCGTCGGC
The DNA here is from genome assembly GCA_038322875.1 of Candidatus Limnocylindria bacterium. Lineage (GTDB taxonomy): Bacteria > Chloroflexota > Limnocylindria > QHBO01 > QHBO01 > CF-167. The sequence goes on along the minus strand of JBBQGI010000096.1, from coordinate 6,502 downwards.
GGTGGTGCTGAGCCACAGGCTTCCGGCCACCGCGTCGCTCCCTTCCAGCCGGATGAACGCATGACGGCCCCCGGCGTCGACGACCGGCCGAGCGGCGCCCGGTCCAAACGCGGTGGCCGCAACCGACGAGCTGAAACGGCCGAGGTGCACGACCCGCAGGGCGCTCAGCTGCGCTGCGGTCAGCCGCTGGGAAGCCGGATCGAGCGGCAGCACCGGCGAGCGTGGCGGATACGCGCGCGGGTCGACCCCGGCCCCCGCCGGCAGGCCGGCGACGGCGATGCCGGTCCCGTCGGGCAGCCACGTCGGGGCCGAGAGGGCGACGAACGCCGCTGTCGAGAGCTGCTTCAGCTCGAGGTCCAGGATCGAGACCCCTCCCCGCTCGTCGACGAAGGCGAGCGCGGTGCCATCGGGCGAGATGCGCGGCGCGCGCAGCAGCGGTACGCGAACGGGCACCTCCGGCGATGGGGTGGCCGTCGGGCCTTCCGGCATCTCGACCGGCCGGGGGTCGCTGCCATCGGCGTCGCGGATCCAGAGCCCGAGACCGCTGCCGAGCACCGGATCGGCGCGCCCGAAGGTGAGCATGCTGCCATCGGGTGAGAAGGCCGGATCGAATTCAACGAGGCCCGTGTCGGTGAGCGAGCGGCGGGCCGATCCGTCGACCCGCTGCCAGACGATCGTCGCGCCGTCGCCGACCACGAAGGAACGGCCATCGGGGGCAACGTCGTAATAGACGATCGGCGACAGCTCGGCAGAGAGCTGGCGCTGGTTGGTGCCATCGGGATTCATGGCCCACAGGTTGGCGACCCCCGCGCGATCGGAGAGGAAGACAATCTGGTTCGACAGGGTCGCCGTCGGCGAACCTGTCGTGAAGGTCCAGGAGAGGCCGGCGGGCATGCCGGCGCCATCGGCACCCAGCAGGCCCGGGGCCAGGCTGACCTCGTAGGTCGTATTCGGGTCGAGTGGTCCCGATGGCTCGAAGCGCAGCACGCGGAGCCCGCCATCGAGGAGCCCGGCGGCTCCGGGCGCCGCCTCGGCGGCGAGCGAGCCCGGCACCTGCGGGGTGATGGTGAGGAGATCGTCGCGCACGCTGTCAGGGTCGAGGGCCTGATCGAAGACGACGGCTATCGGCGTTGTGACGGCGATCCCGGCACCGTCATCGGCCGGGACGATCATCCCGGCGGCGAGCCCGGATACAACGGTCTGAAAGGAGAGCTGGAACGGCCGTGCCAGCGGCGTCCCCGCCTGATCGTGCGCTCCGACGCCGATGGTCAGCGCATAGCGTCGGTTCGCCTCGAGCGGAGCGACTGGCGTGACCGTCAGCCGCTCGCGGGTCCAATGGAGCCGCAGCTGGATCGCCGGCCTGAGCTCGAGCGCCCGCTCGACCGAGGTCGTGTCCATCAGCGTCGAAAAGTCGATGACGATCGGCGTGTTGAGGGGGACCTCGGTGTCGGCATCGGCCGGATCGGTGTCGACGACGCTCGGGTTGCCGACCGTCGTGAAGTGAAAGGACTGACTGCCGGCAGCCATGCGGTTGCCCGCCGAATCGACGACTCCGGCGCCGATGGTGACCTCGAATGCGGTCCGCAGCGGCAGGCTGGAGGCGGGGGTGAAGGTCAGGCTCGCGGCACTCCAGCTGAACGAGCCGCCCACGGCGGGCGTGATCGCGAACGCCTCCTGAGCCGTGGCATGTGCCACCGGCTCGGAGAAGTCGACCTCGATGCTGGTCGTGGTGAGCGCCATCTCGGGATCGGCGCCCAGATGCTGGGTGAGCGAGATCGAGCGCACGGTGGGCGGACGGCCGTCGACGGTGGAGGCGTAGTAGAGGATGCCGATCAGCACGGCGACGCCGAGACTGAAGACTGCAAGTGTCCGGATTGGCAGGGCGCGCTTGGTCACTGAGCAGGCTATGCTACCCGCCGCCTCCACCAGTGACCTCATGGAGCCCGATGACCTACACCCCGTCGCAGCCCCCCGGCGCCGACCTGCCCGCCGGAAGCGAGCAGCCACCACCGCGTCGGAGGCTCGGGTGCGCCCTCGAGATCGTCGAGACGCTCGTCCTGACCCTGGTCATCTACCTCGTCATCCACAACTTCGTGGCGCAGCCGTTCGAGGTCGAGCAGGGCTCCATGATGCCAACCGTCAACCCCGGCGAGTACGTCCTGATCGACAAGATCTCACCGCGCTTCAACGACTACCAGCGGGGCGACATCGTCGTCTTCCAGCCGCCCGAGGGATTCGGCCAGGGCGGCGTCCCATTCATCAAGCGGGTCATCGGCCTGCCCGGCGATACGGTCCACCTTGAGAACGGCCACGTCTTTGTCACCCCGGCCGGCGGCAGCGCCGTGCGACTGGATGAGCCATACGTGGTGCGGACCATCGACGGCACGGTGGCCCCGACCCAGCCGCGCAACGCCGAGGGGACGGACTCGTGGACGATCGGCCCGGGAACCTACTTCGTCATGGGCGACAACCGCCCGGCCAGCCAGGATTCCCGCTTCTTCGGGCCGGTCGATCGGGAGCTGATCGTGGGGCGCGCCTGGCTGCGCTACTTCCCGCTGGATCGCGTCGGCCTGGTCATCCGGCCGACCTATGACGGCCTCTCGGCCGCCCTGACCTCATCGCCGCGGATCGCGGCGCGCTACGGCCTGGCCGGCTCCTCGGCGACGATCCAGGCGTCGATCTCGCGTCCGTAGTCGATCAGCCCGCTCGGCTCGAACCAGAGCGCGAGCTCGGTCGCCGCGGTCTCGGGGGCGTCCGAGGCGTGGATCAGATTGCGCAGGGCGCTGATGCCAAGGTCCCCGCGGATCGTGCCGGGCTCCGCCTCGTTGGGCATCGTCTTGCCGACCATGCGGCGCACGGCGGCCACGGCATCGGGGCCCTCGACTGCCAATGCCGCGACCGGACCGGAGGTGATGAAATCGACCAGGTCTGCGTAGAAATGCCGGTCCGCGTGAACCGCGTAGTGCTCTTCGGCGAGCGCCCGCGACACCGTCAGCAGGCGCAGGCCGACGATCTTGAACCCCTTTCGCTCGAGGCGGCCGACGATCTCGCCGATGAGGCCGCGCTGAACGCCATCGGGCTTGACCAGGACAAGGGTGCGTTCCATGCGCAGATCAGCTCCGTGTTGTGGTGGAGGTCACGCGCGGGCGGCGCGATCGAAGGCACTTGCCGCGTCGGCCTCGCGACCGGCGGCGCGCAGGAGGTCGCCGTAGAGTAGCAGACGCTCGGCGGGCGGCTCCGCCTCGAGGGTCTGCTCCAGGATCGCCGCGGCATCTGGCCCTGTCCGCGGGTCGAGCCGCATCGCCGCCGCCAGATGACGGTCGCCCTCCTCCATCTCTGCGGCGCCAAATGCCTCCCGTGCCGACTGCAGGCGGGCATGCGCCGCGGCGGTGCGCTCCGGGGTCGGTGGCACCGGGCCGGTGACGGTGGCGCCGTCGGGCCGGCGGACCGGCGCGCGGAAGGACGAGGGCGAAGGCCAGGTGATCCGAGTGGCCACGCCGCCGCGCAGCTTCCAGGCCTCGTCGACCCCGATCGTCGAGACGACCCGCTCCGCAAGGCGGGCAGCGCGGTCGGCATCCCCGCCAGCGGCGAGTGCCTCCGCTTCGATCAGCATCACCATCGGCCGGCGCCGTTCCAGGCTGGTGGCGCGGATCGCCTCGACCGCCACGCCGGCCGAGAGCGGTCGCCCCTGGCGCCAGAGCGATTCGGCGAGCATGGCGCGCGCCACGTCGAGCTCCTCCAGGCCGCCCTTGCCGCCGGCTTCGAGGCCGGCTATGAGCCGCAGCAGGACCCCCTCCGCCAGCCCGTAGAGCCCGGAACCGATCTGCGAACGGGCCAGGGTGAGCTGGTCCGGAATCAGGTCGACCACCTCCAGGCGTCCATCCCAGCGCGGTGGGGGGGCTGGAGTACGCTCGCTCATCGCTGCAGCATCCGCTCGAATTGGCGTCGCGAGCGGAACGGCCCCAGCACCGCCAGACGTGCCTGGTCCGGTCGGGCGTGGGCGCGTGCAACGCGCAGCAGGTCCTCGACGGTGACGGCGTCGAGCCGCTCGATCACCTCGTCGACCGTGAGGATCCGGGGCAGCAGGCTCTCGCCGGTGCCCAGCCAGGCCGCAACCGACCCGGTCTCCTCCATGCGCAGCTGCAGGCGTCCCCGCGTGTACGCGCGCGCCCGTTCGAGCTCGGAATCGCTGACCGGCTCCTGTACCACGCGCTCGAGCTCGTCGAGGATCGCCGGCAGCAGTGCGCCTGCCTGCTCCGGGTCGAATCCGGCATGGACGCCAAAGGTGCCGCAATCGGCATAGGCGGCCCCGAAGGTCGAGACGTCGTAGGTCAGCGAGCGCCGCTCGCGCAACTCCAGAAAGAGCCGGCTGCTCATTCCGTCGCCGAGCACGGCGCCGAGCAGGTCGAGCGCCCAGCGATCGGGATCGGCGCGCGAGACGCCCGGCATGCCGAGGCACAGGTTCCCCTGGGATAGGCGACGGTACGCCACGCGCAGCGATCCCGGGGGAGCCGGGTTGGGAGCCTCCAGCGGGGCGGGCAGAGGGATCCGTGCCGGCCTGGCCGAGTCGGCGTCGAACCAGCGGCCGGCCGCCTTGACGACCTGATCGTGCCGAATCGCGCCGGCCGCCGCCAGGACGACCTTTTCGGGCCGATACCACTGCTCCCAGTGCGCCTGAACGGTCTCGTGCCTGGCTCGACGGACGCTCCGCGGCGACCCCGCGATCTCGCGTCCGAGCGGGTGGCTGCCATACAGGAGCTCGTCGAAGAGATTGAAGACGTGGTCGCCAGGCGAGTCGATGTACATGCGAATCTCGTCGACGATCACCGGCTTCTCACCGATCAGGTCGCGAGGCCGCAGGAGCGGGGCGAAGACCAGGTCGGCCACCACCTCCATGGCGCGCGAGGCCGCCTCCGCCGGGACCCGTGCGCTGTAGACGGTCAGTTCGCGATCGGTCGAGGCGTTGACGCTGCCGCCACAGCCCTCCACCGCCTCGGACAGGCCACCCGCCTGGGGATAGCGCTGCGTGCCCTTGAAGACGAGGTGCTCGAGCAGGTGCGAGAGCCCGGCGTGTGCCTCGTCCTCCCGGCGTGATCCAACCCCGACGAAGAGCCCGATGGCGACCGACCGGGCCGTCGGCATCGGCTGGGTGACCACCCTGAGGCCGTTGTCCAGGACGCTGCGTTCGTAGCTGACTGCGTCGCGCGCCCGGGTCCGTCCGGCAGCCAGGCCGGACGCCATGTCAGGCGTCCTCGTCGTCGTCACTCGCATCGGGCGACATCAGCAGCTCCATCTGGATGAAGCGCAGGTCGCGCGCAAGCTCCTCTGCGCTGCGTGGCAGCGCACGCCCTTCCTCCCCATCGTCCGCGAGGCTGAGCGGCGACGACGCGGCGGCAAACTCGAGCACCACCCGCTCTTCGCCGATCACCAGGGTGTAGACGAGCAGCTGGTCGGAGGTCGTATCGAACTGCAGGTAGTCGAACGAGTCGAGGTTCAGGCAGATCGAGAGCGGCGTGAAATAGCTGGCGATCTCGGGGTGGTCGACGACGATTCGCTCGACCCAGCCGGTCCCGCTGCCGGTCACCTGGGCGCCACGCTTATATGTGTAGCTGACGGTCTGCTTCAGCAACGGGCGCAGGAGATTGTAGATGTCGTTCTTGTCGGTGACGACGCCCGTGTTGATGTAGAGCTTGGCTCGCGCCTCGGTCATCGGCTCGCTCACGCCTGGGCCTTGTGGGGGATCTGGCCGAGTCTAGCACCGGGCCGCAGGGGCGGGAGGGCGGCAGACGGCTGGTAGGATGTGGCGCGTGAAGCTGCTCGCCGCCGATGTCGGCAACACGAATCTGACGCTAGGCTTCTTCAGCGACGCGGAGCTGGTCGGATCATGGCGGGCCACCACGCACGCCAGCGCGACGCCGGACGAGGTGGCGGCCCAGACCGCAGAGCTCCTCGCGCTCGACGGCCATCGTCTGGACGAGCTGCAGGCGGTCGCCCTGGCATCGGTCGTGCCACCCCTGACCGGCACCTTCGAGCGCTTCGTCCGTGACCGCGTCGGCCTGGAGCCGGTCGTGGTCGACGCCGCTTCGCTGACCGGACTCCTGAGCATCGAGATCGACCGACCTATGGAGGCCGGCGCCGACCGACTCTGCAACGCGCTCGCGGCGCGCAACGAGTTCGGTGGCCCGGCGATCGTGATCGACCTGGGCACCAGCACCAACTTCGACCTGCTGAGCGCCGAGGGGGCGTACATCGGCGGCGCGATCGCTCCAGGGCTGGGCCTGTCGCTGGAGGCACTGGTCGGCTACGCGAGCAAGCTGCCTCGGATCGAGCTGAAGCGGCCTCCGCACGCCATCGGCACCAATACCGTGCACGCCATGCAGAGCGGCACCGTGCTGGGCTACATCGGGCTCGTCAGCGGCCTGCTGACCGCCCTGCGCGGCGAGCTGCTGGAACGCTCCCCGCAGGGCAGCCGCATCTCCGTGATCGCCACCGGCGGGTACAC